>NZ_JXYS01000063.1 GCF_000949295.1 Acidithrix ferrooxidans
TCTCAAGGTTTATTTGGAACTATTGAGTGCTACTTCTTCTGCTTTGTCGCTATTGCTGAGCGAAGACGAAAAGACGAAGATCCAGTTTCGATGATCTTGGAGTTGAAGGTGATTCGATCAACCACTGCTCCTGCGAGTCTTGGATCGCTAAAAATACCATTCCATTTGAGAGAACGGAGGATTGGTAGCAACCATCAACGAGGATTGCTCTTCTCTCTCTATGATTACCTGAAAGAGTAGTTCGGCACCGCGTCTATCGAGTTGGAGGTACCCAAGCTCATCAATCCCAAGGACATCAAGGCGCTGATACCTTTCAATGACCTTGGACAATCTATGGTCATCTTGTGCTTCATGGAGTTCATTTACTAAAGTGGCAGCGTTGGTGTAGCGCACTTTCTTTCCTTTTGCTGTCAGGGAGACAAGTGTTCCAATCAAGAGATGGGTCTTACCAGTCCCTGGTCCACCAACTAGAACAACCGAGGTAGCAACGTCACAGAAGTCTCCTCTTACGAGAAACTCTAGAGTCTCTGTAGTTATAGAGGAATCTGCCAAGTTGAACTCACCTAGTAATTTAGTACGAGGTATCTTTGCCTCTATTAAAAGACGTTGGCATCGTCGGGCCTCGCGTTCGGTCAGCTCTAGAGATAAAAGCTCGGTGATAAATCGCAGATGACTCCAACCATCTCTTTTGGCTTGGGCCAAGATATCGGCGAAGTTGGCACCAATTGCAGGCAGGCGTAGAGCTTTCGCGTAATTAGCTATATCTAGAAGTTCGGACTCTTGGCTCATGAGGCCACCTGGCCCATTAGGAGTTGCTCATATTGACCAAGGTCTACCAACTCGCTGGTAACCTCTGGACATTTAGAAAGAGGAACAGTTTCTTTTGGCTCTAGATATTCTCGAGCTTTGATCTCAACATAGGAAGCCTTCGGACTATTCATCTCAAGAGCGCAATTGATACCAGCTACTATTGCTACTTTTGGAAGTCTTCTACCAATGAGTAAGACCGATATCATCTCAAATACACCGTCACGCTCCCCATACTTTTGGGTTGCAGCAGCTAGAAAGCTAGCGTGTTCAGCCCAAAAGGTGCCGTTCTTCTTCGCTTGATCTAATGGCACCGCTGAGGCAAATGCACCTGGTTTACGGGTAAATGCCTCTAGGTAGTGATCGAGTATCAAGGAGGAGTCTCCCCTGTGGATAAGGCGATCATGACGTGCAACCACCTTGCCCTTATGAACTACTACTAGATCGCTAGCAGATAGTGCCACTTCGACAGATTTACCAATAAGGCTCACCGGTACTGAGTAATGACAGCTGCGGACTGAGATGCGCGATTTAGCATCGACTTTTGGAAAAAGTATCTTGGCGGAACCGAAAGGTTCGCTAACAAGCTGCATCAGGTGTTTCTTCTCTTCAGTAAAGTCTGTATGCGCTGTGGTACGACGGTAGCTGATATGGCGGGTCTTATCGTCGTTGTCTACTCGTAGATGGAGCTTGTCGTTGATCTCGCCAAGTGTTTGGCCATGGGGAAGCGGTACGAAGTACCTTCTTCTTGCCCTCTTTACCTCTCCCTCGATTCCACCTTTTTCATGAGCTCCATCGATTCCAGGAGTACAAAAGGACGAGGTGAAACCATAGTGAGACCTAAATGCCACGAATCGTTCGTTCTCCATCCTCTCTCTGCCAGATAGTACCTTTTGAACAGCACTTGTTAAATTGTCATATCTGATTACTTCGGGAACGCCACCAAAGAATTCAAAGGCTTTTTCGTGCCCATCAAAAAAGCACTCTTGAGACTCACCGCTATAGACCATATGAAATGCTTTACCGGAGTGAGATAACCTCATAGCGAACATCTTCGCCTTGATCTTTTCTCCATTGACATAGACAAGTACATCACCAAAGTCAACATCTGGCCTTTTCCCCGGTAGGTGAATTTGGGGAATCATCGCTGTAGGAACTGGCAGGTCTATCTCGGCCCGTAGTGCCTTTACCATCACCCTTACTGCTGAGACTGAAACATCAGCTTGACATTCATCAACGAGGCGTCGCCAGACACGAGTTCCCGTGTGTCGCTGCTTGGGAGCTACATTACAATCGTCTTCGAGCCATTTACGAACTATCAGTTCGTATTGACCTAGCTTTGGTCGCATAACCGAACTTGGGCTTCTCTCGGGCGGCATTGCGTTCATCAGAGCCCGTCGAACCACTCTTCGGTGAACCTTGAACTTATTTGCAGCCCCTCTAATCGAAAAGCCTTCTTTATTTACCGCAACTCTGATATTCTCGTAGAGTTCCACTCTTAGCATCCTTTTTCTGTCTTTTGAGTCGTTTTTCATAAACTCAATGATAGGAATTAATATGTCTAAGAGTGGGGCCACTTGGTCAAGCTAACTGGGGCCAGTTTGGTCCGTTGTTTCCAATACTGCATAACACTCATTAGGGGTATACCTTAAAACTTATTGACTCACACGACTTTCACATCTTCATCACATACGTTGACTTTTCATGCGAGTATTGGTGGTGGAAGATGAAATCAAGATGGCGGCCCTACTTCAGCGGAGCCTTACCGAGGACGGATATACCGTAGACGTGATAGGTGAGGGCAAGGGGGCTCTCGCTATTGCAAAGACAGAGCCTTACGCCGCAATCGTGCTCGACATCATGATGCCTGGAATGGACGGTTTTGAAGTTTGTCGAGAACTGAGAGCGAATGGGTGCTGGATACCGATATTAATCGTTACCGCAAGAACCGATGTTTCAGACAGAGTGGAAGGTTTGGACTCAGGGGCAGATGACTATCTGGTCAAACCCTTTAGCCTTATCGAACTATCGGCAAGAATTCGGGCTCTAATTCGTAGGGGTCAGCCGGAAAGGCCCACGGTACTGGTCGTTGGAGACTTAAAACTAGATCCTGCACGCCATAGAGTGTGGAGAGCTGACAAGGAACTTACGAAGCACGTTTCTCCAAAAGAATTTGCACTTTTGGAGCTGTTCATGAGAAATCCCGGAAGAGTACTCAGCAGAGAACAGATCATCGATCAGATATGGGGTCTGGAAGATGATTGGTTTTCAAACGTTGTCGACCAATATGTGGCTTATCTGAGGCGGAAGGTGGACCGCCCCTTTGATCGAGACGATATTGAAACTATACGGGGAGTCGGTTATCGACTCAAAGACTATAGCGGATAGGGATACGGTGCCAATAAAACTTCGTTTGGCTATTTTATTTTCATTCGTTACAGCCGTGATTCTCATAGTCGGTTCAGTTCTTTTTCTGCACCAGGTTTCTTACGGGCTTAAGTCGTCTTTGATTACAGAGCTCCGGGCCAAGGGTTACATACTTGGTCAAAATGTTTCCGGAAGCCAACAATCTGGACAAACCGGAACATCTTTCTCTCAAGAAGTTCCCCCAAACTTGAACAGTAGCGACACTAATTCTTCTACAGTCCAGCTTCCGGGCCTACCGTTTTCTGTGGCTGCACCCAACAGTACGATAACGGCAGCTCAAATCCTAACCAAAGACGGAATCGTTTTGGAGTCATACGGCGTTCCGGCATCGACGCTACTCATTGGTGCTTCGCAGAGTCGAAGTGCCGCAATTCATGAAGTGATTACAACAAAATACCTTTACAAAAATCCGACTCTTTTTTTAGCCGTATCAATTCCTGGTAGTGGCGGGGAGGTTGCTGTTATCGGCGCCTCCCTAAGAAACATTGATTCACGCATCGAAGGTATAGAAGTCGAGCTGGGACTTTTCGGTATCCTTCTTGTACTCGTCGCAGGTTTAGTCGCTTGGGCATTGTCTGGTGCAGCCCTTGCTCCAGTGTCAAAGATGCGACAACAGGTCGAGGAAATATTTACCCTAGGTCAGTGGGGTTCATTAGAAATTCCAAAAACCAAAGATGAAGTTGCCAATTTGGCAAGGACCCTCAGTGATCTCTTGAGACGGCTTGAGGAGTCGATAAGCGTTCAAAGGGGATTCATTACCGTAGCCGGTCATGAATTAAGGACCCCTCTAGCGATTCTAAAAGGCGAACTCGAGTTAGCCCAGAAATCCAATAGAACTGAGACGGAGCTGCGCCACGCTTTAGCTGAGGCACTCGAAGATACTGAAAGAATCATCAGGCTTTCTGAACATCTGCTACTGCTAGCTCGAACGGACGAAGGGGCTGCAATAGCCACACTTGAAACGAAAGAGATAAGTCCGATTCTGGCCCGATCGACTGACGATTTTGCGAATCTCGCAAAAGAGCAATGCGTCTCCTTCGTATTAGATTGCGATAAGTCGGTAATTTGCGAGGTAGATGAATCAGCTCTGCGACAGATTATGGCCAATCTGCTTGGCAACTCATTACGGCATTCCCCCTTCGGGGCCGCCATTCATATAACTTGCGAGTATCAGTCCGATTCGGTTGTTCTAGTAGTAGAAGACCAGGGGTCTGGTTTCCCGATAGATTTCATCCCACTAGCCTTCGAACGCTTCAGTAGGGCTAACGAACATCGTGATCGGGCATCTGGTGGATCTGGTCTCGGCCTAGCTATTGTCAAATCCCTAGTAGAGGCCATGAACGGAAGGGTAACGGCTTCGAACGGACCTTCTGGAGGAGCCCAGGTGACCATAAGATTTCCCATGCCAGATTTCATAAAAGGCAACTGACCCATTACATCATCTTCACATAATGTCCCTTTACATTTGAACTATACCCAATGGCTAACAAGGAGAAACATTATGAAACTTAGACACAAAATTGCAATCGGAACATTAACGGTTTTACCTGCCCTTTCCGGTGGTGTCGCCTATGCTTCGACGCTGCATCCCGTCACTTCTGTTCCATCATCTACGAGTGTGCACGCCGTAACACCGTTGAATACGGAAAGTCCTAACGCTACTGCTGACACCGGTATGGATACAACGGGAGGTTCAAACCTAAATAGCGGCGCCAATGTGGATGTCCAGTCGGGTAGCCAGTCGACGACGGGCGTAGACGCTACCACTGTAGGTGCATCTTCGTAGGTCGCCAGACCTTTAGGTTCACTGAACTTTTGTAGATCCTCAATTTTCCTAACACAGAGAGACCCCCGGCGAATGTTTATTGCGGGTCTCTCTGTATTAGTTATCCATGGTGGGTCGAAAATCGCAAAGTTCAACTTCAAATGGCGTTGACACAAAGCGCCTTGTATGTTCCTAGGTACAGTTTCAAAGTCGCCCGCTCCGCATGCGACACTAACTCAAGCGTGCATGGCACCGTTTTTCCTATTCACGCAGAGAAGCCGTGATTTTTTTATCTTCGACCACTTGAGAGTACGAATTACGCCATAAAACGACGCTATGGACGAAAGGTACTTCAGGCACCGCATAATGGACTTACCGGAAGGTCGCCTAATGGCGGACTGGCTCGACCCCATCAGTTATAACCCTCCCAGGATAAGGGAGGACTGCAAGGATAAGCACTTTTCGATTCGGTTCGCCCAAGGCAAATGGATTGACGCCGCAACGGGTCGACCCAACTGCGGTATCTCAGAGTCAACTACCAAGCAAGGTTCTACGAGCGTCCTTCAAGAGAAGGACGAGGTGCAGATCGCCGGTTGGGCTCCTCTCTAGTTCAGGAATGAGATGAAGATAGAATTCGCGGGCCACTTCGGTCTCGGCGTGAATCAATAGTCCGCGACAACCGATTTCCTCGCTGAGCACTAAAAGGCGAGTCACGACATCAACCAATAGGGCGGCACCAAGTCCCTTTCCTTCATGTCGATAGTCAACACCGAGTCGCGCCAGTAGGGCCACTGGTTGCGGATAATGTCCTGCACCTATTATTATGCGCTTAGGCGTCGCTGCAAGATCTAATTGGGCCATACACCAGGTATATTAAGCAACTACAGCCTGGGCGAACTCCTGAGTTACGACAAAAACTCGAGCTGTGCTTGATGCTGCTGCCTGTTTGCAGTAGTGACGAAGCCAAAGAGTTTGCTCAGTTGAAGTGCAATTGAAATCCGCGACGCGATCGGTCGCCGAAAGTGGTCGAGGCCTCTGGTAAACGTTGCTCACTCGCCGAATGGCAATGGCAATGGCAGATTCATAAGACGGCACAACCCACCTTGTTCGCACGCTGGCACTTCGTTCAACTTCTCCCACTGCATCGCTGTCTCACTTGAGTGAAGGAACTGCTCACGATCTGCTAAAACTCGGCGCGAGGCGTCTGTTGCCCGCCAGCCAAGCTGATCATGCAGACGACATAGTAACTGATCATGTTGTGTGATCGCTATGTCGCCAGTGACACTGATGGTGGTCACGGCGGTCCTCTGGTTGTCGCTAACTTTCTCATTCTCACTCTGAATCAACTTCTGATATTGCCTGGCGTGCCGATTTCTCATCTACGATTGCGCTTTTATTTGCAAATGTAGCTATCAGTGCTTGACGGGCAAGGTTGTTGACCGCTCTCGGCAGACCTCTGGAAACCTGATGAATCAGTCCCAACGCTTCATCTGAAAATAGAGCATCCGTTCGACCTGCCAGCTTCAGGTGATGTAGCGTATAGCTTTTGGTTTCCTCCGATTTCATTGGTGGAACGCTATAGCGAAGCGATATTCTCTGTTCAAGTGCGCTAAAGGTTCCAAGTCGCAGCCGTGCCTTTAGATTTGGCTGACCAACTAAAACCAGAGCAAAAGAGCTGGATGAATCCATATCGCTATTGGTAAGAAATCTCAGCTCTTCTAACTGGGAACCTTCCAAGAGATGAGCCTCGTCACATACCACTACCACCTTTCGTCCCTTTTCCGATTCAGATGCAAGCAGCGAGATTGTCTGGGAGATAAGCGGTGTTTTGTAAAAACAGGGACTCTCGCCTAAATGAGAGACGATCCCTGAATATATCCCTTTAGTTCCAAGTGCCGGATTAGCCAGATAGATAATACTGTGTCTCGATGGCTCTAACAGTGACACTGCTTTTCTCACTGCTACTGTTTTGCCAGATCCAACTTCTCCGGTTATCACTCCAATAGCTGATTCATCAACTAAAAANCCA
>NZ_JXYS01000064.1 GCF_000949295.1 Acidithrix ferrooxidans
GCGATGGCGATACCTTCCATCCTAGGATCGTCCTTGAAAATACGTCTGTAACGAAGGCAACGTAGGCCCAGCCAATCTTTGTCTTGACGTAAGTGATATCCGCCACCCACAAGTTGTTTGGCTCATTAGACGTAAAGTTCCTGTTTACCAGGTCTTTCGGGCGTTCTACGAGCTCATTCGCGACGGTGGTTACGACGTAAGTCTTACCACGTCTCACCCCAGAAATACCGAGCTCAGCCATCAAACGCTCTGTTGTGCAGCGTGCGATGTCGATACCTTCGCGCTTAAGCGCACACCAGAGCTTCCTAAGCCCATATACGAAAGTAGTTGTCCTTGTGAATTTTACTTATCTTCGTCTTGAGAGATTTATCACGAATAGATCTCACTGAGGCAACTCGTGATTTATTAGAGTAATAAGTCGAGGAAGCGAACTGTAAGACCCTACAGATCGGCTGGACTCCCCACTTTTGCTTATTGCAATCTATAAAAGCAATTACTTGCTTCGCTTCGCGCTTTGACCGTCCAACTCGGTCGCAAAGAAAATCGAGGCCGCACGTAAAATCTCATTAGCTCTACGAAGCTCTACGACTTCTCGCTCTAGTTGACGGGTGCGCTCTCTCTCATTGAGTAGTTGTTCCTTTAGTCTCACCGACATCTATCGAAGCCTGACGTACCCAAGTACGTAGCGTCTCGGGCGTCATTTACAGCTTCTGAGCAACAGATTGAATAGCTGCCCACTGTGGGGGATACTCACCTCGATGGTCCGTGACCATTCGTATTGCTCGATCACGAACTTCGGGTGAATACTTCTTTACTCTTGCCATAATGATGACTCCTTAACTCAAGACTAGGAGTCTCCAAGATTTCCGGGGCGTATCAGACTGTACCTTTGCCTTGTCCATCAAGAGTTGGGTTTGTTACCCCAGGGGCAGGTTGAATGGTGACCGGTGCCGTCGCTGAGGTATCGTTTGTATTGAGGGTGAAGTTGCCGTCATAGTGAGCGGTGCTCCCTGGCGTTACGAGGTCTATTACTCCACCTGCTCCAACATCACCAAGAGCCGTTGTAAGGTTGCATGCATCAGTTGCGTCAGCACAGGTAGCTGAACCAAGTGGCGTTGCTGCTGCATAGAGAACGCTTGCCAACTGTAGAGAACCAGCATCACAGTTGACCCCAGATACGGTTGCAAAACCACGCTGATCTGTTGCTGGACATAAGGACAACTTAGTATTACCAATAGTTGCAGTAGTCGGTATCAATCCGATTGCTGGGTTACCAGGTAAGGGCAAGATTGTTAGTGTTGATCCGCCGTTGTTCTGCAACGCCCCGAGCAGTTCCGCTGCCGTAGCCGTCGGGCGGCTGGTGGACGATGTAAGGCCACAGGTGTTATCGTCTGCGACGTTATAACCATAATCGATAAATCCACCCCCTGAGCACTCACCGCCAGCCGAGGGGGCCGAGGGAGTTGCCAGAAGATCAGCGGCGAGGTTTACCGTGCCAGATGCGTTGTAAATTCCGCTGCCGAGGCCAGAATCGCCGCCGCCAAGGACACTGTTTCCACTGATGGTCGAATTGGCAATTGTGGTCGTGTCACCATTGTTGTAGATACCCCCACCGTCACCGGAAGGACCGGGAGAGAGCACGGTACCACCGTTGCCCGCCGCATTATCCGTAATCGTGGCATTCGAGATCGTGAAAGAACCGGAACTATGATAGTAAATACCACCGCCGTTACCGCCAGTGCCCCCTACACTTAGGTAACCTTCACCACCATTACCAGCAAAGTTACCAGAAATAGTCGAGTCAGCAATTGTGAGAGAACCAGTACCGACATAGCTAATACCACCACCGTTACCGCCAGTGCCGCCAAAACTAGCGCCATTGCCACCATTGCCAGCAGAGTTACCAGAAATAGTCGAGTCAGTAATTATGAGAGAACCGGAACCAGAATATTTAATACCACCACCGTTACCGCCACGGACGCCGGGACCCTGAGGGCCATAGCTGCCGCTTGCTGCTTGTCCACCCGTAATCGTTACTCCATTTAGGTTCACGAAGGCGTTGCTGTCAATAGTTAGGACTGTACCCTTGCCTTGTCCATCAAGAGTTGGGTTTGTTACCCCAGGGGCGGGTTGTATCGTGATTGGTGCGGTTTTTGAGGTATTTGCTGTATTGATGGTGAAATTACCGTCATAGTGAGCGGTGCTCCCTGGCGTTACGAGGTCGATTGTTTCACCTGCGGTTACCTTGGTTAGTGCCGTTGCAAGGCTACATGGAGAAGAGAACGAACAAGGATTCGAGGCGGTTGTTAATGTTGTTAATGCGGTCGCATAAAGGATTGTATTTGAGGAAGTAGTACCAGCAGAGGCACTACTTGGTGATATCGTTGAAAATCCAATAGCACCTACTAGACAGATAAGAGATAGGGCAATTCTCTTAAATGATCTACTTACGAATGAGATGACACCGAAAGTAGATCTTGCAAAAGATACCTTCTTTGAATTTGAATAACCGCTAAATGGCTTTCTGTGCAATTTAGGAAGTTTTGACATAAAAGTTGTGACCCATCTCATTATCCTTGCGTTTACCTGTGCTTACTTGTTTGATTCAATTATGCAACATTTAAACTAACATTCTATGTGTAACTATACCGCATAATCAAACACAAAGAGTGACTTTAAAGCAGGCAATCTCAATCAACTGGGAAATTAGTTAGCAAGAAGAGATAAATAGTACCTTTGGTGACGGTAAGCGTGAGAATGGCTAAATCGTTGCTCTGTTCTTCCATTGGTGGTTTCTAGCACCAGTGTCGCCTAAATCTAATTAATTTCGATTTCTCGTGGATCGACTTACCTGGTTGAAAATTTCTTTTAGTTGGTGATCACAAGTCAGCAACTTGGAAACGCTAGACCCCACTTAGCTCCAA
>NZ_JXYS01000065.1 GCF_000949295.1 Acidithrix ferrooxidans
GCTGCACATACCCGGTTGATCGGGAGCCCAAGGAGAAACTTCGCCACCACGATATGGGCGAGGAACCCAGCCGACAGCCTACCTTTTGGAACTACCTTCGCTGGTGGTGCGCCAGCTACGACCCCCTTGGTCGCCTTGCAGTTACATCCTCTCCGGTACGTCGGACGGATATGGTCGATGACCCGGACTATCACCTCGACGTCGATCTCCTCGCAGCGTTCCTCTCCGAAAGGCGCATAAGGCGCACCACAGCTCCCACAGACCAACAGCTTGGAATCGGGCTCATGGATCTGTTGTACGCGTGGTAGGTGGTCATAGCTGCGTCGACCATG
Organism: Acidithrix ferrooxidans; assembly: GCF_000949295.1. Classification (GTDB taxonomy): domain Bacteria; phylum Actinomycetota; class Acidimicrobiia; order Acidimicrobiales; family Acidimicrobiaceae; genus Acidithrix; species Acidithrix ferrooxidans. The sequence continues at coordinate 333 of NZ_JXYS01000065.1, forward strand.
GCCGCGGTGCCCGAGTTGTTGACCTCTCTTGCGCCTTGGCACCTCATCAGGCTCAGGGTCGCTACTTTCTTCCAAGGCGCCTATTGGTTCTGCGTTCACATCCTGAGCCATCTTCGCCCGTTCGGAGCGACGCCCGAAAGCCTGTTTGGTTAGCTCGACGATCTTGGCTGTGAGTGCATCCACTTTGGCAGACAACTCGTCACGCTCGGACCTAAGGACGACGTTCTCGGCCTCCAGCGAAGCGATCCGCTCGTTGTCGTATTGGCGCACTGTTTTTGCCACGTAACTATAACTATCACAATTAAAGCGCCGTGTCCAGCCACCCTAGGCCACAGAGGATAGGCCAGCTACCCCAACCTTACGCCATCATCGAGTGTCTACAGCACCGCTTGTTTGACGGGATCACCGAATGTGTACATGGTTTGAGTACTGAAGCGAGCAATCAACGTTGATAATGCGGCGAGTAGCGATGCAAGCGGGGATGCCGGGGCCCAGCGACCGGTCGGTGAGAGGCTCCGACCCGTAGTCACCGACGCGATCCCGAACAGGTAGCTGACAATTACAACGCCAAAGACTGGATAGAAGAGGGGTAGCCCCGACGTGTCATTGGGCAGTAGGGGCAACTTGTCGACGGTGTGCAATGGAGCGCTCTGCGAGATCATCGAGTGTAAGAGTTCGTTTCGAGGCCAGATGTCACTGACAGCCCGTTGGCGCCGGCAACGTAGAGAGTTGGATTGCTGCTTAGAGTGAGGACGCCGAATATCCGTCCCTCGCGTAGCGACTCGAGACCTATTTCGCTCGAGAGCCCCCGGACAAGGTCGAGAGCCCCCGGTTTGCTCTGATTGACATTGATGAACTAGCGCCGGAACGGATGCCGGACTGCCAACCACGTCGACGCGGCCATCGCGCGGGCGTGGTGAGTGATAACCAATCAGCAAGACCGCGACGAACACGACGCCGACTGTCAGGGCTTCAGCTACAGGCAAGAAGAAGCCTCGCTCTTGTGATGCGCTGGGCCAATCACGCAAAGTTGTACCCTCTTGAATCTCGGGCCACCGGAACCCTCACACCGCAGATACGACGAGGGTTCCGGTGGCGATGTTAGCGGAGGTCGCCCTGGGCGAAGGCGTGATAGACACCCTCTTCACCGGACGCGGCGTAAAGCTCCCCAGAGGCAGGGTTCTAGTAGTTCCTGAGGATATGGAGGTGATCATGGGTATCACCGTCATCAACTCGATTTCCGTGGCTAGTAAGAGGTCACGGCTGTTCTGGGCACCGATTTTGGTGCAAGCAGCCGAGGTGTCCATCAGTGCTACGACGTTGAAGCCCTCTTCTTTCGCCGATAGGGCTGGGGGACCAAGCAGACATCGGTCGTCAAACCACCTATCAGCAAGTTCGTCTTGCCAGTGGCTCTCACTGCCTCGGCGAAAGCCGGGTCCTCCCAAGCATTGATGACACCCTCTCGCTTGATGCGCGCGACGAACTCTTCGGGAAGGAACTTTTCGAACTCGGGCAATAGCGGTCCTTGTGCTTCGGTTTCGAGGCTGCTCGTGAGGACAAGAGGTATACCGGCCGCCTCAGCGAAGCGTGCGATGACCGTAACTCACATCTTGAGCTGTGCTGCCAGCAACAAACTGCTCCTTCTCTTCGACCACGAGTTCGCCCGCCCAGCTGATCGTGCCGACGTGGTGGTCGATGAGGACCAGTGCTGTGTTTTCGAAGTCTTCTGACCACCAGATGCGTTCGATGGATCTCGCCAGCGGTCTTGGCTGGTAGCGCAGTCGTACCTCTCAGCAACTTAGCTGGATGGCTGTGCGTGGCCTCGTTGTTCGCAAGGATATGTAGCACCGATCGGCGTGGATCGATTAAGGTGCTCACTGAAGAGGGTCTGAAGTGAATCACTATGGCGGAGCCTATCCACGCCGTAGCAGTCTGTCATTGCTTTGCGAATGTGTTGAGTGGCCAACAGTTGATCGCGCTCTCGGAAATTAGCCAAACGATTTTGGCGCATCTCGAAGTTGAACAGCTAACTAATGTCTACAGAGGAGATTGGCTGCTTATAGGTCGGTGAGCGAATATATACCGACCAGAGAATCTACCCAACCAGAGAATCTACCCAACCAGAGAATCTCTCGCCTAGGCGCTTTTTATACCTAGCCTAAGTTGTAACGCTAAAATTAGAACCTAGCTTTTACTTTTTTGCTTTTAATGATTGTTGAGGGCTCGGTTTTGGAATTGTATCCAACTTTGGGTATCTTGGGAATATAGAAAGCAAAAAAACACCCAGATATATAGAGATTGCATCCAGCCTCCGTACGCAAATTGTGTCCGGACAGGTGAGTCGTGGCTCGGTCTTACCGAGCGAGGCGGCCCTTTCACGAACTCATAGGGCTAGTCGGATTACTGTAAGAAAAGCTCTCGATGTCTTGAGAAGCGAGGGCCTTGTTGACTCAAGACAGGGTTTTGGTTGGATCGCGAATTCAGACCCGGTACGTCAGAGCTTAGGGCGCTTCACTACCATTGAAGCCCAGATGTCTGAACGAGGTGTTAAACCGGGCAGGAAGATTATCTCCGCACGGGTTGAGATCGCCGAGGGCCGGCTGAAGGAGATTCTCGGCGAGGGCGAGTTGCTTGTCATAACGAGAATCAACCTCGCCGATGGTAATCCGTTTGCTAGGGTTACAGTTTGGGTTCCGGCGCAAATTGGTGCTCAGTTTTCGATACCTGAACTGGAGGAGGCGAGTTTGTATGATCTTTTGGGGGAGCGGGGTAATCTAGCTAAGCGTCTGAGTCGGGCGGTGCAGACAATTGTGGCCATTGCAATCGACCATGACGATGCCAAGTTGCTTGGAGTACCGCGTGACTCGCCGGCGCTTTGGTGTGAGAGGATTACCTATGATGAAGACGGTGGGGCCAAACTTTATTCAGTCTCCGTCTTTCCTGGTCATAAAACGGAATTTGTTACCGAGTTGGTTAGTGAGCCAGATTCTATAGCTCCTTCGGGTCTGCGTCTAGTGCAATCATAGCCGCTCTTTCGGCGCCGATTTTTCAATTTTTAACCAATTAGTACTGCCTTAGGCTATCTCAGTCCCTCGTTTTATTAGGCGTTAGGTCCAAGTGTAAGTCTCCTCGCATCTAGAGTTTGGATCAACCAGGGGTTAGTCCTTGGAGCGATTGGTAGTTAGGTTATAAGTGGATGGGATAACCACCGCTAGACAGCCAAAGAGCGACGGGTAGATGATTTTATCCTTAAAACTGACCTTATAAATAACGAGCTGGCATCGTGTAATTTGGGCTTACCTAAACAGAGAGAAAGCCGTTCCCTGGGAGTACATTGGATAATAAATATGTCGACGTCGACCTTAAGGCTCGGCTCGTCTTTCTCTAGCAGGCTATTAAATCAGAGTGGCTTGTCGATAAATGGTAATCTTGGCCAACGACTTTTCTTTGAATCTTCAAAGGTGTCGCTAAACCTGGGACGATTCCACTCTGCTATCCAGGAATTATCGCCATTGTCGGCTAAGTCCGGCGTGGAACTTGCTCCGCTTCTTAGCGCAGCGTCCCAGTAGTCGCTGTAGACCTCATCTCCAAGACGGTTGACCGCACTTTGTAACTCTTTGGTTAAATCACGGGGATTTGAACCGCTAGGACTTATTGGCCTGCCAAAGTTTACAACTGTAGAACCGGGGCTAAAGCCTTTTTTATTTTTACCTAGGACCTCATAGGTGCCACCTATGAAGACGGGTACGATGGTCGAGCCTGTCTTTAGGGCTAGCTGCGCGACGCCCCCTTTGAACTCCCTTGCGAAACCGTCAGGGGTTCTGCCGCCTTCAGGAAAGAGAATTAGGTTCCAGTCATCGCGCAGGATCTCTAAGGCTAAATCGGTTGATCTTCTCGATACCCTTGTTCTCTCGATAGGAATTGCTCCTAAGAGGAATGACCAGATGACTGCCTTGTATTTGCGGTCAAAGAAGTAGTCTGCTCCGGCTCCAACAGCCGTCTTGTGGCGAAAGTCATCTGGAAGCACCGAGAGTAGAAGCGGAGTATCTAAGTGAGAGGCATGGTTAGCGGCAAAGATAACAGGTACGTCGATACCCTTTAGGCGATCGGTACCGAGCACTTTTGGGGAGGCAACTATATTTATCGCGGGTTTAGTGACATAGTCAGTTATCAGTGATCGTACAAGACGTACTGAGTACCTTCTAGCCCATTCTGTATCGTAGTTTGCACCGAGTTTTGACTTGGGAATTGTTCTTTCTACATTGGCTGGCCAAGTGGGCCGACCAAGTGGGAAGGGCATAGTTATCTTGCCCAGTAGTCCACGCATTTTTGCCATTGCTCGTCCTTGGTATTAGATCTTTTCGAATTCTAGATTATTCAACTTGAGCCATCAACAGAGGAGGTGAGTGCAAGTGTGTAATCGACGGAGAAGTACCAACATAAGCCGAGGCCATTGCTAATGCGTCATTAAGGGTACTTGCTGCCATGAAACCCAGTCGCTTTGCAACCTTAGGGTCGCCACCAAGAATAATCACTGCTCCGAGGTGGTCAAGTGCGTGGGCTCCCCAGTACCACATATAGAACGGATGAACTCCATGGTATGCGTTACCTGTTCTATAGAGATGGATATACCAGGGGTCCTCAGCGTAACTCTTTTCGTACTTTGCCTCGATCTCAATTGGATCTGTGGTTTCACTTAGGACGTTTTCGTAAAAGTCAATGTAGGAAGGGTGAAAGACCGGGTCAAATTCGTTGCGCGTGGGGTGGCTCATTATCAACACACCTCCCTTTCGCACGAGAGGCTTGTTTTTGTACATATTAAAGAAATACCCAAGTCCCAAACAATAGACCAGAATTGGGTTCATGATCGAATTGACGTTGTATGGACCAATGAATGGCAAACCCATAGTCAATATGTCGGATTGTCCAGAGACATGAACCAGTTGTTGCTTGTAGACCCGCTCAAGCGTCTTTTCATGGACGGCGTCTACCTCACCTGCGTTCACGCCAGTAAGGCCATAGGGAGATCTTATGGAGTGAAAGATATTACGAGCCATCCATGGGGGAGTGGCCTCTAGAGCTTTAGATGTGGTGATGAATTTCGCGCGGTCTTTTAGGTTCCACTCCCATTCGCGCTTTTGGAGGAATTCGAATTGCTTTGGAAAGGTGTCGTTATTTAGAGTGGTTTCGATCTGGAAGATCTTGATGCCTGCCTCTTTTATGACTGCTCCCATCCTCCAGTTGGACGAGTGCAACTGCGAATTGTGACGATCCATAAATGACTTAGAGTGGACCATTGTCTTTACGTTATGGTGATGTCTTAGGCTCCGATAGCTAGATAGACCAGTAGCTACGCTCTTGTGGCCGCCATCCATGGAGACTAAATTGACATTTACATAGACTATCAGGTCGCTTTCAGCGGCGCGCTTGGAGATTTCGACCTCTTCGCCCTGTGGCGTGAGGCCTATAAAGCTAAGCCCCTTGGGATCTTCGGCGTCGTGCTGCAAAAGGAGACCGCGTGGGTAAAACGAGTCATAAACTCGATCTCCGACCGCATGGCGAAGTTCGGATTCGGTCATTCGGCGATGGAGAGCTAAAGCAGCTATCAGCACCACGTCCTCGACGCCTGCTCTAGCCGCACGCTCTAATACTGCTTCAATTATTAGGGAGCGAATGTCGGGTGAGACCATTTGAGGAAGAGGAAGCGACACGTCGTCAAAGGCGATTGTCAAGCGCATCCCTGAGGTCAGAAGGGTATCCAACGGATCGCTATCGCCAACTGGGTTGTCCAGAGCATCTTCGATGGCCCCGAGAGGGTCAGATAAAGATGGTAGCGATTCAGGTGCATAGATGACAGATGAACCTTCGGGAAGTTTTTCAATTCGATAGCCTTCGCCGTGCCAAAAGAGAGTTCCCGGATACGACTTGTCTACATTTAGGATAAATCCAGGTCTAGGACTCAATTAGGATGCCTTTCGAGGTGTGTGTGAAACTTTGGATGCAGGGTCAAATGCGATCTTGGTCGCTCCTCTGCGCCCTGAATTTCTAGCGTGATTAATTGCTTCTTCGAAATCTTCGAGGGGATAAATTGTCGATACAAATCGCTCCAAGCCAAGCGAGTTGGCTCTTTGAATAGCGAGTTCAAATGTTCGTATCGTCTTATCTTCGTAGATTTCGCTACCATATGCGTAGGTGCCCACGATAGAGATTTGTTTGTGCCAAAGCGGAGTTAAATCTATTCGCATCGGAGAAGGAAGACCGGAGAGAATTACAGTGCCACCAGGTCTAGTTATTTCGAGTGCATGGCTTAAGGTTTCATTTGTGCCAACACAATCAAATGTGGTATCGAAGCCGCCCATTACCCTATTGGCAACCATGATACCCTTTGACTTTCGCCTTGCAGTTCGACGTAGTTCGTCGTTGGAACGTAAAATCGAGGCACCGAACGAACTAGCTAGTTCGGCTTGGTTTGAGTAGCGGGCTAAGGCACTTACCTTGGCCTCAGGCGCCAAGGTGAAGAGGGCTGCGAGCGTCATCTGACCGACGGTTCCAGCGCCAATAACTGCTACCTCAGAATCGGCCTTGGGCTTAGCTCGCAGAACTCCATGCATGGCACATGCAAGTGGTTCGATCATGAGGGCTGCTTCATTTGAGATCGACTCTGGCAAGTCATGGATTTGGCTCGGGTGGGCGATAAAGTTCTCAGACCATCCTCCGCCAGTTGAATGGCAGTAGCCAGTTTGAGTTCCACTATTTAGTGATCCGGAGATGGTGTTTATGCATTTGTCGGTAGCGCCAACGCTGCAGTAGTCACAGAGGGGCGAGATTTCTCGTACGATGCAACTTAATCCCGGTTCAATTACCACTCGCCTTTTAGTCCCATCGTCATTGGGGGCAAGCGCAACAATTTCATGGCCGGGGACAAAAGGAAAGCTGGTGAAATCTTCGAAGTATCGAGAAGAAGATGAGTCCAGCATGGATATGTCAGAGCCACAGATTCCGCTCAAAAGTACCTTGCATTGTTGATAAGGAAGGTTCCTATTTGGTAGTTCGAAGTTAGTTGTGAAGTCTAAGGGAGAGACCGACGCATTGAAACGCGAACTAACCACGCTAAGAGTCCGCGTCGCCGCGTACCTCGTTGGAGATCTTGAGAATACTAAAGCTTTCATCGTGCTTTACCAATCGGGAGGAGTAGTTTTGAATGTCCTGGTTGCCGTTCCCAATTTTCTATCGTCCAACCCCGTCTTTTTGCCATCGCTAGTAGGCGCGGTTCTGGATTTACAGCCACCGGGAAGCCAACAGCCTCCAGCATTGGAAGATCGGATGACGAGTCCGCATATGCAACGCATTTGGAGAGGGATACCTCGTATTTATCGGCAAAGTCTCCGAGCAGAATGGCTCGCGCTTCCCCGGTAGGTGGGGTTTGATCTAAGTTTCCGGTAAGGCGTCCACGGCTATCGGTCGTCATGGTACATGCGACGATGTCGTCAAAGAGTGGCGCTAATGGTGCTATGACAAAGTCGAGTGCTCCCGTTATCAGTATCGTCTTGTGACCCAATCTGCGGTGATGGCGAATCCGTTCGATAGCCCGAGGAAATGCTTTCTTTAGGAGGTAGGAGTTGAAGAGTTCGTTGGCGTCTTCACTGAGATGAGCCGCTTCTGCCTTTGAATAGCGTCGATAGAAGTTGCGTAGAAAGTCACCTCTATCACTTCGATCAGAGGCTATCAGCGACGGTCCTTCAGCCATTAGCGCGAGCGAAAAAAGTGCTTTCTTACCAAGAGGGAGATCTTTTGTTGCAAACCAGGCATATGCATCGACGACATTGGATGCTATAACTGTGTTCTCTAGGTCAAAAGCTGCCACTTTGAATTCATCGTTCAATATGGATGAGGTGGTACGATCCACTCGAGCGCTAGTGGACTTGCGATCTGGGGTCGTCTTTACTCTTGCGTGTTTGACTACTGAAGGTAGATGAATCTCTGTTACAAAAGAGTCCCAATTGATCAGTCGCGGATCGAATGCAAAATCTAATTGATCTGAGGCGCTTTGCTTATTCCAAAGCGCAAGGAGGTTCTTTACGTCAAAGATAGCTTCGGTCTCCGCGTAGGAGCCATAGAGCTTGACGTATGAAAGGGCTCTATTTATAGCCTCCTTCTTCTCCTCTAAGTCTGTTACGAGTTCGGCTCGTTCCCCTCTGAGGGGGAGATGTGAAATTATCGAATCAGCGAATTCTAAATTGGTAGCTAACCTTGCGAGTTGTTTTTGGACCCGACCTCGGCCGGGGAAGTTCCACTCTGGTACCAGGATAGGTTGTCCCTGTGAATCATAAAGTGGGTGTTCTAGGAACCACTCTCGCACTAGGTCGACAAGGACCTTATAGCGTAGAGGATTAGCAGAGCCCGAGGCAACCTGATAGACAGGAATATTTGTCGAAGGTTTTGGCTTATCTTCCGCAGCTACAGCAAGGATGGTACCAGTTACAAAGTCGACGGGAATTACGTCGATTATGCCTTCAGGTACTCCGGGGAACTCCTTGAGGAGACCTCTAGCGTAGGAGATGATGATAGGCTCTGCCATTCGAAAGCCCTTTATCCACCCCGGAAATGGGTGGATCATTGAAGATTCAATAATAGAAGGTCGAACGACAGAGATGGCAAGGTCGGAGTGGTTGGAGACCAGTGCCTCTTCGCCTAATGCCTTTGTGTAGGTGTAGGCATCGGGCCATCCAAGCGACTGAGCTCTAGCAATTCCTAGTTCAACCAGACGATCATTAACCCATTCGTCGCGAATCTTTTCGAGTTTTTGAGCTAAAAGCGGTCCACCAACCGCCCCTAGTTCTTTACGGGCGCTCTTTTTGAAGTCCTCGAGGCGCTCTGGGACTCGGGAGTCTCGTTCGACCTCGTCACGTAATTGAGAGGCTACGTTAACTTCAGTTTTAAAGTCAGGCATCGGCGAGAACGGGGTATTTCGAAGAAGCTTTTCGGGTGCTAACCCTCTGCGATAGCCAGCCACGTAGGCGGTTGAAACTGTAATAAAGTGGGTGTCGGTAGGGGCTTTCCCGGCTCTTTGGGCAGCCGCTTTGATTGCATCACCGACATTTGTTGGTCCAAGAAGGTTTACTGATACCGCTTGTGTCAATGGTGAGTCGAAACTAACGGTAGCTGCAGAGTGTACCACGATGTCAGCACTTGCAAGAGCGTCAAGACCAGAGTCGTCTAGGCCCAGAAGGGGCTTTGATACATCGCCTGGGACAGCACTTAGATGTGAATTTATGTAACGGTCGAAGTCATCGCCAAAGCGTTCGCGCATGAGGTTGAATGCATCATTTTTAATGATCTCTCGCTTGGCACGCTCTATCGGAGATGCACGACGGCCCGCCCTAATCAAAAGGATCAGCTTTGCGTCGGGAATAACATTTAGGATTCGTTCCGCTAGGGCAGTTCCTAGAAAACCGGTTGCTCCGGTCACAAAGAATGTTTTGCCTTCGAGTGTTTGAGATATCAATTTTTCACCGTTTCTGCAATGAACTCGCTTGTTTTGGGCTTGGACTGCATAGTCACACCTTGATTGACGATTAAACCCAAATAATTACTACGTTCACTATTAGTTCGGCCGTGGGAACTATTTTTTGTTATCATGTTCTGAAGATGCACCACCCTTGGGTCCCAATCGGCCCAAGCTTCCGTAGAGTTGACTGCTAGGTGCTGGAGTTGGTTGTCTCTTTTTGCGGGGCTTTGGTGGTGTAATGCGTCGTGATTCGAATTGAATTTGATTTTGAGTCGATGTGGCCTTTGCTGACTGCTTCGCCTCTGCGTTAGCTTTGATCCGATCCTTCTTGGGTTGCATGACAAATCTAAAGCCAGAAAAGGCCGCGAAGATAACAGCAGGCATCATCAAAACGACATATTTGCCAAGAGGTCCAAGTGAGAGTGCTAGTCCTGCGAACCCGACCCAAATTCGTTTGCCTACAAAGACTGTAAGCGCAAAGAAGAGGGCAATCGCAACACCTTCAATCGCGTATATGTATGGAGATGATTGACCTTTGACGACCTTATCGTGAAGGTGGGGTATCCACAAGATCAAATAGACGACTATTGCATAGATTGCTATGGCGAAGCCAAGTAGCTTTTCTTTTTTATTTAGAAGCGAACGCACAGTTGTCTAGTTTATGCCGGCTTGGGGGATGTTTTCGACATCAATTGACTTATGATCCTTCAAATGCTGCCAGTTATAGCTTTTTGGCCCCCTGGAAGGGGTCTAATGGGGCTACTTAGTAGCCGAAAGAGATGCTATTGCCAAAGGGATGTCTTGGATGTGGATCTCTGGAGGTGGCAAAGCTCACTACATCTCCTGAGATGACTGTAACACCGGCCATTACAAGAGGATCCACGTTGTGCTCGTCATTTAGATGTTGCGCTACGATTCGAATTCCTCGGTCATGTGCAATTGCCAGGAGAGAAGAGAGGGAATTCGGAATTGCGCGGTTAGCGTCGCTAACTGCTTCATTGGCGCTGATTGCGAGATATGTTACCATTGGCATGCAGATGTCATGGAAGCGTAGTTCTCGATTCTCTACCGAAGAGATCATTAGCTCGCATCGAAATCTAATTGCTAATGCCGAAAGTGCGGTGAGGAGGTCTGGATCTTTTGCTAGTTCTCCTGAGGTGATTGAGAGGACGAGCCTTCTATGTCGTTCAAAGGTTCGGGCAAAGTTAGCGACAGAATATGCCAGGTCTCCGACCCCTTGCACGCTGATCGGCCCCAATTCGACTAAGACCTTTGCTCCTCTATATGTCATTGACGACGAGAAGATCTCGGAAGTTGGACCCATCTCTGTCAATTTTCTAAGAACAGAGAGGTGGTGTCCATCGTTGGAGTTTGCCACATCGAGGCCAGGTCTAAAGGCGACAAGTTCAGGTCGTACGTCACCTATTTGGCTTGCTAGAAAGGTGGTCGGTTGTAGGTCGTTTGGAATCCGGCGATCATATGAATGTGGCGCAGGACTGCCGGTTAGCGACTCTATGGCATGGCGCAACTTTGCCATTTCCACATAGTCGGCACTAAAGCGTAGGTAGAGAGTGGGCACTAGGTCAGATCTCAACTTATTTGTTGCCTGGTCTTCGATCTTTCTTTTTGAAAATTCAAAGGTCTCGCGAAGGTCGATTTCACCAAATTGTTCTCGATTATCGTGAAATGAGAGTCGCGCCCGACCACGCTCTTTGGATCGATACATCGACTTGTCAGCATTCGCCAGAAGATCTAGGCCACTTATGCCAGCCGCGCCGAGTGCGATGCCCATGGATATCGAGACATTTAACTCGAGTTGGCCGATTGAATAGAGGTCATTGAGTCTATTGAAGGCGCGGGTAGCAATTTCGATCAATTCGTCCCGTTCAGGGGCATTTTCTACAAGAACTACGAATTCGTCTCCAGATAGGCGTGCCACAGTATCCGTATCCCTAAATACCCCAAGGAGGCGTCGGGCAATTTGTACTAGAACTTGGTCGCCTGTTTGGTGGCCGTAGGTGTCGTTAATATGCTTGAATAGGTCGATGTCGATGAAGATTACTGCGGTCCGCGCATTGGTTCGCTGTGCTTTCCCCAGGGCGACGCCGAGTCGATCGTTGAATAATTCGCGATTTGGAAGGCCGGTTAGGGAGTCCTTGAAAGCCATCTCGCGAAATTTCTCGAGGCTCCTTTGTTCAGAAAGGCGGAGGCCGACGTTATCGGCGACCAGTGTTGCTGAAATACTCCAATCCAGTGCGATTGATTTCTCTTGAGAACTCCAGAATTTCCTGTCTTTTGAGATCGTTGATGCTCCAAAACCTATTAGGCCATCCGAAGTGGAGATTGGGACTATCGCATATGGCTTTTGTTGGACTAGATCTACTATCTCGTTTGTGTAGAAGCTGGAATCGGTGTATTCGATGAGTAGTGGCTCATGGGAAGCCGCAATAGTGCGATAAAAAGGAAGGTAGGAAGCTTCGACTCCGATCCAATTACTGCGAATTTGCTCCGTTTTGTTTTCGTCACATCCAAAGCTTGCAATGACGGAGATCTTGCTTTGATTTTCAAATAGAACAAATAGAGCGGATTCGGATCCAAGGGTTAATGAGAGGGATCGTGCAAGAAACTTTGCCATTTCATCACGGGTGATAATCTGCGTGGCGGCGTCCAACATGGGTGCAAGTCCATCGGTTGCTCTAAGGCGGAGCTCTTTTTGCTGGTCTTCTTGAAATTGAGTAAATAAAAGCGCGAGATGTGCCAGCAAAAGGGTAACACTTGGGGAATCCACGAGGTTATTCCAGCTGCTGTTTATCGGTTTCTCAAGGACGATTACGCCCAATTTACTCTCACCGCGACGAAGTGGGACGACTATTCCATGGCGACTTCGATCAGCGTTGGAGCGCGAATCTTTAAAGTGCATCGCATCGATATAGTTTGAGTCGAAGTCAATAGGTGTCCGTAACTCAAATGCTCTATCAGAGAGGCTGGAAAGTGCGCTTAGAGTCTTTTTGGTTGGATAGGAGCTATTGAAGTTTACTACCTCCCCGTTCGAGCAAGCTACAACTGGGACTAGTCGACCTTGATCAAGCGCATATAAGGTGGAATTAGAAAATCCTAGATGTATTGCAAGACAACTACAGAGGCTGCGTAACCCTGTAACCCAAGAATCCGCGGTAGCTGCGGCGCTGGAGAGTTCAAGGATAAGTCTGTCTAAGGCTTCGTCTGAGGTTGGGTCAAAGGATGCCGTTACGTCTTTAGGGATGAGCCTGGATAATTCAGCGATTGATGGAGTATTCCACTCCTTGGCATCGATGAGAATTAAGGCAAGATTTGACTTGTAGATAGGGACTATGAGTTGCCAGGAGTGGTCGTTTAGAGTCAAAATTGCGGGGATGAAGTGGCTCAGTTCTTCCTTGAGAGGCGTCGTCATCTTGACTCTACGTGGCTTATGCGAAGGTAATGCCATTTTAACGTGGCGAATGACTTCCTTGGACTTCATCCAATCCGTTGAGCCTAATTCAAGAGTGATTGTCTCGTTCTTTGTCTTCGAAGCTCTCTTGGCGACAAGTCCCATAATCGAGTTAGCATCATTGAAGGTGATTGCTACGACGAAGGTTGCCTTTGAAGCAAAGATGAATTCGGTAATAGCTCGATCGAGATGTTCGATAGGAACGCGATTTGATGTAAGCATTTATTTGGCTCGCGCTCCTTTTTTCTGGTGTAGCCGCATTCTCTGGGCGGGTGGTGGACCAACTACTTTATGTGACTTATCATAGCACTAGTTTGTGACTGTAAGGGTATTTTGCACAATTAGTGACAATAAATGCCGTCAGCGATTTTTTGTTCGCGAGTAAATGCAATTCATTCTTGTGTGAAAACGATTCTACTAATCCGATGTAACCCTTTGGTAAGGAAAGCCGGCTCACTATGTCCATATCGGAAGGAAATCACCCCGCAACTTGCTTGCATGAATCTATACAGCTCATTATCTTACTTAAAATCTGAACTCGGTCGGAGTGATTCTTCTATTAAAGTTATTGAAATTGAATCTTATTTGTGAAAGTTATTGAAATTGATGAACTAGATGCAATAACTTTGCTCCTCTAGCCATAACTTTCAGGCGCCAAGGTCGCGGGAGTGTGCATTTTTTATTTACTTCAATTTATAGGTGTTCGTTCATTTTGGGTTCTTTGATCTATCTAGTTGTTCAGTACAACAACGCAAAATCTGGCATTACGGCTATTCTTTGTAAGGCCGATTAGTAAGGCCGATTAGCTCTGGTACTTGCCTAAGTGAATAACCTACAAGATTCCTTATATATAAGTAGTTTGCCCGTAGAATCGCCCCTGGTGCACGGCTATCGAAGTCTCCTAAGTTGCTCTTTAGGGTAACTACAACTTGAGGTTTTGATATTAGGTTAAAGGTTTATGAAATGTCAAGGTAAAGCCTGATCGTCTCTATTGACTTCTAGGAACAAACCCGACCGCGTCTTGTGCTCTTCGTAGGGTCTCGTTGGCTGTAATTTCAGCCTTTTCGGCGCCCATACGCATTAATCTTGCTAGTTCAGCTTTGTCATCTAGTAAGTTATTTAATCTGTCTCTTATCGGTGCCAGATTTGTAACGAGCACTTCCGTTAGATCGTTTTTGAGCGCTCCATAGCTCGAATAAGATTGAGCAATCGATCTTGGATCTTTGCCGGTCGCTACACCAAATATCTCTAAGAGGTTGGAGATTCCCGAACGGTTTTGAGGGTCATACTCCACGCAATTGTCGGTATCGGTTACGGCCTTTGAGATCTTCTTTTTGATTTGATCAGCTGGTTCAAGCAGATAGATTATACCCGCAGGGGAGGAGGAGGACTTAGACATCTTTTTTGTTGGATTTGAAAGATCCATTATTCGGGCACCGATTGTAGGAATCGATGGTTCCGGTACCGTGAACACCTCGCCGTATAGTCGGTTGAAGCGCATCGCTAGGTCTCTAGTGAGTTCTAGATGTTGCTTTTGATCGTCTCCAACTGGTACTTTATCTGCTTGATACAATAGGACGTCTGCTGCCATAAGCGCAGGATAAGTAAAGAGACCGGCCCTAACACTCTCGCTTCCACGGCCCTTGTCTTTGAATTGGGTCATTCGGTTAAGCTCGCCCATGCTGACAGTGCACTCCATTAGCCAGGCTAAATTTGCATGTGCTGCTACGTGGCTCTGGACGAAGATTGTGCATTTATCCTGGTCAAGACCGGCGGCCAAAAGAGTTGCAAATAGTTCCAATGTGCCCAAATAGAGTTCTTTCGGATCGTGCTCTATCGTTATGGCGTGAAGATCTACGACTGTGAAATAGGAGTCTTGGAGCTCTTGTTGGGCGACCCAGGACTTTATTGCTCCAAAGTAGTTACCGATATGTGCTTGTCCCGTTGGTTGAATTCCTGAAAGTACCCTCATCAAGCCAAGATTCTAACCGCTCGAGAGATATCTTCATCAAGCTCCTCAAAGTTAAACGCTGTAGAAGTAGCCCAGTGTCTAGCCTCTTTTTTCAAATGGGACATGGCTTTCTCCCATATGGTCTCTGTGAGCCGAGTTACTTTCTCGATCAGGGTTACAATGGCCATTGGCAATTTATTGATTTGCTAGCTTTGCTATTGGTTGAGATAAGGAGCTTTGCGGTGTCAAAGGAAAAGTCCAAAGTTATAGGACTTGTTGTGGCTATGGAAGAGGAACTCCTTGAGCTCCGTAATCGTCATTTCCAGGGTTTTGAAATCACTGAGGGGCTCGTTCCAATGTCTCAAAGTCAAATCGGGGATTCAATCGTTGTGATGGCTTATTCGGGGATGGGTAAAGTTAACGCTGCGATGGCCGCAGCCTCCCTGGTAGAGAGGTACACCGTAAGTGCACTTTTAATCTCCGGATTAGCGGGATCTTTGGATGATCGGTTAAACATCGGTGACATAGTGCTTGCAAGTGGCGCCTTTCACCATGACTTTGACCTTCGTCCCATTCTGAATTCGCCTGGCATTCTTCCGGGAGCAAGTTGTCATCTAATCTCTGCCGATCCAGGGATTTTGGCGCTTGAGGTGGAGATAGCCAATAGATATTGCCTTTCTAATGTAGGTAGCGAATCGTCTTTTGGATCGGGTGCAATCTCGCGATCGATTAAATGTGTGATAGGCGAAGTGGCTTCCGGAGATGCGATAATAGGCACAAAAGCGCAAAAGATTGCAATAAAGAAAAATTTCCCCGATGCGATCTGCGTTGATATGGAAAGCGCTGCTCTTGCTCAGGTGGCGCTTGCAGCAGGGGTGCCCTGGGGTGCTATTCGCGTAATCTCGGACTTCGCCGATGACTCCTTTGACATGAATATGGTTGTAAATTTTTGCGTCAATGAGGCAAGTTCAACTATTGCGCAAGTCATTAGCGCACTAGTTCGAGACGAGAAGATTCATCGAGGCTGATCGTCAAGTTACCTGGTTACCCTTTGTTATCTGATAGTTTTGGGTGTGTTATTGGGGATTTCAAATTGGAACAGATCTGATCTGACCATTTGTCGTGCTATTCACAATCAAGGTTTGTTGGCCAGGGTAATTAGTCAGATTGGGATTTCCAAGGAGGCTTCATGGCCGATCTGCCTAGTGCTTTGTGGGAGTTGGCGCCATGTCTGTTCTTTTTTGATTTATGTTTAGGGCTTCTTTGAGTGGATCAAAGGTTTGATGGGAACCGAAATAAATTTGTATTTGTCGCAGGGGCGATTTTCTGGTGAGATTTATGGCTGGTGAGATTTATGGATTTGGTAATAGATTGAACATAAGAACATAAAAAGCATTGCTCGGATAAATGTGGTTGGTGGGCACTTTAGGATTCAAGAGTGTCACTTGGGTGGATTCGATGGGGAGTTGATGTTCGCAAAGACTAAGGCGAAATATATACAAGCCAGCGCATAAACAGCGCCTCTGGGTCGAGCTTTTCCAGTTCGCGAAGGCGCGGATTGACTAGATGCAGTTTTCCCAGAAGATTTGACGTTTTGGATAGATTTAAGAATCGTAACTGAAAGAGATGTAGCCAAGATATGAGTTGATGGGTCGACCTGACCTTTCTTTAATCTTCGGTCCATCCCGCCAAAATCTTTGAACCGTCTAATTCTTTGTTGGACTAACATTCTTTGGAACTGCGCAAAATATGCACTTCAACGAAGCATCGAGCATTTATAGCGAACATAAATGGGTCTTCAATGATGATGGTCGAAATTGATTGCTACGTCTGACTTTTTGCAAACTTTATGCTTATCTATGGGTAAAGTCGATATGGTTGAGCATTTTCTCGTTTCAACCTTGCACCCCATGCTATCTAGTAGTGGGGAGTCCCCTCTGGGTAAAACGGCCACGAGTTGGCTGTTAGACGTAGAACAAGTTTCGATAATGACACTCTATGAGAGGCCGGGTATCCTCTTCTTGACCTTGTTGTTTGATGACTTTGTCGTAAGTTTTTCTAGTTCGTAGTCAAAGTCTGCCTCTCTAGACATCCACTTTCGAATGTTGTAGATCGCAGCGTAGGTAAATGGCTCCATGCACAGGACCCATAGAACTGCAGAGCCAAGTTCTTGATCGGCCATTCCCGAAAGGGTCTTTCCTGGTATATGTAGGTAGACACTGTAGAAGGGAACTGATGCGAAGCCCATTATCATGGCCAGGATCCAAGAGAGGACCGTTGTGAAGAATATCGGGACAATCCGCTTGATCTCGGGGTAGATGCGAGGTCGAATTGGATGGGAATCTACTAAATGGATCCAAAGAAGCATTCCTGAGACCACAAAGAAAAAGTGCATAAAGTTGTGGACCACCTGGTTTCGTTCCGCCAGGTCAAGTACGGCTGGAAAGTGCCAAAAGTACATGTCGACGTTGAAAAACAAGAATCCGAAAACTGGGTTCATGAAGAAGTTTCCAATGGACCTTAAAATTGAGGTTTGTTCGCTCACAAGAAATGTTCGACCTAGGGATCGACGCCATTTGACAGGGAGTCCTCTGTAGATAACTAACCATGGAGCCGATATCACTATTAGCGCTGGTGCATAGACCATCAACATGACATGCTGGAACATGTGGACCCAGAAGTAAGTATCGGACCAATAGTCAACAGGTGACATTACAGCCAGAACCAGGATGGCAATTCCACTTCCGAAGATCAACGCATTGAGTCGCCGCCGTTTGGGCGATCGTTTTGAACCCCGAGCAATTGTGGCCTCGAGTCTTCGGTATCCGATCACATACAAGACCACAGGTATTCCCGTGAGTATGAAAAATATCGGATCGAACCCCCAATGGCTCAGCAGATATTTATCTACGAACGTCATTGCTACCCCGCACTAGTCTCGTCGTACCGTTTAAACACCCTTGATTCTAACAAAGAATAATTATTAGTGGTGATCAACCCTCTCCAAGTTCCTTTGTGATGAGTTTTTTACGGTATGGCAATTGTCTCGTCTCTTAGGCGTGACGGACCTTGTTGATGCGCGCTATCGATGATTTTAGATCAGTTCTATGACTAGAGTGCTTGGGCTAATTGGCGAGGGGTTCTTTAGGCTATACGACCTTGAATTCGAGATATTCGACCTCAAGCTTAGATAAGTCGACGCGGTAGATTGAGCCCTTTGCGCATCTGATCGAGTCCGGGCTATAGCGTTCTAACAGTCGTAGGATTAAGGGAATAATGTTTCCATGGCTGCAGATCGCGTGTTCTCCTTCGAGATGGATCACCTCTTCGATAAAGGTATCCAACTCTTTGATCGAGGCATCTTCTCCGATTCGACGATCAATCATGATCTTTTTTTGGGACACGGTGGACAAAGGCGTCAGTGTCTCGATAGCACGGGCATAGGGAGATGCCCACAGAAAATTTATTGGTCGATTTCCAAGATGTTGAGCGATCATCTCAGCCTGCAACTTCCCTTTGGCAGAGAGACTCCGATCTTGATCATCCTTTGAATCGTGCAAGCGTTCTCCTGCTTTTGCATGGCGGATCAGATAAAGATTCGAAGCTGTCATTATTGTCTCCTTAGCTTTTTGGCTTGATTTGGCGTAGTTGCGGCTAAATAAACAGAACATACGTGGTAGCTTGGCGAAGCTACAGCGCCCAAGCCGATCTAATACAATTTAGGTAAAGGTGGCAATTAACCAGCTTCAACGGTGGCGAGCTTTATCTATAACTTATGACGTTATAGACGCAAAGGCATCTTTTATTGTGACTGACTTGTTAATTATTTAGCCCTAGGGTCAACTTGGGTGATCTGCTACCTCGATTTGACGGTAGCAGCCATGAGTTAGCGAAATTTGGTGAAGAAAGCGAACGATTATCTGAGCGACTAGGTCGCAATGGTCAAATTGGGCGCAGTTAGGCGAGCTCTATTATTGTTTGGCCTTCTTCAACGAAGTCACCCGGGGCTAGGGATAATTTTGCCACAACACCGTCAGTCTCTGCTGAGACAGGTATCTCCATCTTCATCGATTCGATGATGGCTACATCGTCTCCTTTGGAGATTGATGATCCAACTGCAACGCTGAAGGTAATTAGCGTTCCAGACATGGGACTTACTATTTTCATTGTCTTCCTTGAGATATTGACTTGTCAAAATAATGCCACATCAAAGCTCGGTCTGTGTTTGATTTTCATCTTGATATCTATCCGAATTAGAAATGAGATCTACCTGTAGCGGCTAATTTTGGAGGCTACCCATTATTGCTGGACTTGAAAAAGGTCGCCTTCGTTATCATTTTATCCCTATCGATTTCAAACTTTCAGATCCATGGACAAAGAGTTAGCGCCCTCTTGATGGGGGAGGTAGATGCTACAAGTGATCTTACCTTGGGATGGAGAATAGCTCTTGATGGTTATCTGGGCTGACTCGGTTTTTCGTGTCTCTTTTAGCGAACACAGTTTGTTCGGATGTGTTGGGACTGTACGTGACGATTGGGAGGTTTTATGGGAACATCGGTCTTTGGTAGGATCTGGGCTTGGACTATCTTGCCTACAGTTAATGGAGCCTTCAGAGGTGCCTGGTAGTGTTAATGGTGACGTTGAGGTCTAAACATTTGGTGATTTGTTCAAAATTTTTGGTCGATGTGGTCGATGTGGGTGAAGTTGGTTTAAATGTCCTTTGAAGTCAAGATGGATATTTATGAGGGACCCATTGGTCTATTGCTCTCTTTGATCCAAGGGCAGGACCTAGATGTCTATCAATTGTCTATCTCTAAGTTGGTGAGCGACTACCTTGTGGAGATCGAGAGGCGCAAGGCGATAGACCTTGAAGTAGCCACGGAGTTTTTATTGGTAGCTGCTACTTTGTTGGAGATTAAATGTAGGCGGTTATTCCCGAACCTTACCGCTTTAGATGATGAAGAAGAGATTGCTTTCTTTGAAGAGCGTGACCTTCTTCTGGCGCGTCTGCTTGAATGCAAGACCTATCGAGATGTTTCTTTAGTGATTGCGTCGCTTTTGGAGGTTGGGGGAAGAAGGCGATCTCGAGATGCTGGATTTGGGATCGAGCTCTCTCACTTGGTCGCCGATCCCTTGGGTAAGGTTTCTCCAGACAAGCTAGCTCTCGTCTATCGAGAAGTGGTTTCAAGACAACCCAAGGAGAGTCTTGGTCCGATCCATGTAACGCCGCTTCCCAAGGTTTCAGTAGCCCAAGCTAGAGATAAGATCTTGGCTCGATTGACCCTCAAAAAAGAGGTACCTTTCGATGAATTGATTGAGTTTTCTTCTCATCGAATTGAAATTGTAGTGATGTTTCTTGGGCTTTTGGAGCTCTTCAAATTGGGCAAAATTGAGATATCGCAGGAGGGAAGCAGTTCTCCAATTTTGCTTTCGGCTCGACTACTGGTTTAGCCATGCGGTTCTCTGGGTCAAAGTGGTCTGATGTGATGGGTGCAAACTAGGATAAGTGGTACCATTACCCGAGTTCTCGGGACCATGCAAATGTAAAAATGATGAATTTGAAGTTGGCTGGTTGAACTCACGATTAAATAGCACTCCAGATTTGCTGGAACCTCGAAGGTATAGACATTGTCGGAATTTGAATTATGCGCGATTGTAGAGGCTATATTGTTCGTGGCAACTGAACCAGTTACCGTCGATCAGCTCTGTCGAGCTAGCCGTTATGACCCCAGCCAGATCCGCGATGCGATCGATACACTAACGCAAAAGTATGATGATAGCGTTTCCGGCGTGGAATTAGTTGAGGTAGCTGGAGGATTTCGTCTTTATACTAAGCCTACTTTGAACGAATATTTGAAGAACTTCTCTGATGACGTCAATGAGTCTAAACTTTCGGGTGCAGCTTTGGAAACTTTGGCAATAGTCGCATATCAGCAACCCATTTCACGAGGAGCCGTATCCACAATTCGAGGGGTTAACTCAGATGCAGTCATGAGACTATTGGGGGTGAAGGGCTATATAGCTAGCGTGGGAAGAGATTCTGGTCCGGGATCGGCAGTGCTATTTGGAACGACAACCTTGTTTTTAGAAAAAATTGGTCTGGGCTCTTTGGGCGATCTTCCTCATCTGGCGGACTTTACCCCACCAATTGAGATAGCTGAGGCCTTCGAAGTTACCTTGAGAGAGGAGGCGTAACTTGTCAGACTTTTGGGATGGACTAAAAGATCTAGGGATTACAAAGGACAATATCGACGACTCTAGTAGCCGCATACGTCTTCAGAAGGTGATTTCCCAGGCTGGACTTGGGTCGCGCCGTCACGCCGAAGAACTGATTGTAGCGGGCCGCGTCATGGTCAATGGTGAAGTAGCCTGTCTGGGAGATCGCGCTGACCTTGATTGCGATACTGTAATGATTGATGGCGTCCCAATTATGGTGAATTCGTCGAGAGTTTACTATTTGATTCACAAGCCAAGGGGCGTGGTTTCCACGGTGCGTGATACTCATGAGCGACCGGTGGTGATCGATTTGGTGCCCTCGACTCCGCCTGTCTATCCCGTTGGCCGTTTGGATTCCGATTCCGAAGGGCTATTGATACTGACCAACGACGGGGAATTTACCAACCGCTTGACACATCCAAGATACAAGATCGAAAAGGAATACCTTGTGGTATTGGATCGTTCGGTTCGTCGCGAACATGTGGTGAGCCTAAGAAAAGGCGTCGAATTGGAGGATGGTATTACCCTTCCAGCTCAAGTGAATGATCTAGGAAATGGTGCGCTCCGTATTGCCATTCGTGAGGGCCGAAACAGACAGATAAGGCGAATGCTAGCCGTCTTGGGGTACGATGTCGAGAGATTGATCCGCACCCGCATTGGTCCGTTGTCGGACTCCAAACTCATTCCGGGCGATTTTCGCAAATTGGAGGAGATTGAACTTCGGTCTCTGTGGGCGGCTGCGTTGGAAAGTGACTAAAATTTTTCGAATGTCAGTCAGAGCACTTCGTGGAGCAACAACAATAGATAGAGATAGCCGTGAGGAGATCATCACTCGTACCAAAGAGTTATTGGGAGAGATGTTTTTGCGCAATGAGGTTGATAAGGACCAGTTGATTTCGATACTCTTTACTGGAACTCCCGACGTACACGGCGCATTTCCAGCGGCTGCAGCGCGAGAGCTTGGCTATGGCGACGTGCCACTAATGTGTGCTCAGGAACTTTCGATTGATGGCGGAACACCCCTTTGCATTCGGGTCATGGCCCATATTGAAACTACGAAGGCTCGAGACGAGCTCCGACATGTCTACCTTTGGGGCGCGAAAGGGTTGCGCGACGATCTTCCAGCCTAGAGATCATGAGCCTTTGGGCTTTAATTTCTAGCTAGGGTGAATCCGGGGTCGCTACTTCGTAGTCTACTTTCCTCCTTCTGGAAACGATTGAAGATAACTTTTGCTTTGCCATTAGCCATATGGTCGTGGATTTGACGTGCTGTTTTGCTAGTTTTTTGGCCAGATTGAGCCACTATCGATTTTTATAACTTATAAATTTTTGTCAGGAGATGTCCCTATGAAGGCTGTTGTACGAGGTGGGATTGGCAACGAGGCCTCGGTGTCGGTTCCTGGAGACAAATCGATCTCACATAGAAGTCTTTTACTCTCTCTCTTGGCGAGCGAGACGTACTCAGTAGATGGCCTATCTAGTGCTCTCGATGTCCTCGCAACTAAGGATATTGTCGAAACCCTAGGCGTTCATATCTCTCAAGAAGGTTCCAGAATTATCCTTAGGGGGGTTGGCTTTGATATATCTGAGCCCAATGACTTCTTAGATGTTGGCAATTCGGGTACACTGATCCGCCTAATATCTGGAGTTCTTGCGGGCAGTGAGGGTAATACATTCTTTTTGAAGGGTGATTCTTCGATTGGAAAGCGTCCCATGGGTCGCGTGATCGACCCTTTGACAAAGATGGGGGCGAAGATTATTGGTAGAGGTTATTCAACCCTTGCACCTCTTGGAATAGTTGGCACTAAGTTGCACGGTATTGACTATGAGATGCCAGTGGCTTCGGCTCAGGTAAAGTCTGCCATCTTATTTGCAGGATTGAACTCTTCGGGGACTACCACTTTGGTAGAGACGGTTCCAACACGGGCCCATACTGAAGAGATGCTCAGCCAATTTGGCGCAAATCTAGAAGTGACCAGGACCCCAACTGCAAATAAAATCTCGATTGAGCCATCTAAATTGCGCCCAATCGACATCAAGGTTCCAGGTGATCCCTCTTCGGCTGCCTTTTTTGTTGTATTGGGACTGATAGGTCAATGCTCAATAGAGGTTACGGACGTATATTTGGGACCGCAACGCGATGGATTTTTAAAGACTCTGATCTCTATGGGTGGGCGGATTGACCTTAGCGATAAGGGCAATGGTTTGGGTGATATTAAATCTTATCCTAGTGAATTGAGTGGAGTAGTAGTTGGGCCAGATGGCACCCCCGACCTTATCGATGAGGTTCCCATTCTTGGTGTAGCTGCGGCCATGGCGCGCGGGAGAACTGAGTTTTTAGGTGTTGGGGAGTTGCGACATAAAGAGAGCGATCGAATAGCCACCACCTGCGACATGCTCGCCTCTTTTGGGGTAGATACTGGTGAGTTAGATGGAGGGTTTTATGTCGATGGCATTGGCCATGATCCATCCAAAGGCGTCTTAGAAAGCAATGGATTCGTTCAAGAGCCACGTATCGTTGTAAGTCACTATGACCATCGGATAGCGATGTCTGGCGCTATTTTAGGTGCCCTAACTCAAGGGGAGACTTACATTGAGGGTTTTGAATCGGTTGAGACCTCTTTCCCTACCTTTGTTTCGGTCTTTAGATCTTGTGGCTTTGAGATCGAAGTGCGATAGGCGACATTACGTTGCTCTTTTGACAAGTTTTAGCGATTGGCTCCATTTGGCCTTTAGCGGAGTATCCTTTTTAAATTTTTTATGCGATACTGCGTGGGTTCCATCTCCAACTATGGATACAAATAAAAGAAATCACATATTAGATTGCGCCGAGGCGACAAGATCGATGATCTCTGTAGTTTTGTGACCTTAACCTCTAAGAGATGGGGATTTGAAACTAGTTCTCTCATTAAACTACAACGGTGCTATTAGCTCACAGAGGTAAGTCCCAGATCGGAAACCACCTCTCAAGGTCGGCTTCTAGGACGATATCGTCTTTGATTATCGCTTGAAGAGAAAGCTCGCGCTCATTGTCTCGTCGCTCGCCTCTAAGTGGTGCAAATGGGTAGAAGGTCCCGCGTTTATATAGATAGATGAGATAAACCCGCTGTGCGCTATCGCGATCGGTAAAGGCAAAGACGGAACAGAGCAGCTGTGGCCCAAAGTTGTTTGACTCTAAGGTGGAATTGACCGCATGGATTGCGGTCGTTAGAGTTTCAAGGTTGTCGGCTTCAATCGTTACCCATTTATAGCCCATAGAATCGATTGTCTCAACCGGAGGTTTCTGACCGTCATCTTCCATCTCAAGGATCGCTTTAAAGTCCAAAGTGGTGTTGGCGAATGCGCTTCCAGATGCTGGTTTGAAACAGACCGAAGCTTTGTTGGTGGATATCAAATTAGCTGAAATTTCAAGCGTAATCCCTGCCGCAGGAAGTGCAAAAAGATTATCTAAGTTAGCCTGAGCTGGAGCAGTGCGCCCAAGTATGATGTCGCGAAGTTTTCCCAAACCGGTGCCTTTCTAAAGAGCCGATGCTATATCGATATTCTATTCCTTATCTTCATTCGGGCAAATGTCATTCTCTAATGAAGAGTGGCCAAAATGGGATAGTTTTTCCCAACTGATTAGAGATGCATCTTCCCATGGTCCCCCTAGGTGTCAAAGCAGTCGGATGTGCGGCTGGTTTGTGGTTGTCTATGGGTCCAAGTAAACCCGCTATTTCTTCGATCCCTATTTCATCGATCTGGGGCCTACTTTGTGGCTCTACTTGGAAAGATTTTCAAGGATCGGATGACTTTTCACCTAATTCGAGCTAGCGTTTATCCAATCTGATTTGCCATAATCTCGATTATCAAAAATTATGGCGTTCGAAGTTCAAGTGGCTCTTTGAAGCCTTTGATCCCAAAAATCACGCCAGCTTTAACCTATTTGGAGGTGACGGCGTTTTGCAAGGTGACAATGTAACCTTGCTCCAAAAGTTGCTTGCCACGCAGTTATAAAATGAAAAACTATTGCATCAGATCGCGTTCGAGTTTGTCCAACTGAGCGATTCTCTTTTCTAGACTCGGATGCGTTGAGAAAAGTCCGCTCATGCTATTAGGGCTAATCGCTGGAGCGAAATAAAAGGAGTTGAAGGCAGAGGCGCGTCTTAGGTCTCGAGTTGGAATTCGGCCCATCTCTCCTGTGATCTTGATCAGTGCTGACTTGAGATTTGAGGGGCGCCCGATCAGGATCGCTCCTGATCGATCTGCAGAGAGTTCGCGGTATCTAGAAAGTGCCCGAGTGATTAGAAAGCTAACGGCATAGACGACTACCGAGACAACCAGAATCAACATTCCAGCATTTCCCTGGTTATTGTTTCCGTTACCCCTTCTGTTGCCACCTCCGCCTATACCTCCACCGGTCCAGAGTTCGATTCGAGTAAGAAAACCAGCTACCATGCCCAAAAATGATGCAATGGTCATGACTGCGACGTCGCGGTGGGCTACATGCGAGAGTTCATGAGCAAGCACGGCCTCTAGTTCCTGCTCGTTTAATCTCCTCATGAGGCCAGTAGTTGCGCACACCACTGAATTTGATGGGTTGCGACCGGTGGCGAATGCATTTGGCATATCATTTCGAGCGACTGCAACTTTAGGCTTTGGCATATTGGCCAACGCGCATAGGCGATCCACTAACGCGTGCAACTGAGGCTCTTCTTCCCTGGTTACTATCTTTCCTTTCATAGATGCTAAAGCAATCTTGTCGGAAAAGAAGTACTGCACGAAGAGAATCCCGAAGGCAACGACTGCTATAAGCGAGAGTGAGAGCTTGAGCATTAAAAGCACTGCGATAAAAATTACGTAAACCAACCCGAGAAGGAATACAGTCAATCCCATTCTTGCGGTAAGGCCTCTGTCTTTTGGAAATTTTGATTTTGCCACACCAATATTCTTAGCCCGAATTCTTCAGGAATCGATCGAGTTTTCTGAGTTCTTTCTGAATAGTTTGTTTTTGAAGATTGGCATCATCTTGGCTCTATCTGTCCAAAGGGATTGTGTGGTTTTACCTTAGGTCCGTCAAGGTCGCCTGTTTCCATCAAAAATCAGAGGTATTTTCCTCATGAGCGAATAGTTTCGTATTGTGGAAAATGTTGAGGACTGGCATGAAAGATCGATAGCGATTGATGGAATGGCGGGTACAGGTAAGTCCACTTTAGCTCGATTGATCGCCCAAAAGGTGGGTCTCGCATTTTTGGATACTGGTGCAACTTATCGCTCAATTGGCCTTTTGGCGATTCAAAATGGGCTGGACTTAGATGATGGGGCCGCCGTCTGTGAACTCGCTAAATCGGTGGTACTTTCTTACGTCGATGGCAGGATGTTTCTAAATGGGTCCGATGTCTCTGGAGCCATTCGCACCCCTGAAGTAGCCGAGGCCGCAAGCCAGATAGCAGTACATCCTTGCGTTCGGGAGTTTTTGAGTAGATGGCAGACAGATTACGCTCAAAGTCATGGAGGGGCCGTTCTAGAGGGTCGAGATATTGGGACCAAAGTGCTTCCAAAGGCTAAATTCAAGGTGTTTCTAGTGGCTAACCCGGAGGTCCGCCTCGCGAGGCGACGAGAGGTAACCTCTGAACAGCTTTCCAAGCGCGATTTGCGCGATTCGAAGAGAGTTCATAGTCCCCTAGCTATTGGAGACGATGCAATTGAGATCGATACATCTAATCGAACTATCGATGATCTTTTGGATGAATTGGTCACACTCTATGGGAACCGTTTCGTTTAGATAACGGCCCCTTGTCGGATTTTGTTTATAAGCTTCGTGCGCATCCATGACGTGCTGGTCATGCGCTAGAGTGTTGCTAGGTTTGGGAAATTTGCCCATATCTAGGGAGGTTGTCTTTTGGATGATTTGATGAAGGTTGGCGACTTTGAAGTTCGACTTCATACGAGTGCAGTTGATAGCGGTCTGTATGCAACAGCGACCTCAATTTTGAATGTCGTCAATCGTCTTTACTTTCGATTAGAGATCAAAGGTGATCTTCCACTCCCAGAACCACCCTACATAATAGCGCCAACGCATCGTAGCTATCTCGACACAATTTTGATGGCATCATTGACGCGAAGGCGTCTTCGCTATATGGGCAAGGAGGAACTGTGGAAGTATCCTTTTCTAGCAAAGGTGATGGGAAGTATGGGAGGGATTCCAGTCAGTCGCGGTACTCCTGATCGCAATGCCGTTGAGGCTAGTATTCGGATATTACAAGCTGGACAGTCGCTAGTTTTATTTCCCGAAGGAACTAGACGCCACGGGCCAATCGTTACCGACCTGCTCGATGGAGCAGCCTATATTGCACTTAAGGCCCGAGTTCCAGTTATCCCAATTGGAATTGCAGGCAGTGAGGGTGCAATGTCTAAGGGTGCCAAGTTTCCTCGTCCCGTGAAGTGCATCATGTCTATTGGGCCAGCAATTTTAGATGGAGTCGAGGGCGACCCTGATCAAAAGCGCATAGCTCGATCTCGTATTCGTGTCTTGACAGACAGACTTAGGAATGATCTTCAAGCGCAATATGATATGGCGCTAGAGGCCCTTGGGCAGCAGTCGGGAAAGCTTTAGCAATTGAATTTTGACTAAATTTTACTCCCATTGCGAGGTAGTTCATTGAGTAATAGCTGAAATTTGTAATTCAAAGTGACCCATCAATTGGTTTTTCTTTTGGGCTACCCGATAATCTGACGCGCCTAGAGCGGTTGTGGTTGTTTTACGGTTGTGGTTGTTTTAGTAATCCAAACGGTAAATGAGGCGAGAGCTTTGATCAAACGATGAGGAACTATCTCGTGGCTTCCAAAGGATGCTGTTCTTTGATAGGACTGTATTTGGGGGACTATTTTAGTCTGGAGTAGCTAGCAAGGATTAGGGAGTCTGGACATATTCGAAGCTCTAAATGCTACTATGGCTGGCATCTTTTGGTGTGTTCATCGCCTTTATCTTTAGGTAATCGACAAGGCGATCGTTATTGGCTACGATTGCCTATAAGTGCAATTGTTCGCCAATAGGTGCCATCTTCTCTAAATCTTTTACCAGAGATAGCAATACCTGCGCCGACTAGGACGATTACGTGAAAGATATCTAGGATACCGCCCGGAATGGAGATGTCGCGTAGGACGACTAATCCAAGTAGGACCAAGGTGTAGATCACGTAGCTCGAAATCATGATAAAGGTTGATGCGAGTAGGATGAAGTTATAAAGATCTAGATCGAGCTCACCTCTTACCCCGGATAACAATAGCAGGGCAGCTCCTGCGGTGACGCTTGAGAGTAATATAAAGATTTCATAGGCTGAGTTCGAATGACTCATGTAGTTCGTCTGTGAAAAGATAACCCACCAAGCAAAGACGATTCGGGCTATCGTTTGATTGCGTTCGCCCTTGAGCATCGAAATCACTACTTCCTCCTTGAACCGTTGGTTGAGAGCGTGCTGATTTGAAAATATCCAACAAAGCCACTAGGTCGCCTAGAGACAACCGTGGTTTTAATCTTTATTATTTTAGAATCCTATAGCCTTTGGTACCATTAGTTGATTCAAGGAAGAAGTTTAAGGATCACGTTTTCTTCGTATTAACCAAATGACCTTTTTGGCTTTGCGAAGGTTTGCCTAATTAGCGGCTCAAAGTGGCTTAGAGGTTGAGTGGGGTAGGTAGGATCAAATGAATTTTGATCCCATTTATCCGCGAAAGTTTCACCAGTTGAAAACCATGCTTCGTCGCGGTAGCCTTCACGAGCATCTGGATTGCCTCCGAAATATTCGAAATAGTGTCAGCCTTGGAACTCTTGGTGGGTTCTAATTACGTTGTATACGTCCTCGTCTACGTAAGGACGAAGGATTTCAGCCGCAATTTGAGCATGGTTAGCCACAGAAATTGCTTTACCAATATCATGACAGAGCGCAGCGACAATCATTTGAGGTTCTGCTTTATCCTCTTCAGCGCGCGTTGCAGTTTGCAGGGAGTGGGTAAGTTGGTCGACAGAAAATCCATCGACGATATCTTTTAGCGAATTTAACATCGTCAATATCGATTGAGCGACCCTTGGTTGATTTTTGGAGGTTTCGTGGCCTATCGCCATCCATTGGTCTTTGTTGGATGAATCCATGGCGCTGAAAGTATTATTGAGTGAACTGGTCGTAGTCTTTTCATGCATATGTAAATTATGCATCAACTGTCTAATCCGATGTGGCTCATTGGCTACTTATTGACCACGGAAATCATTTATTTGTTCGGCTCGATGAGACTCGATCTTCGAAATGATGAGACTTTATCTTAGAAATTGAATTGCTCCGATCATGAGTTACTGGTATCGGTTCACTGTTTCGCCTTTTTAAGGCGGTAAAAGGCGAAACAGTGTAGCTTCCGTTAGTTGGGGTGAATTTGGTGATAGCGATTAATTTATTACAGACGACGCGGAGATTGATGAATCGTTATCTAAGGGGAAGTAAGCGGGCTTGGGAGCCCCGAAGACAAAGGCGCTAACCAATGTGAGACTTCGTAGAAATTCTCTTAGTTCTCGTGGAGGCGGGAAATATTCATCTTCGTCCACCACGGCAACTTCTTCGACTCCTTGAATTGGGGCTAGTCGTTCGATTACCTTTTGGATAAGGTCCTCTGGGGCTGAAGCGCCTGCTGTAATCGCAACGACACCATGAATATCATCTGGAAGCTCGCTTGCAGAATTGACCCGTAACACCCTAGCGTCGGTAACCTTTTTGGCAACCTTTTCAAGTGCGATGGTGTTCGAGGAATTCTGCGAACCGATAATAATTGTTGTTTGTGCTAGCGGCGCAAGATGTCTAATGGCACTTTGGCGATTTGTGGTTGCAAAACAGAGATCACTTTTGCCAGGCATCCAAAGACTCGGGTAAAGCTCGCTGGCGCGATCAGCCATCTCTCTCCATTCGTCCAGAGCTAGCGTTGTTTGGGCGATGAGCGCGACTGACTCCGATTCGATCGTCAAATCCTCGAGTTCCGCGATGGTTTCAATGAGTTTCACATTTTCAGGCGCTACCGCCTTGGTCCCAAGTGCCTCATCGTGGCCGTGATGGCCGATATAGATTATCTCAAACCCCTTGTTTGCTCGCGTTTTTACTTCGTGATGTACCTTTGTTACAAGTGGGCAGACTGCGTTTATCGAGATGCTGGCGATCGAACGTGAAGACTCAACGATTGAAGGCGCACTTCCATGTGCGCTTAACATTATTGGTGCGCCATTTGGAACATCGCTAGGGTCATCTACGAAGATAACTCCTTGTTCTAAGAAACGATCTACAACAATTTTGTTGTGTACTATCTCGTGGTAGCAGTAGACTGGAGGGTCGAAGACGCGCACCATCCAAGAGAGGGCTTTGATTGCCATCTCGACTCCTGCGCAAAAACCTCTAGGCTTTGCTAGTAAAACTTTTTCAACGGCCATACGCTAAATTCTAGCCCAAGGCAATAGGTGTCTCGAATTGTCGAATCCAATAGTGCTCTCAGTAGCGAAGAATTCCCCGGCGGCATTGGCAGGTGTTATACCTGGCGATGAGCTTGTGTCGATTAATGGTCAGGTTCCAACCGACGTCATAGCCTATCAGATGCTAGTAGAAGAGCCAGATGTAGCTCTTTTGATCGATCGAGGTGGTATTGAGTTCGATTTTGAGATAGAAAAGCTTGCCGGAGATCCATTGGGAATTGAGGTATCCTCCGCGATATTTGATCAGGTTCGGACCTGTGACAACCATTGCGAGTTCTGCTTTATCTATCAGTTGCCAAAGGGAATGCGAAAGACGCTCTATATGAAGGACGATGACTATCGACTTTCGTTCCTTTATGGAAACTTTACAACGCTAACCCGTTTTACAGAAGCTGATTTAGAACGGGTAATTACTGAGAAGCTTTCACCGCTCTTTGTCTCGATCCATTCAACGCATCCAAAGCTACGGACTGAGCTTTTGCGAAACCGCCGTGGTGCCACCTCTTTGCGTTGGCTAGAGGCACTTTTAGAGGCGGGTATAGAGGTTCACGGTCAGCTTGTGATCTGCCCAGGTGTGAATGATGGTGCTTTTTTGCACGAGACTCTTATATCGATTTTGGATCGTTTCCCGAAATTGGTGAATGTAGCTGTTGTGCCCTTAGGCGTGTCACGCTTTTCTAACGAGGGGCGGATGCGCCCACATACCCAGCAAGAGGCGCTCTCGGTGGTTGAAGCTATCGATTCGATGCAGAAAGTTTTTTTGGAACTACTTGGACGAAGGATGGTTTACGCCTCTGATGAATATTACATTCTCGCCCAGGTGCCACTTCCTAAGTATGAAGATTATGACGATTTTTCACAACACGAGAATGGAATTGGTATCGCTAGAGCATTTGAGGCAGCCTTCAACGGAAATAGTGACGCAGCATTTTCTGTGAAGTCGGGCTTTTTCTCTTGGGTAGAAGGTGCCCCAAAGAGTGGCTATCGTGCACAGAGGATCACCGATCAGATCGGAGTCTCGGTGGGAGTTCCGCGCAAAAGGAGTGACCGTCGAATCGCGATTTTGACTTCGACTTATGGTATGGCAACCCTCCCAGAGGTAGTCTCGCCTAGATTTCCTAATGTTGAATTCTTAGAGGTACGCAACGACTTTTTCGGAGGCAATATCGGTGTTGCGGGTTTGATGGTCGGAGAAGACATCAAACGAACCATTTCAAAAGCGTCAAAGCATGATTTGTATCTCCTTCCAGATGTGGCTCTCTCTGAGGATATCTTTTTAGATGGCACCTCCGTGGATGAGATAGACGCACCTATTCGCGTTGTGGCGACCGATGGCATTGCTCTTCGGGGTGTATTGGAGGAGATCTATGGGCACAAAGGTGTACCAAAGGGTGAGTTTTTAGCTCGATAGTTATCGAGCTTTATTAATTGGAAGTTATAAATTCCAAGGCGAGAAGTTTCAAGGAGCGTTAATGTTTAAAGTGGCAGTCGTGGGACGGCCAAACGTCGGTAAATCGACGCTTGTAAATCGTATAGTGGGTAGACAGGATGCCATCGTTGAGGAACGATCAGGCGTTACAAGAGATCGCAAATCTTATGTTGCGGCTTGGCGGGGCCATAGTTTCGAGTTGATCGATACAGGCGGATGGCTTGAAGCCGGCGACGCCCTAGAGGTAAAGATCTCAGAGCAGGCGCGCTCGGCTATGGCCGATTGCGACATAGCGCTCTTTGTGGTGGACGCTGCAGTGGGCATAACTAGCGAGGATGCTGATGTCGCGGAACTGCTTCGTCGTATCTCTAAGCCAGTCATAGTCGTAGCTAACAAGGCAGAGTCTGAGTCTCGTCGCTTTAATTCTTGGGAATTTGCAGCGCTTGGCTTTGACGATCTAATTCCAGTATCTGCGTTGCATGGTGTAATGACGGGAGACCTTCTTGACGTGCTCATAGATCGACTTACTGAGAATGCGCCTGAGGGCTCTATCGATCTTGATGATGGCGAGAATAGCGAAACCGATGTCGATGACGGAATCTTCTCGGTGGCAATTGTGGGACGGCCAAATGTGGGTAAATCGACTTTGTTCAATCGGATGGTTGGTGATGATCGAGCCGTAGTCCACGATATGCCAGGTACTACCACCGACACAGTGGATACGGTCATCGAAACCGACATTGGAGTACTTCGGTTCTTAGATACTGCAGGAATGCGTAGGCGAGCAAAAGAGGCAAGTGGAACCGAGTATTACTCTATGGTGCGTGCGCTAAAGGCTATAGACTCAGCCGACGTAGCGATTTTGGTGGTTGACGGCCAAGAAGGTGTTACCCATCAAGATCAAAGACTCGCTGAGCGTGTAGATGCTGCAGGTAGTCCCGTGGTGGTCGTTTTGAATAAGTGGGAAGACCTCTCCTCTGAAGACAAGCTGATCCGTGGCGAGGAGGCCGAAGAGAAGCTGGCATTCCTCACCTATGCTCCTTTTATTAGGATTAGTGCCAAAACTGGTTTGGGAGTCCATCGAATTCTTCCTGCAGTCCAAAATGCGATCGTTGCCTATCGTCGACGAATTCCAACTCGTGAATTGAATGTGGCTATCTCTGAGTTTCAGACTGTACATCCGCCTAAGGGAACAAAGATCCTCTATGCTGTCCAGGGTGCGACTGACCCACCTACCTTTACTCTCTTTTCGTCGAGACCGATAGATGCTGGTTATATGCGCTATCTCGAGCGTAAGTTGCGAGAGAGATTTGGCCTCGGCCCAACTCCTATAAAGATGAGGGTTCGTCGTCGTTCCGACTGATTAACTTGATCTATTAATGTTTTCAATTGCTTTGTAACTTTGTTGGCTGCTACATTGATAACTTCATATGGAGCTTTCACCTAAGGGGAAGATTTGACAAGTAGACCACTTGATATGGATAAAGTTCGCTCGGAGATTAGAACCGGAAATAGCGAGCGATCCAAAGCCAAGCTCGAATCTAGCGGACGCCTTTACGTGCGCGACCGTATAGCGCTCCTTTTTGATCAGGGCAGTTTTGTCGAGGATGGCCTCTTTGCCAATGTTTCATCCAACTCTTTGCCTGCCGATGGTGTCGTAACCGGCCTAGGTGAGATCGATGGGCGCAGAGTTTGCGTGATGGCGAATGACTCTACAGTGAAAGCTGGATCTTGGGGTGCACGTACCGTTGAGAAGATAATTCGAATTACCGAGACTGCGCTCCGTTTGGAACTACCGATCGTTTATCTGGTCGATTCTGCTGGTGCGCGTATCACTGATCAGGTTGAGCTTTTCCCGGGTCGACGTGGAGCTGGACGGATCTTTTATAATCAGGTGCAACTTAGTGGGAAGGTACCCCAGGTCTGCTGTCTTTTTGGCCCGAGTGCGGCCGGAGGTGCATACATACCTGCTTTTTGTGACGTTGTCTTTATGGTGGAAGCCAACGCTTCGATGTACCTCGGTTCACCAAGGATGGCTGAAATGGTGATTGGAGAAAAGACTACATTAGAAGAGATGGGTGGCGCTCGCATGCATGCAAGTGTCTCGGGCTGTGGCGATAATCTGTTTGATTCCGACGAATCAGCGATTGCCGCTGCTAGAGAATACCTTTCTTATTTTCCGACCAACTTTAGAGATACTCCTCCAACCTATTTGAGTGAGCCCCCGACGCTGGAGCTCGAGAATGACTTCTTCCCGGAGCTATCCACGGCTGGGTATGAGATGCTGGATGTGATCGAGCGATTGGTCGATGAAGGTAGCTTTTTTGAGGTAAAGCCTCTTTTTGCGCCTGAATTGATCGTAGGCTTGGCTCGACTCGATGGCAAGTGCATTGGGATTGTTGCAAATAATCCCGCCAGCCGTGGTGGAGTTCTCTTTGTGGATTCCGCCGATAAGGCGGCAAGATTTATCTGGATGTGTGACGCCTTCAACATCCCTCTTTTATTTTTAGCTGATGTGCCAGGGTTTATGATTGGTACAGCAGTCGAGAGACAAGGCATTATTCGCCATGGCGCGAAGATGATCGCAGCGGTATCAGAGGCTCAGGTCCCGAAGGTGACCGTCATTGTAAGAAAGGCCTACGGGGCTGGACTCTATGCCATGGCCGGACCCGCTTTTTCGCCCGAGGCAACCATTGCTTTGCCGGGCGCAGAGATCGCGGTCATGGGCCCTGAAGCTGCGGTGAATGCAGTCTATGCCAATCATATTGCTGGAATTGTAGACCCAGTCGAGCGGGAGCAATTCATTGCACAAAAGCGAAGCGAATATGTCGCTGACGTCGATCTGTATAGACTTGCGAGTGATTTGGTGATTGACGACATAGTCAGTCCAAGTGATCTGCGTAGTGAGTTGATTGGAAGATTTGACTGTGCCATTGGAAAGCCAAGGTTAGATGTGCCAAAGCACCACGGCGTTCATCCGGTATAGAATTTGCTCTCAGCCCAAACCATCCTGACAAGGTTTTCTTGTAGTTCCGATCTCGGAGGAAGTAGGATCACTGTCAAAGTTATTATTTATGTAGGTGAGTTTTTTGGCTTGGTGTGAAACATGTGCGAAGTTTCAAGAGGACGACAGAATTCCGCGTAATGGCCACTGTCCGGTTTGCGACACTCCTATTGTGAAGCCGAAGAAAGCTCCATGGCACTTCAAATTACTAGTGGTGGCCACCGCGATATATTTGGTCTATCGCTTGGTTCAATTGATTATTTGGTTGCCCCATCACCTCTAATTGCACGGTCGCCTGATTTAGCCTGATAATTACCCTGGACTTTCCATTCCAGTAATTTTTTGCTTAGCTCATGAAGTTCGATTGCGGTATCGACTGATTTTTGTGTCGGTAGAAAATAGCCATTTGTTGGGTGGTGATCGGCTAGGCATGCTGACCAATAGAAGGTATAAGCGTCATTAGCTTGGTTATAGCGTTTGTAATTATTTTGTCAAAAGTGATCGCCTGATTTTAGAGCGTAATCTACCATTTTTGAATATTTTATGAAGCTTTGCAAAGAGGATGTAGGCTTGAAACATCCTGGATCGATCTGCTCGAATTAATAAGTCGGCTGCTAAATAGGCTTAGTTAGTTAATCTTAGAACGCAATTGTGCAATTAATGGATCGTCTGAATTGTAGGTTTGTGGATTTTAATTGCCTGATATGGTTGTAATTTGCTTGATACTATCGGCAAACATATTCAAATTCGGATATTTATTTAATTGAATAATTAAAAATTCGTTTACTTGATGATGTGCTATGCCGATTATCGAAATATGTTTGGTAAATCGAAAGAGACTGTAGATGTCGGACGGCTCGAAGCTGTCTTGGACTTGGTAGATAACATTGTTATGCTCTGTGACTCAAGCCGTGAAAATACAATCATTTATATGAATAAGGCTGCTTCGTCAACCATGGTAAAGTACCATTCCAAGCTCACCGAGGCGTTACCGCATTCGGATCTAGCACACGCGATGGGAAATTCGATTCATCAATTTCATAAGGATCCGGAACGGGTTCGGCGAATACTGGGCGAGATGGGGAGTGGATCAAGCTCAGAGCACGTTGCCGATATCCCAATGGGTAACGATATCTACTTCCAGACTAAAACCTATCCCATATGGCATCCACAGAAAAAGGGTGAGCTTTTATGCTACATGGCCTGTTGGACTGATATTTCAACTCAGTGTGCCCTGGAGCGTAAAAAGCGGACCCTTGAACTTCAACGTACCGGAAATATGAACGACAAAGTCTCAGCTATTGCTGCTGCGTTGGAAGAGATGAGCGCTACTGTAGCTGAAATTGCTAGGAGTTCTCAAGTAGCTAGTGATTCTTCGATAAAGGCGTCAAGCGTTACCTCTGAATCTAAAGTTTTAATACAGAGTGCAAGTGCGGCGATGCGGGATGTCGCTTTGAGAGTTAAAGATACAGCACATATAATTTCCGAGCTGGGTACTCAATCTGAAGAGATTGACTCTATCGTCTCTTCCATCAAGAGCATTGCCGAACAGACGAACCTCTTGGCCCTAAATGCCGCGATTGAGGCAGCCCGGGCGGGGAGCGCTGGCAAGGGATTTGCAGTTGTAGCTGACGAAGTGCGACAGTTGGCGGAACGATCCAGAATCGCAGCTACGGAAATTACCGAAAAGATTAGGATGATCCGAAATGGCACGTCGGCCGCAGTAACGTCGATCGAATCATTTACAAGCAAGGTTGCCGAGTCCGAGGCGTCGTCTGCTCGGGCTGATAATGCTTTGTTAGAGATATTTGAAGACGTGGCAAGCGTTGGTGATATGGTCTCGCAGATCGCCGCGGCAGCCGAGGAGCAGAGCGTTGCATCTTCAGACATATCACGAAACCTAAATCACATTCTAAGTAGTACCTCGAACGAAGAGATAGAACATTCGATTCAATCAACCTCTCCAGTTGATCGCTTTGGGTACAAAGGGTCCTCTAAATCTTCCATACACTGAAGTTTCGCCTACGTTTGGTTGTTGCTAAGTTCTGCTAAGGTGTTACCTGGCGAACTTAGCGCTTTAGGGATCGTTCCGAGAGTGGATGCGAATTTCCTATGTTGATCCTCATGGTTGGTAGTCTGCTTGATGAAGGCTCGCGATACCTCTGTTTTGTGGTCTAGGCCTTTAGAGTGCCTGGCGACAATCGCCCTGAGCGCTGGCGTTTGACAGATTATATTCATGAATATTTGTCTCGGTGGATCGATGAAAAAGGGAAGATTTTTTAGTTTAAATCGCAGTTTGATTAGGTCGGAACTTATCTTTTGGTTGAGCGTCGTTCTCACATCGATCATCCTATTTTATTATGTTCGGCGCGTCAATCAATCTGATTTTCTTGTCTTCCTGCATGCGGCACGCGAGATTTCGAGGGGTCGAAGTCCATATCCGCCCGTGGGATCGCCGGTTACTTATTCGGGATCTAGCTATGTATATCCCTATTTTGTCGCATATCTCCTACAGCCATTGGGTTATTTTTCCAACTATCTAGCCTCAATGATCTTTGTTTATCTCTCGATTTTGTTAAATGCACTCACTATTCGTTTTTCAGTTGGGGCTAAACCTTTGGTCGCCGTAGCCCTAATGATCTCTAGCCCGTTCGTGATTGCCATCCAGATGGGTACATTGACTCCAATTCTGATCTTTGGGATGGTTTTTGTTTGGCACTTTAGAGATCGGCTCAAGATAGTCGGTGGCTTTGTATTGGCTGGAGTCGCAATGTCAAAGCTCTATCTGGCTCCTCTTTTGCTTTTTCCCATTTGGACTAAACGGTATTCTTTGACGATTTCGTCATTGACTAGCTCGATACTTCTATTGGGTATTGGCTTTGTAGTTGGGCCCCTCTCACCTCTTGGATTTGCCAAGATGTTGTTACTTCTTTCGGGCCATGAGACGCTTCAGGGTTGGTCGTTGACTCGGTTGATGGGAACTCTCGTAACAAGCCATATTTTACGCGATCTATCGGTTGGAGCAGTTGCTGGTGGAGTGATATTTGTAGGGCTTGGAATTTATCGCAAGACTAAGGACGATTCCATCCTCTTTGTCGCCTTGATTGCGGCATCTTTGGTCTTGACACCGATTCTATGGAGCAGTTATCTTCCTATTTTGCTTGTTCCGATCTTGATCAAGAGGAGAGATCCGCTCTTTTTGGTAGCTGCAGGCACAATTGGTACATTGTTGGTGACCCCAGATCGCGGAACCCTTGCAGTCAATGGATTTCAATTCTTAATAGAATTTACCTCTTTGGTTTTGGCTTTTCGAATCTACATTAATTCTAGAGTCGACTTATTGGGAGAGGCTTTTGGCAAGCGCTTATTTCTGGCCGTGAAGCGACTTCCTTTGCGGTCGGTGGTGCCAGGGGTCTTTCTCATTTTAGGATTAGTAATTTTGATGGTGGCTTCTCCGGTCTTGATGCCGGATGTGCTTGTGCAAATTGGAGTGTTTAGCGTCTTTGTGATTGCAATACTGGATTCGCTTCGAGGTTCAGGTTTCAATCTTTCCGAAAGTGTAAAGGGTGGTTTTTTGTCTTCTCGTCGCCGTCCTGGCCTTCCTACGGGCTAAGATGTTGTAACTCAATGAGTTCGGGCTGTGGCGCAGCTTGGTTAGCGCGCTTGACTGGGGGTCAAGAGGTCGGAAGTTCAAATCTTCTCAGCCCGACCATAAATGTCCAGGTTAGATGGCATAAATTTTCCTCTTTCATCACGGACGCATCTTCTGAGCGAATCCTCTTTAGGCGAAAGCTATATAGCCACATCTTTTACGCTACGACCAGAATCAATTACCCTATGGGCTGCCTCTGTTTTGAACTTCAAGGTGAAGTTCCTCTTATTGATTGCCATAGTGAAATTCTTTCATTCAACATCGTATGTTGAATTGTTAGGTGTCTACTAATTCTGGTTGACCTCACAAGTACTAAGTACCGCAATTTTAGACAGACTGTTACATCACTGCCACGTTATAAACATCAAGGGCAACAGCTAACGGCTCAAGGATCGAATCAAACAAGGAATCTATACCAATCCACAAACTGGTGACAACGTGAAGAAAGGTGAAGAGGTGGAAAAATGAAAACTCGAAGTCAACACTTGCGATACCTAAGCGAACCTGATCCGGTCTCAAATGATTTCCAATCGGTTCGGGGGTTACAAATACCGAAGAACCAATACCTATTTCTAAACGTTACAGAATTATCTCAGCTGGGATCACTAGAGCGAACCCGAGAACCATTTCATAACGTTACGGAACTATCTCAGCTGAGAACTGAACAGAGAGGAGAACCCATTTCATAACGTTACGGAACTACCTATCTCAAAGATCTGCGAGAGACAGGGGTGTGATCAAATACTTCCGGAAGATTGCATAGGAAGACCACAAAGGTACTGCTCAGCAGCTTGTCGTATGGCAGCTCATAGACAGAGGAAAAGAGGCCTGATTAGAGCAGAGGTACATTTTGGTTCTGCAACTACCCGGAGTCGACCAGAGGAGCGATCCTGGATGGTCAAGTTACTTCGAGATAATGAAGAAGTGATAGTCACCTTCGATCAAACTAGAGATAATGCAGAGCGTCTTACTGCTCGGCTAAACGAATTTCTCAACTGAGATTTTCAGATCCACGGTGTCTTAGAAATGAGACACTTTTACTGACACCAACAACTACTATTGAACTCAATTGGGCGGGTCAATTTTAAACCGCTGATGTGGGTCAAAAAAAAGTCGCTGTTTACAACTGCACAACCTGACACGGTGCAACTGCACAACCTGACACGGTGCAACTGCACAACCTGGCACGGTGCAACTGCACAACCTGGCACGGTGCAACTGCACAACCTGGCACGGTGCAACTGCACAACCTGGCACGGTGCAACTGCACAACCTGGCACGGTGCAACTGC
Source organism: Acidithrix ferrooxidans (assembly GCF_000949295.1). Taxonomy (GTDB): domain Bacteria; phylum Actinomycetota; class Acidimicrobiia; order Acidimicrobiales; family Acidimicrobiaceae; genus Acidithrix; species Acidithrix ferrooxidans. The sequence continues at coordinate 40,337 of NZ_JXYS01000065.1, forward strand.
ACAACCTGGCACGGTGCAACTGCACAACCTGGCACGGTGCAACTGCACAACCTGGCACGGTGCAACTGCACGAATAGGTGCTATTACAGAAACTGTTATCACCACACCAAAGCTTCGACGGTGTTACTTTCAGATCGCAGGACATATCACTCGTTCAGCTAGAAAAGTAATACTCCATCTTGAAGAACACTGGCACTATAAGGATAAGTTCTTAGAGGCTCTTGATCGGATCAGAAAGTTTGAGATCATACTTATC
>NZ_JXYS01000066.1 GCF_000949295.1 Acidithrix ferrooxidans
CGTTGAATACCTCAATCACAAAGGGTTCTATATCTAAGACCACAGTTGTCTCAGAGCGTATCGGACGCATCAAGGCCAAGTACCCAAGTATTGCTTCCAAATACGAGATATCCCTTGAATATCATCAAGACCATGGCAAGATCATCAAAAAGAGACGCTTTGACAAAGTAATCAATCTCACTATTACAGAAAAACCCACTAAAGCCAAAGATGATAATCTCCAAGGAGCCTACGTCATAGACACCAGCCATAGCGAGCTAGATGCAGGTGAGATCTGGAATATCTATACGACTCTCACTAAAGTAGAAGATGCCTTTAGATCCCTCAAGAGTGATCTTGGACTTCGACCGGTCTATCATCAACTAGCTAGCCGAACTGCTGCTCACCTCTTCATCTCAGTACTTGCCTATCACCTCCTTAGTGCCATTGAGCTGACCTTGAGGCAAAATAACGATAAGAGAAGATGGTCAACCATTAAAGAGCAACTCAACAGTCACCGCCGAGCCACCATAGTTCTTACATCAGATAAAGGCGTTGTCTATCACATCCGCACTAGTGGTGTTTCTGAGCCGGTTCACAAAGAGATCTACCGTCTCTTAGGAGTTAGTGATCCCCTTAAACGGATAAAGACCATTGCGACGCATTTGTAGTGTCCCAACGTAAGACCACATACTCAACTAGCTGGGAGAATAGGTTGATTTTCGGAAAGATGGGCTAAGTTCAGAATTGCTCCTTCTCGCCTCGAAAGAGCTACCCAGAGTCAAACCGTACAATGGATTGGTAATTCTCGAGGATGGAACTATAGCCACTAAGGATTTTGCCGGCTCTCGTCCGGGTAATGTCCTTGAAAAATCAGAGCAGATGCCGTCGCATTTAGTGGTTCTGGAGCCAGATAGTCTTGAGATGTTGGATGAGATCGAACTCTCAGAGCCATCGATAGCCAGAATAAGTTCAGTCGCTAACGATATCTATGTTGCTGGCGATCGGACCTTGATGCGGGTTCGATTTCGAGGCAAATTGGAGTTGGACTCGGAGTTTTTGCCTTTATATAAGACCACCGAGAGTCAAGGATCAGCTTGGGATGTGGTTGTGGGGGACTCTAGTGCCTGGTTTTTAGATAACGGAGATGATTCCTATCGCTATAACGGCACCCTTATAGGTGTTGGAACTTTGTCAAGTGAGGTCCGATTGTTTCGAGTGGATTTGGTATCGGGCCAAGTTACATCGGGGCGAATTAGTGACCTGTCCAAGGGTGTTGTGGCCAATCCTCCGCTTGTAGATTTTGAACGTCGGATCGCAGTTGGATATGACTCCGGAAATGGCATTGTTACGGCCTTCGACTTTGATGACTTGGGAAATATGACTCAGAGATGGAGCCGTTCCCAAAATCACGGTGGCCATATGGTCTACCTCAGAGACGAGGGGTTGGTGGTAAGCGATGACTATGATCTGGAGCGAAATATCGCACAAATGGTAATTTTGGAGATTGAAAGCGGTGACGAGGTCGTCAGGGTTGACACCGGTAGTCCCGTTCAGTCAGTCCTCTTCCCGGCTGTAGGTTTCAACCACGACCTGTATCTGTGCACTTTTTCTACCATTAGCCGTATCGCATTTTGTGACTAATCTGAGCTCGAGGTGGTCGCTGTCGGCTACCTCGAGAGTTATTTTGTCGGCTCTGCTAAGGCTTGCATAGGTCACTCGTACTACAAAACCGCTAAGTAACTCTGATGGATTAGTAACTCCGACCAATAGGAGGGGCATTTCGGATTTGACTGTGACTAGGGGTTGAAATTCCCTATTTATGAAGTCGCTTTAGAGGCGATCGGCTTTAAATGGTTCATCAATTGCTAGTTAGATTGTTGCGTTCATGAATAGGCAGATGAGATTATCTTGAACTTCAAATGGTGTATTTGATACATCTAAAGCCAAGCAAGTGTCGGTGAGAGTGGAGAGTATTGATGATGAAAAGATGTTCAACAAAGGCGTGATTATTGCGTGTTTTTGGCACAAACGAGTGTGAAGGTGCCACATGAGCACAAGAATCTTAAGTTGCTAAAGCTAATATTGTCGAGATCAATCGTGAATTAGTAAACATCTCTGAGCTGGAATTATAGTAACCGATTGCCAGAATGTACCATTGAATTTGAATTATAAATATTTATTTTGCTCCAACAAATCTCACCGCTGTTTGATCTGTTACCGTTTCAAGGATCAAACGAGGCGGTGACGGGTGGCTTTGAATTTCGGCCTACAACAAGAACTAGACAAAGAGATCTCTAAGGTGCCTTTGACTACGGGCTTTTCGAAGCCGCTACTGCTAATTGACCAAAATGCCTTTATGGATTCTGGCCTATTGTCCCCAATGCGAGACAGCCACCTGATTTAGAAATCACATTCTGCCCGGACAATTAGATTGGTACCTTTTAGGTCTGCTAAGTCAGACTTTTTCCCAATGGCTAAGTATTTGCAAGGAAGCTCGCAATGCTTACACTTGGAGAAAGTTGTTCGCCACATCGATTTCGCTACATCTATCATTTCTTTGGGTGTTTTATAAGCCGGAAAGACCACAATCTAAGTATCTTTTGTGAGTAATCTGCTAAAAAATTACACCCGAAAAACCGAAAAATCATCTTTTGGGCAGATGCCGAGCCCAAAATAATTAGCTAGCGTTACTCCTAGTGTTCTATGACTACGGAGGTTAGCTTCGAATGTGGTGGTAACCATGGGGATGCTTTATGGCAGAATCAATAAATCAAGGGCTTATCCACGATAGGTGAACTCGCTCTACCAGCCGTATTGACGAACGCTATCAGCATGATAGCTAATAACAAAGAGGGGATGTTTACGGTGGGTATTAAAAGAATAACAGGAAGGATCGCAGTTGGTTTGGGGGCATTGGCGGTTCTATCTAGTGCAGCGACCTTCGTATCGGCACCCCTAGCAGCAAGCGCATCCCAACTTTCTTCGATCCCACTTCCCAAACCGAACTTACTTATAGGCGGAGGCGGAACTACATATTTCAGTGGTCCTGCGACTTACGGTCCAAATAATCTGCACCTTTGCACAGAAACTAACTACGATTTGGCTAGGTTCGGTCCGGTAAGTTTTTGCGCATCGGACGTTCCGTTGGTCAAGCTGCTTGTGGAAGCTGGTGGGGCATGTCTTTTCGCAGGCTTTGGAGTGATAGCGTTGGGTTCCAGCGAGATTCAGACAGCAGGAGTTCAATTCGCTGTGGGCTGTGCATCTGAGACTGGTGCATGGGGTTGGATTATGGCTATTGGATCTCTAGCGAGTCCTGCGCATACGGCGAGACCATGATGGCGAAGGTGAATGTGTTTCGCGTCGGCAAAGAACTTGGATTGTGGATTTTCCTTGTCTTCTTTGGATCTACTGCGTTGGTGCTTATTTTTTACCATGTTGGTCACGGATTTCAGTTAGAGATTCTTCTCGACTTAGTTGTCACGATCGTGACGTACGGCATTCTCTATCACAGAGTCAAAGGTGAACTGCAGGCACTTAAGGCGACTCAAGAAGATGAGATTTAATCTAAAAACCTACAGATACAACGGTCGGAGCTGTGCTTGTCGTCAAGGGAGTGGAGATCCGCAAAATCAATTCCAAGCTGAATGGATTGGGCTCGTAGGTGCTCAACCTGCACATTCAGCTCGATAGATATATGAGAGAGGGCGGACAATGAATTTCAAAGGCGTCCGTAAATTCATGCGGAACGATCCTCATATCCGACGCATAATCCTGGCAATGGTGACCTTCCCGTTTTTTATGCTTCTTTACTTAAACATCCCTATGAAATCGGTCAGAGTTATCGTTTTATGGGGTTTGTACTTGCTGGTGTTTGAAAATGTATTTCGGCCGGTACCTGAGGATTCGCTCCCTAAAGGATATAAAGTGATCTGGCGCAGCAGGCAAGGTAAAGAGGCAGGAATTCCTCTGGGATCCTTGGAACTCTTTGTTTCGCGAATTTTTCACCGCAGCACCACGGGGACCAGGTAAAAGCGAGCTCCTTTTAAAACCAAAGTACCGAGAGTTGCGAGATTCGGGTTGCCTTGTAGTGCTAGATATCGGTACCCTGGTAGATCTGTAATTGTAGATAGTAGTTTTGTGCGACACCTCTACAGTGCGTTATTTTGTGGAGCCGCCCGAGAGACGGGCATTCACCATGGCGCTAAAGCCGATGGGAAAATGGGACCTAAATTATCTAGCTGAGCGAATGCTTATCAGCAACGGCCGCAACGACTTGTCCAAGCTTTCGCAACTAGACCCACAAAAGGCTCTTCGTCAACTTTACTCATTATACAAGTTCCACCATCGTAAATGTAGAATTTCTCACGCTCGAGTGTTGACTAGCCAACGACAAGAATGGTTTATTCGCCCGGGTGGTCTCACAGGATCATTGCTACTACCACTCGGCAAATCGGCCGGCCTTAGGGTCGGCCTTCCATCTCTTTGCCCGAAGCCTATATCTAAGTAATCCAGGTACTGTAATGCCGGTCGATCCCTGTGGGTCCACTGCGACTATCTTCCAACGCGTCTCCTTGGCTGTGCCTTGATCACAATCTTGGTTGGCCATGGCTGTTTGGTGGGAGTGGTTTCCATTGAACCTGCACCTCCATTGGGCCAATTACGCGTTGGATCATCACTTCCTCCCTCAGGTAGCACTCTGACGAGCAGGGACTTCAGCTAGCAACGATAGCAAGTAGACCGCCTGGGAGACTCTTAGGAACAAGGTAAAGTTGATTAAGGTTGATTAGCTTTGTGTGGTATCAGCTCCAACTGAAGTACCAACTTTTCGGCATTGGCAGTCAGTCAGTTAGTCAGTCAGTGAGTCGTTGGAGCGTAAATCTATGATGAGGTGTCACATTGTCGCCATGTTTCCTTTGAACGCTAGTGGCGGTATCTTTTCTCCAGAATGATCACAAGAAAAAACCTTTATGGCTGTCTGCTACCTGAAATCATGCTCTTCATATGGTGCCTGGAGATAGGGTTAATTTTTTAGATACTTGTCGTAAATCGCGCACTAGCTTTAGCATTCATTTGGTAGCTTTGATCAACTAATAGGCGTTGAGTCGACAGTGAGATTTTACTAAGGAGAAGTTGTGCCTTATCCCGATTTGAATTTAGGTGATCGTAGCCTTACCTATGAACGACTTCGGTCTGATATCGAACAAGGTGAGATAGACACCATTATCGTTGCGTTTACGGATATGCAGGGAAGGTTGGTGGGAAAGAAGCTATCTGCCTCCTTTTTTCTTTCTGAGGTTGTCGCGAACGGAACCGAGGGTTGCTCCTACCTTCTTGCCTGTGACGTCGACATGAATACGGTATCTGGGTATGAGATAAGCTCGTGGGAGAGTGGCTATGGAGACTTGGTGATGACCTGCGACATGTCTACCCTTCGCTATATTCCTTGGCAACAAAATACCGCGATGGTTCAAGCCGATGTGGTGTGGGAAGACGGTTCGATTCTGAGGCAGGCTCCCCGGTCAATTCTAAAGGCGCAACTCAAGCGTCTAGCCGATCGTGGACTTAGGGCACTTGTCGGAACTGAACTGGAGTTCATCGTCTTTGAGAACTCCTACGAAGAGGCTTGGGAGGAAGGTTATCGAAATCTCAAGCCCGCAAATAAGTACAATGTCGACTACTCCCTCTTGGGGGTCTCAAGGATAGATGGTCTGCTTCGCGAGATCCGCCTTGGAATGACCGGTGCGAACATGGAGGTCGAGTCGGTTAAGGGCGAGTGTAATCTAGGCCAGCACGAGATTGCTTTTCGCTATAGTGACGCACTTAGGACTGCGGATAATCACGTTGTCTACAAGTTGGGTGCCAAGGAGATCGCAGCGGCACGTAAGAAGTCGATAACCTTTATGGCCAAGTTCAACGAGCGGGAAGGATCTTCTTGTCATACCCACCTGTCGATACGTGGTCTTGATGACTCGCTAACAATGGTTGATCCTATTGATCCTAAGAAGCTTTCCAACTTTGGAAGCGCCTTCATCGCAGGCCAGTTGGCGCACATGCGAGAGACGACTCTCTTTATGGCCCCCAATATAAATTCCTATAAACGCTTCGTGGAAGGATCCTTCGCGCCGACGGCCATTGCTTGGGGTATCGATAATCGAACATGCTCCATACGTCTTGTCGGACGTGGCCCTGGTCTGAGATATGAGAACCGCCTGCCCGGTGGGGATGCAAACCCCTATCTAGTTATTGCAGCAATGATCGCTAGTGGCCTTGATGGTGTTGACTCGGGCATGACGCTGGAGGAGCCTTATCCTAAGAGTGCCTATGATGGTGATCTTCCCAGAGTCTCAGATACGCTCAGAAGTGCGCTGGATGACTTTTCATCCTCCGCCTTCAATCGCGCCAGCTTTGGCGATGATGTTGTTGACCACTATGCCAATATGGCCAAGGTCGAATTGGATGCTTTTAATCGTTCCGTGACCGACTGGGAACGATTCAGAAGTTTCGAAAGGATGTAGTTGACAAATGTCTAGTTCTCTTTTTGACGTTGTAAATCCGTCAAATGAATCTCAAATCAGCCAGGTTGTTCGAAATACCCCCGAACAAACTTCGAGGGCAATAGAGCGCTCAACTTCGGCGTTCGCTTCTTGGAAGTTGGTGCCACCATCTCAGAGGGCTGCGTTACTGCGCAATTTCTCCGAGACCGTTCGATCCCACGTCAAGGAATTGGCCGATATTGAGGTGGCAAATTCTGGCCACACTATCTCTAATGCAATTTGGGAAGCCAACAATGTAGCTGACGTTCTTGCCTATTATTCAGGGTCCGTAGAGCGCCTTGGAGGTCGTGAGATTCCTGTGGCTCAAGGTATTGACATTACTTTCAAAGAGCCAATTGGCCCTGTGGGGATAATTGTGCCGTGGAACTTTCCCATGCCGATTGCATCATGGGGCTTTGGGCCCGCTCTAGCAGCTGGGTGCACTGTCGTATTGAAGCCAGCAGAGGTGACTCCACTGACTGCTATCCGATTGGGGGAACTCGCCCTTGAAGCTGGCATCCCAGAGGACGTTTTTCAAGTGGTGACCGGCTCTGGGAGCGACGTTGGCGAAACTATGGTTTTAGACCGAGCAATACGTAAGATTGTCTTTACTGGATCGAGCGCAGTTGGAAGTCGCATACAGAGACTGGCGGCCGATCAAATCAAACGCGTCACCTTGGAGTTGGGTGGAAAGAGTGCCAACATTATCTTTGACGATGCTGACCTTGACAAAGCGGCTGCATCTGCCCCTTCTTCGGTATTTGATAATGCTGGTCAAGATTGTTGTGCTCGTTCTCGGCTGTTGGTACAAGAGAGCATATATGACAAGTTTATGGAGCGTTTTGAAGAGGCGGTCAAAGGGGTGAGGGTCGAGGATCCTAGTCTCGAAACATCACAGATGGGTCCGTTGATTACGGCATCACACAGAGAATCTGTGCGTTCATATGTCGATGAGTCGTTAGTTTTGTTCAAGGGTAGTGCTCCTGAGGGGCCGGGGTTTTGGTACCCACCCACTGTTATCGGCGGTATTGATCCGTCGCATCGCCTATTTCGCGAGGAGATCTTCGGTCCGGTGGTAACGGTTACTAAGTTCAAAGATGAGCAAGAGGCGATAGCGCTCGCAAATGATTCAGACTATGGCCTTTCGGGTTCCATCTGGACGTCCAACCTTGGACGTGGCCTTCGAGTTGCTCGGGGTGTACAAAGTGGGAACCTTTCGGTCAACTCGCATTCATCGGTACGTTACTCTACGCCATTTGGGGGATATAAGATGTCGGGGCTTGGCCGTGAGCTTGGACCGGATGCGCCCGATTCGTTCTGTGAAGTTAAAAATGTCTTTATAAGCACTGAGATATAACCCCTTGGCAAAGAGGCACAGGAGTGGTTGGTTGCCGCCCCAAGGCGATAGCAGCAGCTAATTTTTTGGGTCAAATAAGTAGTTTTAGTAACGATTTGGTGGCTCTGGCTAAGTTCAGGCCGCATTGAGAAGGAGATTTTAGGGAATGCGTCGTTTAGAAGATCGAGTCGCAATAATTACTGGCGGTGCCTCTGGGATAGGAAAGGCTACTCTTGAGAGGTTTGTCTCGGAGGGGGCAAAGGTGGTGGTTGCAGATTTTGACATCACTAGCGCACTCAAGGTGGCCTCAGATTTTGGTGCATTGGCGATTGAGACCGATGTAGCTGATCCTGCGAGCGTTGATGCCATGGTCGGGCAAGTTATAGATCGATTTGGTCGAATCGATATAGCCTTTAATAACGCCGGGATCTCTCCTCCCGATGACGATTCAATCCTTGATACCTCAATCGACGCCTATCAGCGTGTGCAAGATGTCAACCTCAAGTCGGTCTTTCTTTGCTGCAAAGCGGTGCTACCTCATATGTTGGCGGCGAAAAAGGGAAGCATTATCAATACCGCATCCTTTGTCGCAACTTTGGGTGCAGCGACGTCGCAGATCTCTTACACAGCTTCAAAGGGTGGAGTTTTGGCGATGACGCGTGAACTCGGGGTTCAATTTGCGAGATCTGGTGTTCGGGTGAATGCAATTAGCCCTGGACCGATCAACACCCCATTACTTCAAGAGCTATTCGCTAAGGATCCTGAGCGAGCTCAACGACGCCTTGTGCATATCCCGATGGGACGCTTTGGAGAGGCGAGCGAAGTCGCCGCTGCCGTCGCCTTCCTGGCTTCGGACGACGCATCCTTTATGACCGCTTCGAACTTTTTGGTGGATGGAGGCCTGACCGGTGCCTATGTGACGCCGCTTTAGATCATATCTCGAGCAATCATCAGCCTCGGGTTCTGTAGCTTCTATTGGATCGTTTTCAATCGAGCCTTGAATATTTTTCATAAGATTTATGCCATGTCGGCCCTTTGAGTGGTCGTTACGATTTGCAAGGTGAGATGATTTTTTTGATTCAAAGGGCCGCTACCACGAGAACACTTATGTGCTATTTTCGATTTGAGGCTCGCCAAGTTGGTGATGGCAGCCAACTTGGCGATGGTAGCTTTGGGGTAGCACATTGGTCCTTAGATCGATGATGGATTTATGCTTCGTAGGCATCGACGGGAGCGAATCACATCTTCGCTGGCTCGAGAGATAGCGCTAGATTGTTGGATTTTTGGCCCGATATTTTTGGCCCATCAAACAGGACAACTCCGGTGCGGCGGCTTTGGCGTTGGCTGATCATTTGAGGAATGAATTATTTTCAGAACTTAAGCGTTGTAGATAGCACGCATCCGTCTCTTTTGCATTATCTCCTCGTTACTTTGGTGGTATCGAGAGGTCTCGATCATCGAAAAATAGGAATTCTGATAGTTATGTTGTTTTTTAATGTCGCGGTTTCTCTAAATATTTCGGGAGCCGATGCTGCCAAATATCTTCATTCGCAACTATCGGCCGATATCTTGGAACTGGGAGTCGGGGAGACCTCACCAACTCTACTTCTTGAGCCAAATGGCCATCTGGTATCCTTGGCTGAAATCCATAGGATTAGCAAAGATGAATTTGTCCTAATAGTTCCGGCTGCCGCATTGGAGGCAGTGCTAGTGCGATTGCGGATGTTTTTGATTCGAACTAAGGCAACGATCGAAGTAGATAGTTGGCTTAATTTGGTAGTTGATACCGACGACTCATTTTCAGAGAGCGCAATTGCCACCAGCGGATCACTTCCCGGATATTACCAAAAGGCGCGACCATATCGAGACGAGGAATCGGTTCTCGATGGCGCTATTGACCCGAGCTACATCGGCCTTTGTGCGATCTCGAATTGGCCGGTTTCCATCAGAGATATAGCTTTAGGGGCACTTCCTAATTCAATTGGTGAGCTTGGTCGCTATGCCTCATTTACTAAAGGTTGCTATACGGGCCAAGAGTTAGTTGAGAGGGTGGATTCGAGAGGGGCGAAGGCGCCATCGTTGGTAATGGCCTTTGCAGGGACTGGATTTAGTGATGAACTTGGTGCGGAGGTATTTCAGAACTCTAAAGGCGTAGGCTTTGTTACCTCAATAGCGGCGGTTTCCCACGATCTTTTAGAGTTGGCTAAATTGAATCCCAAGATCGTTCTAGATGATCTCTCTAGCTATGAGACCGTCGGCTTTATGAGGGTCACTAGAGCTTTTGTGACAGATAATCTAACCTTCCTGGGCGAAACGGCCAAGGAAGTCAAAGTAGCTGCGATCTTTTGAACTAGCGCTTCCATCGAGTCTTTGTTGTTGAAATTAGAGGTCCAGATTTAAATCTGATCGATCAAAGGCAACCGTCATAGCCGTTCCGGAGCTATTTTCTACAAAGGGAGATTTATAAGAGATCCTACCGTTCATGTTTTGTGCCAGTCGCGATGCAATCAGAAGGCCAAAGCCCGAGCCAACCTCTCTTGCTTTAGTATCTCCAGCTTGGTAAGGGCGTTTGAAAATTGCCTCTTTGGCGGTTTCTGAAATTCCTGGACCATCGTCTGCGATAGTGATTCTTATCTCGTTGTCTTGTATCGAACATGTAAGTGCTATGCGCGTGGCTGCAAACTTGTAGGCGTTATCACCGATGTTGGTCAGAATTTGAATCAATCGATCTGGATCGCCTTGGATCTCAAGATCGGATGAAGTTGAAAAGGGAAGGTATTTAAAGTCGATCTGACTTCGCCTTGCTTTGTCCCCAAGAACCCTTGCTACCTGGTCGGCAATCATCTTGGGGTCAATCTTTTGAATGGAGAGTGAGAAGGTGTTGGCCTGGAGCTTTGCTAGATCTAGTAGATCTCCTACGAGGCGGCTTAGGCGGTTTGCCTGGTTTAGAATCGTCTTGGCACCGTCGTTGGGCTCTACCGCACTATCTATAATCCCTTCTGCGTAACCTTTGATCGATGTCAGAGGCGTTCTAAGATCATGTGAAATCGCAAGGAGAAATTGACTTTGAGCATCCTTTGATTCCGCTAGATCTTGCGCCATCGTATTGATCGACTCGATCAGAAGGTCAAGTTCTTTAAATCTCTGCGGGTCATCTGGAATGCGAGCCTCAAAGTCTCCTTTGGCGATTTTGGAGGTTGTGGCGATTACTCCAAGTATTGGTTTTGTCAATCTGAAGGTCAGCGCCTCAGCTGCAACTATTGCGATAAGGATGGCAGTCAGCATGGTGATCGCTAGGAAGATGATTGCGGTATGAATTGGCGGAATCGCACGGGTGATAACTAAGAGGTTTAACCTAGATTGTGGCGAGCCGACACCGGTATGAATTGGTAGTGCCGCGTATGCAAAGTTTCTAAAGACTCCACTTTGGCCATAGCCTCCAAGGATTTTTGTTGGCGAAAATATCGAGGCGATCAGTGGCCGCGGTAGGTTGAAGAGGGGCATCCCGGTGGTTTGGTTGATTGGAATTAATTTGGCGCCGTCCAAAGCGGCTGCGATCCGGATCAACCTTAGGATTTGAGCATTTGCAATATTTGCTTGGTTGGCGATCGTCTCAACCTCTTTGCTTAGTTGAACGACCGCTCCATGCTGGACTTGGGCCCTTAGGATTAGGACAACTCCGGTTCCCGCAACGATGAGAGCCACTAGTACTACCAATGATATAGTTAGTGCTAGTCGATGTCGCATTTTCTAGGTGACCTTTCATCTTATTGATCTTCGTAAATATCTTTGTTCGTTGCGAGCTACAGTCCTTAGTGGTGATCTTGATTCACTCGAGCCTGTATCCAACTCCCCATAGGGTCACTAAATTCAACTCGTCTTTGAATTTTTTGCGCAACTGTCGAATATGAACGTCGATCGTGCGCTCATCTCCAAACCACTCGACACCCCAAACTGCCTCGAGAATCTGATCTCGATTCAGGGCAATCTTGCGATTCAGTACCAAGTATCGCAGGAGCTCAAATTCCTTAGTGGTAAGAGCAACCTCAATGCCGCTACATGTAACACGGTGTGCGAAGGTGTCAATTTTGATATTTCCAGCCTCCATCTGTGGTGTGGGTGCTGGCGTGGAGGTATCGGTTCGCCGCAGTATCGCCTTTATGCGTGCGATTACTTCCCGAGGTGAAAACGGTTTGGCGACATAGTCGTCTGCTCCTAGCTCAAGTCCTAAAATTCGGTCGATCTCGCCATCTCGAGCCGTGACCACCATTATTGGCACCTGGGATTTACCTCTAATCTCCTTGAGCAATTCAAGGCCATCTACTCCACCTGGTAGACCAAGATCCAATAAGATCAGCGATGGGCTTGCGGTTTCGATTAGTTGGCGAGCGGAATGGGCGTCACCGGCTATTAGGGCTCGGTAGCCTTCTTTTCGAAGATAGCTGTTTAAAAGGTCAGCGATATCGGGATCGTCTTCGATGATTGCAATCGTTAGCACATTTTGGCTATTTGTCAATTGGTTCCGCCTTGATGGTCTTGCCTGTCACTTAAACTAGATGGAGATGTTTAGGAAAATATGATCAATGAGGTTCATCAGTGACTTTTAGGATATCTGATGAGCTTTTTGGATCGTGACTTCCTTTAGGGCGTTTATATAATTGGAATTTAAGAGTCGCTAGATCGGTGCTTTTGATTTGGAGTTAATTGTAGTCAAATAGATACAAATCAATAGTCGTACCTTAAATAGCTCTATTTCAGTTATTAGTTTTTTGCCTTTGCCCACATAAGCGGAATCCTGGATAAATCCTCCACGACCCTTATGTGTCTCTCGTCTAAAGTATTTTTCGCTCAAAATCAAAGAGTTCAAATGATTCGGGTACGCCAACCTAATGGGCCACCTTCTAGGCTTTTAGCGATTTATAGACAACGCAAGGCTTTTCAGTTTGGCAGTCGCGCCCCTTGTAGGATCTATTCGAATTGCCACATCTTTCGATTTCGAGACGATTCTCATAAAATGTAAGGATGCATACCTCTCTAGAGATTGATCCATGGAATTGATAGATGGGCAGAATACAGCCAATCCTCGCATTTGGCTCTTCTTGGGAGGTTTAGTGCTTTGGTCTGGCTAGCCTTGGGTGCAACCCATTTTGGAAATTAAAGTTTTAAAGACAAAGGTAGATCTGATCGTAAGTGGGCGTTGAAGGCACATACTTAGAAAAGATAATGCAATGGCATCGAGATCGATCAAAGGCTGATCGTCGTGATCGAAGAGATCTCCGTGATCAAGCTTTGGAAATAAAGGCTCCACCGTCTCTGGCGGGTGCCCTCCGGCAAGATCTGGGTGTATCTGTAATTGCAGAGTGTAAGAGGCGATCGCCCTCACGGGGGGAACTAAATGAAATCAGAGATCCACTAGCTCTTGCGACCATGTATAGCCAAGGCGGAGCTAGGGCAATTTCAGTTCTAACCGATCGTGAGTTCTTCAGTGGTTCTTTGGATGACCTAGATGTCGTAGCTTCTTCATTGCCGATTGCTATATTGCGCAAGGACTTTACTGTAGATGAAAGAGATATCTACGATGCGAAGATTCACGGTGCCAGCGCAGTTCTTTTGATCGTCGCTGGTTTAGAGGCCAATGAGCTTAGAGACCTACATTCTTGTGCTCTCGAAGTTGGGTTGGATGTTTTAGTAGAGACGCACGATGAGGCCGAGATTGAGATAGCACTGGCCATCGGGGCCCAAATTATCGGAATAAATCAGCGTAATTTGAGAGATTTTTCGATCGACACCTATCTTGCAAGTCGTCTTGCTCCACTAATTGGATCGTCGGCTATCAAGGTGGCTGAATCTGGCGTCTCCACACCGATGCAGATGAGCGAGCTTTTGGCGGCCGGTTTTGATGCAGCTTTAATTGGTGAATCACTTGTTCGCTCGGGGTCTCCTAGGAATAGCACTGCCGAATTTGTTTTAAGTGGCCAACCAAGTTAGGGCGTTGTCGGAAATGTTTATCAAGATATGTGGTATCACAAATGAGGAAGATGCCCTTTTGGCGGTTGCGCTTGGAGCCGATGCCCTTGGCTTTATCTTTGCACCCTCTCCCCGGATGGTCTCTGTCAATGTTGCGCGCGATATTATCAAACGCTTGCCAAGTGAAATTTTGACTATCGGTGTATTTGTAAACGAGGATCCAGATGAGTTGGTCAGAATAGTTCATTCGGTTGGGCTGGGCGGTGCTCAACTGCATGGAAACGAGAGTGTCGAGACCGTGTTATCGCTGCGATTGAGGCTCAACTACCTCATCAAGGCGCTTCCGGCAGATGGAATGTCGATTAGATCTTTTTTTCGCTATCCAGTAGATGCACTTTTAGTCGATAGTGCACAGCCTGGATCAGGAAAGGCCTTTGATTGGTCGATCATTGAGGCAGAACACATGCCCAAAAGGATTATTTTGGCAGGTGGACTAAATAGCGAAAATGTTCGAGAGGCTATTACCACGGTTAGACCATATGGGGTTGACGTCTCAAGTGGGGTAGAGTCCGCTCCTGGAAAGAAAGACCCCGTTGCGCTTCGCGCTTTTATTTCAAATGCGAAGTCTGCATTTGTGACTCTAGATAGGGACCCGCTTGGCGATAGCATAAGTGCTACTTCAAGTTCGCCGATCTTCAATTGGGAGGAACACCTTTGACAAATCTTAGCCAGGATCCAAAAGCAATTAGTGGAGATTTTGATGGCCGCTTCGGGGACTTTGGCGGTCGATATATCCCTGAGTCTTTAAACCATGCAGTCGTGGAACTCGAGCGGACATTTAATGAGGCATGGGCTGATCCAGAGTTTATGGCCACATACCTGTCGATTCTCAATAGTTACGGTGGGCGACCATCTCCGGTCACAAAGTGTAACAACCTTTCACGCTCTCTTGGAATAGAACTTTATTTGAAGAGGGAAGACCTAAATCACACGGGTAGCCACAAGATAAATAATGTGATCGGTCAAGCCCTTTTGACCAAGCGTATGGGTAAGACCAGAATTATTGCAGAGACTGGGGCCGGCCAACACGGCGTTGCTACCGCCACAGCAGCGGCGCTACTTGGCCTTAAATGCACCGTTTATATGGGCGAATTAGATACCGAACGTCAAGCGCTCAATGTGTTTAGGATGAAGTTGTTGGGCTCGGAGGTCGTTGCTGTCACTTCGGGATCTAGGACGCTGAAGGATGCGATTAATGAGGCAATGCGCGAATGGGTTGCATGTGTAGAAGATACCCACTATTGCATTGGTTCAGTTATGGGGCCGCATCCATATCCCTATATGGTAAGACAGTTCCAAAAGATTATAGGCGAAGAGGCTCGACCGCAGATCAATGCGCTAATTGGCAATGATCCAGATTTTGTAATAGCGTGCGTTGGGGGAGGCTCCAACGCAGCAGGCACCTTCCACGCCTTTGTTGAATCTCGGTCGGCTCTTATAGGTGTTGAACCAGCTGGTGGAGCTGCAGTGGGCCGTGGTGTGCCGGGTGTTATCCATGGAATGCGTTCCCAGTTCTTACAAGATGAATTTGGTCAGCTACAGGAGGCTCATTCAGTTTCGGCGGGTTTGGACTATCCCGGTGTAGGCCCCGAGCACTCCTATTTGAGTGCTATTGGACGCGCACAATATGAGAGTGTGAATGATGAAGAGGTCCTAAGTGCCTTTCAGCTACTTGCACGTTCCGAGGGAATTATTCCGGCATTAGAACCAGCTCATGGCCTGGCCTATATCGTCAGAGAGGCTGGTAAGGCGATTCCATTTGGCTCCAGTGTGCTTTTGACGATGTCTGGTCGAGGCGATAAAGATGCTGAGACCGTTGCACATATGCTTGGTTATTTTCAATAGATTTGGGTGAGATTTTGATAGAGAATGAAACCTCTTGTAGTCTTGAGGTGAGGCTAAGAAGCCAGCGAGCAAAAGGTCGTAAGATCCTCGTGCCATATGTGACAGGGGGCTATGACGACAGCTGGTTAGAGACTATTCAGGCTATCGCTGAGGCTGGAGCTGACGCGATCGAGATCGGAATTCCATTTTCAGATCCCATTATGGATGGGCCGATTATTCAAGCAGCATCCCAGCAAGCGCTCGATCGAGGGGTGACTCCAGCTTCCATCTTTGCTCAATTGGAGAAGTTGGATATCGACGTTCCGTTGATTGCCATGACCTATTGCAACCTTGTCTTTCACAGTGGATTTGAACGTTTTGGCGGGTGGCTCTCGATGGGCGGAGTAACTGGAACTATCTTTCCGGACCTACCGTTGGAAGAGTCACACAAGTGGTCAGACTATGCAGAGTCGATAGGGATAGCAAATATTCTTTTAGTCGCGCCTACTTCGTCTATCTCGCGTAGCCAGGAGATTGCCAGCGCTAGCCGTGGCTTTGTATATGGTGTTGGGTTGATGGGCGTTACCGGAATTCGAGCTAGCCTTGCAGAGAGTGCCTCGAAGGTTGCATCTTCCCTAAAGGCTATTACAGATCGGGTCGTCCTGGTTGGGATCGGCATATCTACTCCTCAGCAGGCGAAAGAAGTTGCTCAAGTTAGTGACGGTGTGATAGTGGGGTCTGCCTTGGTCAAGCGACTACTCGATGGCGAGGGACCAAATGGTGCCTATGCCTTTATCTCCTCGTTGCGCTCCGGCCTAGATGACCTTTAGGTGTTAACTCCTCTCAATGCTTTTAGCTTGTATATAAAAAATCTTGGACAATTTTAGATAGAGTTGAGATCTCGAATTGTCCTAGATGGTATTTCTCTTGTGAACTTTCCGAGCGAGGTGGTAAAAATGACATTCCCGGATTGTGAGCTTTGCCAAGCGATAAAGATTACGCCTTGGCTCTATGAAGACGATATTTGCTTCGTGGCGCTGTGTGAATCCTGCGACGTTCCAATGGTTGTTCTACGAGAACACAGTGTTGATCTGTCAGAAGAGCTGCTTGATGACCTGATCGAAAAGTTAACAAAAGCGGCCAGTTCTTATTTTGGTGAGCGTGAATTTTTCATAGATAAGATTCGACGACAGATCCCCGATCACTTTCATGCCCATGCTCGGCCGCGCCCTAACTATATGATCTTTCGCCAAGGCCAAGGATCGAATTAGGTCATATGTTTGGCGGCTTGAGATGTCGAGCAATCTCTCTGGGTATTGGAGAGATTGTCTCGGGCAAATGACGGGCTTCGCTACCTTCAATGGCTACATTTAATTGAGCATGTACCTATGTTGACGATTGATCGATGCTCCAATGGTCCCTCCAAATGAAATTTCGCCTCTAGATGGCGGATATTGGAGCCCATCGCCTAGAGCGACCCTGCATGACTAACTCAGCTCCTTGGCGGTCGATGCTTTATCGAGGCGGTTTGGACCTAAAGCTAGTGGAAAATTCCCAAAATTCGATCGTATTGTTTTTTGCTTGGATAGCGCAATAACTAGATGGCGCAGAAGAACCTATTTGCTGATCGCTGCTGCGCCGTGGTTATTTAATTTTTTACTTCGGTGACCCTAGTGCTTTTTCTTCGGTAAAAACTTCGATTTTCGCTGTGATCGTTGGGCATTTTCTTCCATTCGGCTTCGGATGATCTCTCTTCGTTCTCGGAGTTCACGATAGGTAATGGCGTTTGTTTGCTGTTCGAGGCCCAGTGAGTTTTTGACTCCTTCGAGATCGACAGGCACTTCACGAAGGTCTACTCCCACGTCAGCTGCGATTCGAGCCCCATGCTTGGTTGCAAAGTAAGCAGCTAAATATGTGATCTCAGAGAATAGATCGACATCGGGGGCGAGCTTCGCGATTGATGAGTCTAGGAATATCATGTTTTTTATAAAGAGCATTAGCTCCTTAGGCAACTTTGCCCCATAACCTAAAAGTGCTTTGGTAAGCTCACGGATCTCTTTGGTAAGCTCTTCTGGAGACATTGAAGTCGGGTCTTTGGTGGGACGATCAAGCCCCAGATCTGCTATTACCAATTCGATATCGGTATCTATTGGTAGGGCTCCTAGGTCGCGCAGGGCGCTGGTTTGCATTCTAACGTCGTTTACCGTACCGCCCATAAGCAGCCGTAGAAATGCCAGTCGTTTTTCCTCGCTAAGCCGTCCGGTTATTCCATAGTCAAGTAGTCCAACAGTACCATCTTTTTGAACCAGAAGATTGCCTCCATGAAGGTCTCCATGGAAGATTCCAAAGAGCATGGCACCTTCCATGAAACCGACAAGGGCGGCCCTGAGAACCGCTGAAGTGTCGATTCCCGCATTGCGCATTCCGATTGCGTCGTCCCAGGCAAAGCCTTCTAGACGTTCCATAACTAGGACCCGGCGCGTAACATACCGACGGTGGGGTCTTGGAACAACGATGGCTCGCTGATCAGTCTCGGCGAGCAGTCTGGCTACATCTAACATGTTGGCCGCCTCTAAACGAAAGTCCAACTCTTCGACGATGGTCTCAGCAAATAGTTCAACGAGAGCAGGGGGGTTTGCTAGCGCTGAGACTGGAATTCGACCAATGAGTGCGGGTGCAAACCATGCCATCGCTGCAAGGTCGCGTGTGACCAGGTCGCCAACGGTACTTCGCTGGACTTTTACCACGACTTGTTCTCCCGAGCGAAGGCGACCCAGGTGGACTTGGGCGATAGATGCTGAAGCTATTGGCTTTTCTTCAAACTCTAGAAATACCTCTTCGAGCTCTGCGCCAAGGTCCTCTTCAACTGTCTTTCTGACAATCTCGAATGGTTCTGGGCGCACTCTATCACGGAGTTCTTTGAATTCAGTTACAAGCTCCTCGGGAAAAATTCCTTCACCTGACGAGATAATTTGACCGAGTTTAACGTAAGTCGGACCGAGTGCTTCAAAGGAGACCTTTAGTCGCCTAGAAAGTCCAATCCTTGAGATGGGATTCCCTTTGGGCTTTTCTTTGAGTTTCCACATGACTAGCGCTATCGCTATCGAGGTGCCTACTTTGACTACTCGGGAGGTGGGAGGAAGCTTTTTTCGGGCCAAAAGGCGTGGTACGGATTCCTGGCTTCGGCGCCTTAGCCGATCTATACCTCCAAGCCAGAGATAATGGTCGAGGTCGACTACCCATGGTCCGTTTTTAGAAAATGATCCTATCGAATAATCAGAAGGTGCCTGGATTTGGCTGGCCTCTTCTACGTTTGTTGCTGCATCTATATTTTGTGATTCCACAGAGTTAAACCTTACCAAGGCTTGCAGATTATTGGTATGAAAGTCCTTTTAGGAGCTTTGAATTGGCAATTTTACCCTATCGATTAAGGAATTGTTTTTACGTGCACCACTTTGGATCTTCATGGCCAACGCTATCTCGGAGTTCTTGTTGGGTGTCGCCTCGTACCGCAGTGCTATCTAACTGAGTTGCTCAGTTTTGTTTAATTTTGCTCAAATCGAGTGATTCCGCCATCTTTATCTTGGATTCGTTTACCTTTTGATTGCTGTCGTCACATCGAGATTGATACCCAAAATGGCTCAAGGCAAAAATGTAACTGGATAAGCAGAGTTGATCACTTGTCTTCATGGATGGTTTGACTTCTACTGACCATTTGATTGCACTATTTGGGTCAGTAGTTATTTTTGATTGCGTGCGCATGACTCAAATCGGTAAGTCTTCTAATGCTCATTAAAAATTGACATTGATGATAGATCGATTAATGATAAGCCCGAATTTTTTATCGAGGTGGTTTTATCGATCGTCCTCTTTGGGCACTTGTCATATTGAGATGTTTATTTGCGCTTGAAAGCTCCGGAATCGCCGTGGAGTAAGTAGTAGTTGATCGCGAAAGTAGCGAGTTTAGCGAAATTTTATAGCTACTACTGCCGCGGTTAAAGGCCAAAACCCCATAAATGAGAGTTTCTCTATGGGGTTTTGGCCTGAAAGCAGGTAATCAAAATCATCAGACTTGTTATTACGGAGTTATTGTGATTCTAGCTACGAGCTATCCTTCATATTTCGAAAAGATCAAGCTGCCGTTATGGCCGCCAAAGCCAAATGAGTTTGAAATGATTGCCCCGTCTGGCAGACTCCGTGCACTCCCAATCACGACATCAATATCGATTTCAGGGTCAACATTTTTAGTATTTGCCGTTGGTGGAATCATCCCGTGCTCAAAGGTGAGACATGAAGCGATGGCTTCAATTGCACCAGCGGCACCAAGTGAGTGGCCCAGCGCACCTTTGATGGAGGTGACTGGCGGTCGAGATTGTCCAAAGACCTTTGCAATTGCTTCGGCTTCGCCACGGTCATTCAACTGAGTTGAGGTGCCGTGAGCATTCACGTGGCCAATTTGCTCAGGAGCTAGCCCCGCATCAGCTAGGGCGAGCTCCATGCATCCGGCCGCGCCAACTCCATGGGGAGCGGGAGCGGTAATATGGTGGGCATCCGCATTTGAACCATATCCAGATACGATTCCATAGATATGAGCACCACGGGCAATTGCGTGACCAAGCTCTTCCAAGACCACAACCCCAGCGCCTTCGGCCATCAAAAAGCCATCACGCTCGGTGTCGAAGGGCCTAGATATTCCACTTGAGGAGGCCGCAGT
The DNA here is from genome assembly GCF_000949295.1 of Acidithrix ferrooxidans. Taxonomy (GTDB): domain Bacteria; phylum Actinomycetota; class Acidimicrobiia; order Acidimicrobiales; family Acidimicrobiaceae; genus Acidithrix; species Acidithrix ferrooxidans. Next base: position 20,417 of record NZ_JXYS01000066.1, read on the forward strand.
CATATTTGCGAAGCCAGCAACAGCAGTTGGTGTACTTGCAACTTCAGCGCCACCAGCCAGCATGACGGTTGCACGTCCGGTCGCAATCTCCCTAGCAGCATTGCCAATTGCCTGGGTTCCAGCCGCACACGCAGTTGCGGTTGTTTGACAGGTGTTTGTAAATCCAAACTTCATCGAAATGGTTGCCGCATTGGAATTTGCCATCATCATTGGAACTAGGAAAGGTGTTACCCTGTCTGCTCCGCGAGTGTGGCAGATAACTATCTGCGCCTCGAGGGTGGTGAGCCCTCCTACGCCGGTTCCCATCCATACGCCAGCTCTGGCCGGGTCGACCTCTAGAGAACCCGTGTCTTGCATTGCTAGTATCGAAGCAGCGAGTCCCATCTGGTTGTATCTATCGGCACGACGTGCGTCTTTAACACCCATATAAACAGATGGATCGAAATCGGGAATCAGTCGTGAACCGGAGTATTCGGGTTGGTTGATTCCATTCCAGAATGCCTCCTTGCCAGTACCGACTGAGGACACGACGCCAACACCAGTGATTGCGACCTGGTATGGCGCTTCAATGCTTTGACCGGCTTGTGTCCACGCTATCTTCATGCAATTTTGCCTTTTACTAAATTGAAGGCGCCACCAACTGTGTCGACACCTTCGAGTTCAGACTCCTCCACCTTTATGGAAAAAGAATCTTCCAACTCCATAACCAACTCTACGATATCAAGACTGTCAGCGTCTAGGTCCTCAGCAAAATTTGCTTCCATGACTACTTTGTCTGGGCTTACGCCGAGAACCTTGACTGCGCACTCCTTGAACTGCTCAAAAGCCTTAGCGTCGTCCATCTTCGCAACTTCCTTCTTTTGTTGTTGTTGTTTCCCATGAGAATCCGCCATCTGGCTTATCCCTTTTTATGCCAAGGTAGTGGCATTCCTTCCGATAAATGATAGCGGATCTGGCGGCGATGGACTAAAAGCCCATCGATAGTCCTCCGTCAACAGGCAATATCACCCCGGTAATGTACGCAGCTTCTTCCGATACGAGAAACGCTATGGCTCCTGATATGTCCGAAGGCTCCGCAACTCTTTGCATTGGAATTGATGAAGTCATCTCATCCATGCGCTTTTGGCTCAGATTGGCTGTCATTGCCGTAGCAACGGCGCCGGGCGCAATGACATTGGCCGTAATATTTCTGCTTGCCACTTCTCGAGCTAGAGATCTAGCAAAGCCGCTCAGACCTGCTTTTGATGCGGCATAGTTGGCTTGACCAGGTCCCCCCATCCCTGCGATTACCGATGAGACAAAAACAATTCTACCAAATCTGGCTCGAACCATCGATGGTAGAACTTTTTTCGTGAGTCTAAAGGCTCCGGTCAGGTTGGTTTCGATTACAGAATCCCATGCGTCGTGGGACATCCTAAGTAAGAGAGTGTCTTCTGTGATACCTGCATTTACGATTAGAATCTCGATCTTACCGAATTTGGCTTCAACTTGATCGATAGCGGAATCTATAGAGTCGCTATCTGAGACGTCGCAGGAGACCTCCATGAATCGATCTCCGTATTTGGTTAGATTTTCACTACTGTGGCGAGATCGATAGGTGACCGCTACCTTGTATCCTCTCTCAAGAAGTACCTCAGAGGTGGCTGCTCCAATTCCAGTTGCGCCACCGGTGATAAATACACACCTTGACTCTTGCACTAAACCACCCACCGTATCACTGCTGCAGCCCAGGTCATTCCGGCTCCAAAGCCGCAGAAGAGAACATGGTCACCATTTTGAAGTCGTCCCATCTCAGCGGCTGCAACCAAGGCTAATGGAATGCTACCGGAGGAGGTATTGCCAGTTTTATCTAAAACTATCGCGGTTTTTTCAATCGGGATTCCGAGGCGATTGGTTGCCGCTTCTATGATTCGCAGGTTTGCTTGATGAGGTACGACGAGGGATACATCTGAGGCTGCGATTCCTGCACGCTCCAAGGCTTGCTTGGAAGACGCAACCATGGCTAGAACTGCCTTCTTGTAGACTTCACGCCCTTCCATCTTCATGTATCCGCCGTGATCACAGTAAAGGATAGGCACGAGACTTCCATCGACACCTAAGTCCCATCCCAAAAAGGCATTGTCTTGTAACTCTGTACGCTCCATGATTACAGCGCCAGCGCCGTCCGCAAAGAGTACTGCTGTTGAGCGGTCTTCCTGGTCTGTTATTCGACTCAGGGTATCCGATCCAACGACAAGAATCCGCTTGACTCCAGTTGCAATCATTGAGTTGGCTAGGACCATAGCATAGACAAAGCCCGCGCATGCCGCGTTGACATCAAAGGCTCCGCAATTGAGGCCGAGCTCTGCTTGCACTGTCGCTGAGGTCGCAGGAATAGTCTGCTCCGGGGTTGTCGTAGAAAGAATCAAAAGATCGATATCTTTAGGTTCTAGTCCGGCATTCGCCAATGCTTTCTGTGAAGCTTCGATTGCGAGCGAGGATGTGGTGCCTCCAAATCGACGCTCTTTGATGCCCGTTCGTTCGGTTATCCAAGCATCGTTGGTTTCGAGGCGAGCCTCAAAGTCGGCGTTTGTCACGACGGTGTCGGGAAGCGCAGAACCCCACCCTACAATCTTTGATCCATAAAACACGTTTAGTTATCCAATGCGGTTCGTAGCCAAGCGATTGGCTGTCCTGTAGTTACTCTTTCACCATCTGAGGCGAGATATCCGCTTAGAATGCCGGTAAATGGCGATCTAACGGCCTCGCTGTTTACCTCTCCGAGGCTATTTCCAACTGAGACTCGATCTTTGAGTCCAATCTCGTGAGACAGTGAAAATACTCCTGCGTTAGGAGAGACAACTATTCGTTCAGATGCATAAAGATGTTCGCCTAATACCATCTCGTTAGGTACTGCGGTGCGAGCGTTTGCCTCGACTGCCATGATCAATTTATCGAGGTCGTTAGGGGTCTGAACCGAGATGCCAGTTACGTCTGGAGCGGCTCGTTTAGCAAGGCCAGTCAATACGTTACCTGGACCAATTTCAACAAGCAACGTTGTACCTAGGTCTCGAAGTTTGGCTAGTGACCTAGTCCACATAACAGGCGATGTTAGTTGTTGCGCGAGAAGCCGTATCCAGTCTGCTGCACGTCGATACGGAAACGCATCGACATTGGCGACTACGGGTACTTCGGCGTCGTAGAAACGGGAATCTAAAAGTGCTCTGCGAAGACGTTGTCTCGCGTGCTCCATATATGGGGTATGAAAGGCACCATTTACAGGTAGAACTAAGGCTTTTTTGGCGCCAATTTCACGTGCAATATCGATGGCACGTTCGAGGGCGTCGCGCCTTCCAGAGAGTACGACTTGGCCTGGAGCGTTGTAGTTGGCTACCCAAACTTCGCCTCCGGCTGCATCGCATGCCTTTTCTGCGCCGTCGTCATCGATTCCTAAAAGTGCTGCCATTGCACCCGGATTCTCTTCAGCTGCATTTTGCATGGCTTCGGCTCGCTCGCCGACCAGTTTTGCACCCGTGTCAAATGGAAGGGCACCTGCGGCGACAAGTGCGCAGTATTCTCCTAGTGAGTGACCGGCGCAAATTGAAGGAGTGACTCCGGTTCTCTCGATAGCATCAAGCACAAGCATCGACATTGTATAGGTGACGAGTTGAGTGTTGCGAGTTTGAGCAAGCGTCTGCTGGTCAGCGTACAAAAGTAACGAGGCTATATCTCGATTGGTTGCTTCAGACGCATCGGCCACGACCTCCCATGAAGGATGGTCAACCCACGGAGCTCCCATGCCAGGTTTTTGGGAACCTTGTCCTGGAAAAGTGAACGCTATCACTTGGTGCCTTTCATTGCTGCACGTTTAATTTCGTGAAACATATTCCTATTAATTCTAGGCGTTGCTGCTTTAGTACCATCGGTAACTTGATTTTTATTGCCTAGATGCCTTGACAGTTTGTTGATAATATGTTATGGGAGCCAAGGCGTCTAGCAAAGTTATACAAACGACTTGAGCCTCTGTGAGTTAGCCTTCGATGCTTTTGATCAGAGCGACTGCCACGTTTGCGGCTCGGCTGCAACATTGGGTGAAATTAAATTATCGAGTTATTCTTCGTCCTTGTCTCGGTGCTCACCCATCTGTATTTGGGCGAAGCAATCTCTTTGTTAGTTGAGTTACGCCCATTTGGTGGGCTCTCTTCGAATTTAAACCTTATACATTTGACCAATTCTTTCAAATGCATACATATATAGACTCCGAAGAAGACACAAAGGTTACAAATTGATGGAATTAGCATCAAGGATCAACCGGTAAAAGCAGATGTATGCTTCGAAATTCTTTTAGTGGTCGTTTTTTGGATCAAGTGATTCAAGGTCTTTTTAGTCAATGAAGTGGTTTTTTTAATTTGAGACGTACTTTGGTGGGCAAGCACCTGTAAGATATTTGTTACACTTTGCCCGGGTGGTGGAATGGTAGACACGAAGGACTCAAAATCCTTTGCTCGCAAGGGCGTGCGGGTTCGAATCCCGCTCCGGGTACTCACGATATGGTTTGGTGCAAACGATTTGGAAGCTATTTGCAATCGTGCATGGCGCACGGCACGCGATATGCTGATAAGCCAGCCGATTATTTGAACGCAAATTGTAGTTGGATCTCTGTTTCCGCATTTGTAATCGGTTATCCGAGCAAGTCGGTCGCCCAAGGCCCGAAATGGTTACGATCATATTTTATTCTTCCACACAGTACATGCTCTATTGACAAAGAGAGATAGGTCTTTCTTTGAGCGATAATCAGCATCCTTAGTAACTCATTTCCGATTGGAACTGTGTTTAGCCCGGACTGTGGCTAGAAAGGACTGTCACGCTTTTATTGCGACTTTCCTATTGTGGTGATGTGCCCGTTGGCCTTACTACTGTTCAATTCAGAAGTCGCCCTAATAACACAGGTGTGTGAAAGCGTACAATAACCGATTATGGAGCATCTGTGATCGGATCAAAGAATTAGCTGAAGTGGCGAGTGTAAATTTCGCTTGGAGCCGACTTTGGAGATCGATTGCCATAATTATTTGGTATTTGGCCCTTATTAGTTAGATTGATGCATGCGTCGCGCCTTCTGGATCCAGACCCTGTTGCTGCTTACAGTCGGAACAATAGCTCTTCGGTTGTACTTGATCTATATTCCGCGGTCGCAGACGGCTAGGGATTTCTACCTGAAAGTTCAAGGAGGCGTTCGAGTGATCTCTTTGAGCTGTCTATCTCAGCGATTTGGTTAGGCCCGAAGCAGCCTGTTCGTTTGAGTTCGTTTTTTATGAATAGTGAAGATTCGTAGACGCAATCGGTTAGTTCTTGGTTGAGATCCTCATAGGTCCTAAGTGTTCGAGCTAGATCCCAGGCGTGAATTGTTAGGTCGCAAGACCTCAATAAGATTAAAGTTTCGATCGAAATATCCCCTTCGGGATGCTCAACTACTCTGTCTTGAGGCCAGCATTCTTCGAGGGACTCTCGTTGTTCATCGAGAGATTCGAGACACTCCAGGAATAGATCATCGGTGATGGTGGGCAAGGTGGGTAATGCCTCTACCTTTTGATTTGAAGCACCTTGAGCTAGGTACGCCGCAATTCTTGACCCTTGGGTAACGTGTATCAGTAGGTCTTGAACGTTCCAGCCCGGCCACGGTGTCGGGTTGGTAAGGTCGACATCTTCGATGGTTAAAAGCCGCTCCCTAAATGCTTCAGTTGCGAGCACTAGTATTCGATTTGGTTCCATGGAGTAATTTTACCATTCATAGTCCGTGATGGAATTGCCTAGATTTTTTAGTAATTATCCGTAGCCTTTAAAACATTGGTCGAATATTTGTTTCATAGGGTTTCCTTATGAATGTTGAGCTGATGCCGACTTATATCACTACATTTGCTGTGTAGATATATCTGTCAGCGCATTTGCCAATTGTTTTCGTGTTAGATCGGTTTAAGCTTTTTGTGCTTGGTGTCGATAGTGATGGTGATGCGATGCACGTAGGACAGTGGATAGCAAGACATCGAACTTCGTCTTAATCTGTTGGAGAGATAGTGTGACTTTGCTTAGAGAGGGAACCAGAATCTTTCTGGATGCGTCGACAACGCCTCAGTCTTTAGAGGGAGCTTTTTCGGTACCCGCTTCGGCTTTGCCGGCGACGTTGTTGTACATGTCAGATCGAGTGGCCCGGTTGATACTTGAGACGCCCAAGAGCTTTCGTCTAAATTCCAAAGGGGTGCTCTATCGTAAGGTTCGTTTTGGCCTCTTTGGAGCACCATTTGTGGTGGAAAATAATGAAGATCCATCTCCAAAACTTCTTTCGGTGCGGCTTTTGAATCCGGGCGCTGTTCTTCAGCGGCGAGAGTTCGTTCGAGTCTCAACTGTCCTTGGAGTTTCGATATTTGTTCTAGAAGATGATAGAGCTATCGCTAATTTTACGGCTGTGGCTATTGATATTTCACAAGGTGGGATGCGGATTAAGACGTCTCATGGGATACGGGATAACGAGCGAATTAGGATTTCTTTTTTAATTGAAGGAACTACTCTAACGGTGTACGGACGTCTGAAAAGTCGTTTTCCTGATCAAACTTATGGTTTTGAATTTGACAGCATCTCTGACTCAAATGCCTCCAAGATTTGCAGATATGTCTTTAGAACTCAAGTTGCCCAGAATCCTCAACTTGGCAAACGAGCTAGCTTCTCTGACAATGATGGCGGGTCGACCCCCAGTAACTCTAATCCTGAAGAGGACGAATATTGGGATATCTTCAAAGAGGGGACACTCTCTTCGATAGCTGTATCGACTGATTATCGTGACTTCAATAAGACAGTATTTGGAGCGTTCAATCGTTTTTCCGTGTTCAATTGACTTAGCACCATGGCTTTGATCTTCACCAAAAGAGTCTTGTCGATTGGAGCCTGACGAATGGTCCGATGAATAGTTTGCAACATGGCCAACTGAGCGAGCAAATAAATATAACAAAGCCCAAAGGGTATGGTCCGGGTCTTGCTAGTTGTCGCCAAATAAGAGATGACGTGACTACCTTTTTGCCTCAGAATGGCGTTGAGTAAAAGCGACAATCAGTCGAGATATCGCGATTAAAGCAAGGACGAAGATCACAAGTAACATTGCCGCGTCGAAAGAGAGCCTTTGGGCCGCTACGGTTGGTTGGTTGTAGAAGGTCCACACTGCATAGGTTAAATATCCCAGAGGAGAGTGGGTGAGGGCTAGCTTTGGTAGATTTTGTGAGTATCCGGCTGTGTACAGAAGGGGAGCCGTCTCTCCAATTGAAATTGCTAGAGCGACTATCAGACCAGTTGCAATCCCTGGAAGGGCAGTTTTGAGTGAAATTCTTGTTAGGATTCGAGTCGGTTTGAATCCTAGGGCTTCTGCACCTTCTATGTAGGCTGTCGGGACCTGACGCAGCGCTACCTCAGTCGTCTTGGCGATATATGGTACGACCATTGCCGAAAGTGTCAATAGTCCAGCTCCTAGGGAAAAGCCCCAGTGAAGTCCAACCACTAGGGCCGTGTATCCAATGTAGCCAATGACGATCGAGGGTATTCCAGCTAAAACTTCAGATGACGAACGTAGAATTACAGCGGTTCGACCTTTTGCAAATTGTGAGAGATAGATACCAGAGAGGATTCCAATTGAGCCAGCGACCACCATCACCCCAGTGGTAATGGTAGCCGTTCCAACGATTTCATTCTTTAGGCCGCCTCCCAAACCTACCCCGTTTTGCGTTATGACGCTCCATGAGAAGTGTGGTAGTGCACGAATGATCACCTGAAGGACGATCCAAATCGAAGGTGCAATCACCAAGACAAGCGCGATAGAACATAAGACTATGACCGCCAGGTTGATAAGTTTGCGATTTCCACTGTGGCGTGAAGTATCCTGGCTCAATTTTTTAGACTCCTCTTCCAATCGGTAGCGACGTTGATGCGACTCGCCTCACGAGTAGGCGTGCGCCTACATTGGCAAGAAGTGTTATGAGCATCAGAATTAATGCCGCCTCGGCCAATGTCTCAACCGCTAGTCCGGTTGCGTCGGTCAGGGCTGAGTCAAGCTGACTTACAATTGTGGCCGCGATGGTCGTGAACGTGCCGTAGATATTCGTGGGATACGAACCTAGCACCACTCCTGAGACCATAGCTACCGCCATGGTCTCTCCAAGGGCTCTCGCAAAGCCCAAAACGGTAGCGCCGATAACACCGGCGGATATCCAAGGAAAGGTAACTTTTCTTGTTACTTCCCACTCCGTCATGCCAAGGGCAAATGCACCTTCTTCGGCGAGCCTGGGAACTTGAGCTATCAAATCTCTGGTAGTCGATGCGATAATAGGAATAATCATTATTCCTAAAATTAAAGATGATGTCAAAAGCCCCTCACCGGCGCCAGTGCTACCTCTGAAGTATTTTAGTATGAAGATATTGGGGGCGTGGGACGCGATGACTGGATAGATGTCACGCGAAAGTAGAGGACCGAGAGTTAAGGCACCCCACAGTCCAAAAACTACACTTGGAATGCCTGCGAGAAGCTCGAGGAATGCTCCGACAAATCCTCTAAGTCTTGGGTGAAGCTTTTTGGCCACAATGACCGCAGCGCCAACAGACAAGGGGATGGCGAAGATCAGGGCTATTACTGACGATTCGAGGGTACCAATAATCAAAGGAAGCGCACCATAACTTGCAAGTAACGGGTGTTGAACCCCATTAGTAGTCACTGGATTTGCATAGAAGTTACCAGGTCGCCAATTGCGACCAATCAGAAAGCCGCCACCGTTGTACTTGATCGCCGGGTATGCCTTCTTGAAGAGAATCGTTAAAATCCCAATTAAAACCAAAAGTGGTACGCAGGTAGATAGTGCACTAATGACCGTAATCGGACTCCATCGCCCCAACTTAGCCGGAATGAATTTTCCGTGATCGTCGGGTGAATTTGCCAAAGCGTCTTCAACAACAGATGTGGCCATTTGTAGTCCTCGTCTAATTGGTGGATTGTATTTAATTCTTCGACAAACGACCTGACATGGAAGTCAGGTCGTTTGTTTTGTACAGCCGCTTGGAAATATTCGAATGATTTCTAGCGGATTATTTTTTAGCCAGCTTGGATCTTGTTAATTTGCGCAAGAGAAAGAGCAGCTACGGACGATGGCAGAGGTTGGAAATTGACCTGGCTTAGATACGAGGCGGCATTCCCATGACTTGGATCGATCGCCCAGGTAAGTACGGATCTGATGGTGGCTGCTTTGTTCGCATCGGTTTGTGCTGTATTTACTATCGCGTATTCAAAGTTGATTATCGGATAAGACGCTGTCCCTGGGCCGTAAATAAGCGAGATCGCTTCGTTGCTAGGCACCTTGGCGATGAAGCTTTGGGCTTCAGCTTGAATGGAAGTTGGGGTTGGGACTACATATTTTCCGGCGGCATTTGAAATGGCTGCCATGGTAAGGTTGGCTTTCTGAGCAGACGATGCAAAGCTAACACCGACATATGCAATGCAACCCTTAGTGGCGCCGCATGTGGTCACCATTCCACCGTTCCCATTTGCTGATAGAGCAGTCGATACGGCTGGCCATGGCACCGTGGTTCCATAGGATACGCTACTTCCCCATCCGCTTGGATCGACAGCTGAGAGATATTGCGTAAATATGAAGGTATCACCTGAGCCATCAATTCTGTGAACGGGGATGATTGCTAGGTGTGGCAATGTCGCCGAGGGATTTAGGGCTTTGATGGCCGGGTCGTCCCAATATTGAATCTTGCCCTGATAGATCTTTGAAATGACCGATCCGCTTAGATCAAGTTGTGTCGTTACTCCAGGGATGTTGTAGACGATCTCCTGAGCCGAGATAGCTAGGGGGATATTTACCAGTGTTGGACTCTTGGTAGTTTGGGTGGAGGAGAGATATGCATCCGAGGCACCTATGTCGACAGTGGCTGAAGCAGCATCTGCTATTCCGGTCCCAGATCCCGTTCCCGCAGTAGTTATTGTAATGTTAGGAAATTGCTTTTGATAGTCGGGTGCCCAAAGGTTAAAGAGTGGATAAAGTAGAGTGGAACCGGTCTCTTGTATTGCAACCTTTGCAGTCGGTGGATTTTCTCCTGATGCAAAGTTCGGTGCAGTAGTTGTTGAGGCTGACGGGGCGGCGGTCGTAGCTGCTGCTGTGGTAACGCTCGACGAGTTTGACGACGATGACTAGGAGCTACCGCAAGCTGATGCGACCAACCCGCCTGACAGAAAGATGCCAGCGAGTAATAGAGGTTTTTTCGGCAACATGCCGTTTCCTTTCAATAGAGTGGTTTTTGTCTAGATCGACGTTTTTGTTTACCCGATACGTCCGGAGATGTAAAATTGGGTCTCTGGCATCTGAGGGTTTTCGAATATCTCCGAAGTCACTCCAGATTCCATTAACTTTCCGTCGAAAAAGAACATCGTGTAATCAGAGATTCGTTTGGCTTGAGCCAAGGAATGTGTCACAACGATGAAGGTGATCTCTGGGACGAGCTTGGAAAATAGATTTTCTACGGCTTCCACAGAGATCGGGTCAAGCGCAGACGTGGGTTCGTCTAGCAGCAGGACTTTTGGTTGCACGGCAAGACTTCTTGCCAAGCACAATAATTGTTGTTGTCCTCCAGAGAGTCTGAAAGGGGAATCATCCAAGCGATCATATACGGCTTTCCAAAGGCCGACCTTTTCAAGGGCGTCTTGAACGATCTCTTTGTATGCAGCGCGCGGAGCCATTTTGTGGGCTTTGATTCCGGCAAGTACGTTATCCTTGATTGACATTGGAAAAGGATTTGGTCGTTGAAAAAGCATTCCTACTTGGCGGCGTAACTCTAGAAGGTCGATCTCCTTGGAGAGGACCTCTTGGTCAAGGAGATTGATGCTGCCTTTGGTCCAAAAGCCCGATACTTTGTCGTTTAGTCTGTTTACACTTCGTAAAAACGTAGTTTTGCCTGACCCTGTTGGTCCAATTAGGGAAACGATTGACCCTGTAGGCATCGCTAAATTTACATCTTGGATGACATGCTTGTCTCCGAAACCAATATCAAGATGTCGGACGTTGAGAATTGTTCTCGACGTACTGACATCTGTCCTTTGAGAGGTCTTATTGCCCGGATCCTCTTCGCGGTCTATAACCAAGTCTTTCATTTGCCCCTCACCAAGGTGATGCCATTTGGTTTCCAAGTATTTCTTCGAACCTTGGTTATGAACTTAACGAGGCAATGTTAACGCCGGGTAAACATGGACGATTATTTGGATTTATTAATGTGCAATATTGATAGCTCCTATGGTCTTTTCTAGTAATGCTGATGGAATCTAAGTTGGATGAAAGAGCCATAAATAGATCACGAACAGGTATTTAGTAATTGCTATTGTAGGTTAACTTCGCTGGGAGATATTAATGATAATTTCTGAAACCTTTGTCAGGATTATCGGATTTTGAGGCTCTTTTTTAGTATTAATAGGACGGTTGTATCTTAAATGAGTACGATTGATGATTTTGAAATGTATTCTTTTGCTTGTAAGTGGGCTGAGTATAGATGAAGGCGAATTCGCGTATCGATGAGTATTTCACTGAGATCTGTTAGGATTGGAATTAATCAGGTTATTAACATGAGCCATTTTTCGCATAAGAGCAGTATGTAACCCAAATGATCATCCACGCAAAGTGATCAGCCAATATGATCACAATTTTGGACAATCATTGCGGCCTTGGTTGTCGCCTCATATAGGGCTATCGTTATCTTATGGATCTAAACGTAAATGTCCGAAATGCCGATGTTGTAACCATCAAAATCCCATTCAACAGAGAACTCCGCTCTTCGCTCCATCGGGATAACTTTAAATCGGGGGTTATCCTGACTTTGGAAGGCGGTGGCCATCTCGGATTTGGTGAAGCTCCAACATTGGCACTTCCCAGCTATGGCCCAGACTTCACCAATGGGGCATTTGTGGCTGTGGAGTTGTTTCTGGAGATGGCAAAGGGCTATTACGAATCGAACTCTAAGGAGATTACTATTCCAGTCGGCGACTTTATAGGTAGGTTGCTGCAGAGTTATAGAGGCAACAGACCCGCTATAGCCGCAATTGAGATGGCGCTTTTGGATCTTTATGCCCGTCAAAATAGTATTGGTCCACTTGAGACTATCGCGCAATATTTGAATCATGGCGAGGTTGAATATGGAGTCGGTGCCGGGGCTCTTGTGGATCGTTCCGGAGACCTTTTGGACTTTGAACTGGAGCCCCAGGGTGGCTCGCTTGGTTTTCTGCCCCTATCTGGGCTGGAGGGTGCCGAGGCGGATGATTCCTATGACTACTCCCAGTATCTAGCTTTGATCGAGTCAGGGTTTCGTCGAATCAAAGTCAAGGTTGACGGATCCAAGGGTGGATCGATATTGGGGTCACTTGCTAAGGTTTGTGAACTCAATCAAGGTTTTGTAGAACTATCGGTTGATGCCAACTGTAGTTTACGCCAGCCATTTCTGCTGGAGAGTATCTACGATATCGGCTTTTCCTACGTTGAGGATCCCTATGAGTTTGATTCTCTAAGCAACCTTGCCGACTCTCTCTCCAATAAGAGCGGAAGGGTCGCCTTGGATGGTTGTTTGACTTCGCTTCCTGTGGTCAGCGACTATATCAAACTCGTTAACTTTGACATCGGGGTACTCAAGCTCGATCGAATGGGATCAATACTTGAGGTTGTGAGGTCGGCAAATGCGCTAGCTCTGGCTGGTAAGAATTTCTACATCGGGGGTATGTACGATAGTCCGATACTTCGTCGTTTGAATGGGAATTTGATTCGAGTTCTAAGGCCGACTGAGGCGAGCGACTTAGGCGCCGACGGTGATTACTTTGATTGCGAATTGCTTCCAAGTGCTCTTCGAATGGATGATGGGAGACTAACGCTCCCAGGTGGAGTGGGTCTTTGTGGCATATTTCTACCAAATGAAGATCAAATCGGTATTTCAACGTCTCTTTTATTTGTTTGAGTTGATGCGCCATCCGCATAAAGATAATTCCACCATAGTCTTGTGCTTCTTTTGGAGTCGATAAAATTAAAGTCTGCGATATCAAATACAGCCCGTTGGGTTTGGACGTTCGGCGGACGGGAAAACCTTCGTATTGATCTTGAACAAGTTCTGCGTTGGCGGATCCCAATAGATGTTAATCGAGCCCCAGTTGAGTATTCCAAAACTCTTTACTAGTCATTGTGGCCTTTTATTCAAGGTCTGTCATCTGAAAACTAGGGTTCGCTCGAATGATCGAGTTCCTAGATCGCGATTTCGTTGGGAACGCCAAGCGCTCTAGGCCAAAATTAAATAGTCCAATAGCTTTATGTCGCCTGAGATGTATGTCGTCAATTAGGATAGCTCATGCCGCGTATGACCCCTTATGTGGACTAACCGAGTCGTCTTTAAGCGCAATGGTAGAGCGGTTCACGTAAAAGTGTTTTTGAATATTGGTTTAGCGCAAAGGGTCGATATTATGATCTTCGAGCTATCAGCAACCTTGCAAGAGCTGGATTGCGAAGATCGTCCTTGGCGTCTCTTCGACGTCAATCGGCCAAAGGCGTTAAATTCAGAGAGGCGCCAAGCTGCTTACTTAGATTCATTTGGCATGAAGACTAATTTTTGCTAGCGTCCATGAGTGCGGATAGCCTCTTGGATATAAGGGTTGGTGAGGCGCTCTGTGCCAATAGTTGTGCTGGGGCCATGGCCTGGTAGCACAACGGTATCGTCTGAAAGTGGCAGGATCTTGGTCACGAGAGACTCCATTAGCGAATCGAGCGAACCTCCTGGCAGGTCAGTTCTACCAATTGAGCCCGCGAAGAGATGATCTCCGGTGAATATGAGGGGCGGGAGACCCTCAACCTTGACTTTAAAGCACGTCGAACCTTGTGTGTGTCCAGGCGTATGAAGGGCGTCGAAAGACAATCCAGCTCCAGAGAATGTCACATCGTCGTCTAGATACTCGATCAATTCAGGAATTTTGGTGGACAGGCGTGCTTGAAGAAGAGCTTGGCCAAGCATCGCTGATGAACCTATCGGGTCTCGGATTAACTCTATGTCATTTTTGTGGGCTATCACTCTGATTTTCTGATGATCCAAGTCGTCTAGGAACTCTTTTTCCTCCACAACAGTTGGAATTCCCCCAATGTGGTCGATATGGCCATGGGTAGCTATGATGGCTACTACTTTGAGATTGGCGTCTTTGACGAACTTGATTACCTTTGCAGGCTCGGGTGGAACATCTACTAGAACGCACTCCCTCTGGCTTGTTGAGGATCGAATAACCCAAAAGTTGGTTGCAGCCAGCCACAGTGGCGCTCCATGTATAAGTTCCATTTTTGTATCTTCTTTTTTTGATGATCTTTCTTTGGTGAAAGCTTACATGAGCTACGCCACGTTCAATTTTGAGTGATTGATGTATTTGGGACTGCAACTATGCCGGATGGTCAAAGCTGAATCTGGCATCTTCTGATAAAGTTCTACGGATGTGATATCTGTTGGTTTCATCGAACTGAATTCTTTTTTTTATGCGACAATTGCAGTGCTTAGATCCATCTAGCGTCACATCTCGGCGGCTCTTGGCCCTGATGATCACGGCACTGATAATCTCGGATCGAACGGGAAAGTTTCTGGCTATCGGCAAAGGACAAATTAAGGTTTAAAAGGTTCCCCGTCGTCTCCTTGGCTACCACAACTTCGCAAACCATGGTGACTAGGATCCCCTTTATAAGACGACTTCAAAGTTCAAGTTTCGATGGGACTCTTTGGCAATTGGCTCGGTTGATTTCACCATGAGTATTCGCATCAAGATGTATTTTTTCTAATCAACCGTATACCTATTCACACCCCGCCTAGAGATCGCTTCGGGGGTCTTATCGGAGCTTTCACGGGGGGGTGGTTCTCCTGTTGCTAGTCATCGTGATCTTTATCGTCATCTCTTTTTGCGGCTGCTACTTGCTATTTTAGGTTGGATCGGCTATCTCTATGGGATTTTGCAATTGTTCGTAATAGTTACGAAGTGCAAATTATGGGTGTCAAGCTTGCATTGGCTGTGGATCAACCAGATGAGAGGTATCCAGCTTTGGGTCTTTTGATTGCGATCGCTGAGTCCACCCGAGACAAGGATGGATGAGCTGTTGCAAATAGATCTTTAGTTCGCCGACAGCGGGGTTTAGGATAGAATCCTTGTGGTTTTTCAAATTTGATTACCATATAAAAATTAAAGTGTTATCAAAATGTGTTTGAGGTTAAGGTTCGATTTGAGTAAAAGATCATCGATCATCTAAGTTACGATGATGGGTTGCGGTTGACTTTGGTTAGAGACGGTCGAGTTTGATTGGTTCGAGGTCGATCTCTTTTTTACGCCTGGATCCTTCATTTCGCTGGCGAAGGTGATCTCCGGGCGAGCTAATTGAGGTTTACCTCACCTTTTCTGGCAAATCTTTTCCAATCAGCCTTTTTAGATTTGCCCATTACTCGTTGACTTGTTTGGAGATATTGACTTACCTTGGGGGTAGTCTGAAATCTTTGCCGAGTTTGCAGATGCCCGGACTCATGCGAACTATTTGATATTATTAGCTCTTTTTGAAGTTCTGACCTAGGTTCATCGACATGTGGCATTGAGTGTAGTTTGAGGGATTTATCCTTGTTCTAGACTATCTTCTTTAGATGTATTGGGATACTACGCAGTAGTTGTCCGGAACTTTTTTCGAAGTTGAGCGGTTTTGTCGCCGCAAAACTTGTGGATTTTGGTCGATGGATCGAGATCGAATGGAGGCTCAAATGGCTCGTGTGGTAATCGCAGAAGACGAAGCGATAATTCGGCTTGATCTGAAGGAAGCTCTTGAAGAGCTTGGGTACGAGGTAGTTGGCGCAGCAAGTACTGGAGATGAGGGACTGGAAATGATCCGATCCCTAAAGCCCGACTTCGCAATTTTGGATATCAAGATGCCGGGCCTCGATGGATTGCAGGTTGCCCATGAAGTGGGCGAAGATAAGATCTGTCCGGTAATTATTTTGACTGCTTTCTCGCAGAGGGCCTTGATTGAACAGGCGAGAGATGCTGGCGCTCTGGCATATTTAGTTAAGCCATTTCAGCCAGCGGATTTGGTTCCAGCGATTGAGATTGCAATCGCTCGGTTCGCGCAGGCCCGGGCACTTGAAGAGGAGATCGCAGCACTTTCGGATCGCTCGGATTCACTCAGCGCGCAGCTTGAACTTCGAAAGTTGCTCGATCGTGCAAAAGGAATACTGATGGAGCGTTATGATATGACCGAGCCGGAATCATTCAGCTTTATACAGCGATCCGCTATGGACAGCCGCGCGCGAATGTCAGAGGTCGCAACCAAAGTTATCTCTGGGGAGCTTACCCCGCTGGCTCAATAAGGGTCTCTAGAGATATATCCGCGGCCAAAGGGTGAACCTAGCGGGTTCATTTCTATTTGATACCTATTCCACCCATTCATTGGCTCAGATTTAATAAGGCGTAGATATGAAAAGACTTGTCGTTGTCGATGGATTCAGCCTCGCGTTTCGCGCATTCTTTGCAATTCCATTTGAAACCATGCACAACTCTTCTGGCTTACGCACGAATGCGCTTTACGGTCTAGTGTCCATGCTCGACGGTCTACTGGAAAATTGGAAGCCATCGCATATGGCTGTGGCACTTGATTTGCCGGAGCCTACCTTTCGCGACGAGTTAAATCCAAACTATAAGGGTCATAGGCCTCCAACTCATGAAGCGCTAGTTGAGCAGTTGGAACTTCTATCTTTGGCTATAGGTTCGCTAGGAATAGCGGTTGTCTCTAAATCAGGCTTCGAAGCTGATGACATTTTGGCGACCCTGAGTAATTTAGGCAAGGGTGCTTCGATTGAAACAATTCTTGTAACGGGCGACCGTGATAGCTATCAATTGGTAGAAGACCCATTCGTCAAGGTGCTTTATAATCGTCGGGGTGTTAGCGACTATCTCTTGCTCGATGAAGCAGGGGTGATGGAAAAAGTTGGCGCTACCCCTAAAAATTATCCGTTACTAGCTGCTCTTCGAGGAGACCCTTCAGATAACCTAATGGGCGTTGCCGGGGTAGGGGACAAGACGGCTGCCAAGTTGGCAACTACCTACGAGACACTCGATTCGCTTTTGGGCAACTTGGATGCGTTGACCCCCAAGATTTCTCGTGCAATTGAGGCTGGCGTCGACAACCTGCGCCTGAATCTTGAGCTTACTCACCTGCGTGGAGATTTGGATCTTTCCTTGTCGCTTGCGGATTTAGAGCTAGGGCCACTAGACGATTCTAAGGCTAAGGAATTTTTTGATCTAATCGAGTCGAAGAAACTTTATTCACGCACCCTTGGTGCATTTGACTATATTGGGCACCTGTCCAGTGGTCATGACAATACTAATGAACCAACAGTAGAGATCAGAGACGTTACCCGTGAAGAGTTTTTTAAAGACATAGGATCTTCGCAGAATGATTTTGCCGTTGGCATCGATGTTACCTACACAGGCGAGGCAGGAAGAAGTTCGATTGATGTTATCTGGTTGGCAAAAAGAGAGGGACCTGCCCAAATTGCCACCACCAAGGTGGCGCTAGAGTACCAAGATGAACGTCTTTGCCTTGAGACTCTTATTAGAGATTTGGGCGATCTTTCACTTGTTGGCTTTGGACTCAAAGAGTTTTTACGAAGACTATTTACAATAGGGCTTACTTCTCCAAAAATAGGTGCGGACTTAGGACTGAGCGCTTATTTGCTCGATAGTTCCCTGGGGGACTACGACCCATTTTCGGTTTTAGCGGCTTTTACTCCTGAGATAGTTGCTTCTATCCGTCAGGTTGAAGGAGGAAGTGGAGATTTGATACCAGATCTCTTCTCAACGCTAAAAGATGATGTTTCATCTATGCAGATCGCATCGATGGCTGCGCTCGCCGATTTGGAGATTCGACGGTTAATCGAAGCTGACAAGAGTGATTGGCTACTTGATGCGATAGAAAATCCGCTTTTAGTCGTCCTAGCCAAGATGGAGGCGGTAGGTGTGTTGGTCGATCGCGGCTACTTGAGCGATCTCAAGGACGATTTCATCCGTCAGGCCAGGCAGTTATCGAATCAAATACAATCGATGGCAAGAAGGACCTTCAACGTAAATTCAACCAAGCAATTGGGATCAGTTCTATTTGAGGATCTGGGTCTAACTCCACCTAAAAAGACAAAGACGGGCTTTTCGACTGACGCCTCGACGCTTGAGAAGCTGATAGGTATCCACCCAATCATCGAATTGATTATTCGATATCGAGAGGTGGAAAAGCTACGATCGACTTACGGTGAGAGCCTTTTAGCTGAAGTAGGAGGTGATGACCGTATTCATGCAACCTTTAATCAAATGGTTGCCCGGACTGGGCGACTATCTTCGGATCATCCAAACCTTCACAATATACCAATTCGTTCCGAAGAGGGAAAGAAGTTTAGATTTGCGTTTGTTGCGCCACAAGCAACCAAATTAATCGTTGCGGATTACTCACAAATAGAGTTGCGAGTAATTGCGCACCTGAGCGGAGATCCCGGTCTGGTGGAAGCTTTTTCATTGGGGACAGATATTCACACCGAGTTGGCATCTCGTGTATTTGGTATCCCCTCGAGCCAGGTAACCTCCGCGCAACGATCAAAAGCAAAGATGGTCGCTTATGGCCTTGCCTATGGAATGGAGGCATACGGCCTAGCAACACGTTTGAACATCGATGTTGGGGAGGCCGATTCCATTTTGCAAAGCTTCTTCGGCGCTTTTCCAAAGTTGCGCCAATATATGGATTCAGTAGTTAAAGAGGCCGTCAAGAATGGCTTTACCGAGACCCAGTTCGGTCGCAAAAGACGTATTCCGGATCTTTCTAATCCAAACGGGCGACTACGTCAAGGGGCAGAGCGTCAGGCCATGAACTCTGTAATTCAAGGGCTTGCAGCTGATATCTTCAAACTTGCGATTGTAAACCTCGACACCAGCCTTGATCCCGAAAATGCACGTCTGATACTTCAGGTGCACGATGAGGTTTTGGTGGAAGTAAGAGCGCCAGTTGCCCAAGAGGTTGCAGACGTCGTCGTCGACGTGATGGAGAATGCGGCGAGCCTGAAGGTCCCACTGATGGTCAACTCCTACATCGTTGACAAGTGGGGGGATTCAAAATGAATCGCTACAGGAAGTTGCCGAAATGGACTTCAATCAAAAGATCGTGCAAGGCAACTTTTAGATAGATCGAAGAGGCGTTGCAAAAAATGTCTTCTAATTGTTTGATTTCGTTTAGGTAATATAAAGTAATTATTAACTATTATTATGCTTTGAGGAAAAAGTATGTCTTCATTACTTAGATTGTGGTAGAGGTTTATCATAAATGTGGATATGCTTTGAGATGAAGCGTAATCATTTTTTTGATTTGCTTTCAAAATTGTAAGTAAAGAAAGCGTTCTACATTCATGTCCGATTCGGTTAGCGCGCCAGAAGTTGAAGTTGAAGAAATTCAGCTTGAAGACGAAGGCACACCGCGAGTAATAGTAGCAGACGATCTCGGCGATCTCTCATTTGATGATGCGATTGCACAAACGATCGTTCGTTTTGACGATGGAGATATCGTCAAAGGTAAAGTTGTAAGGGTCGATAAAGACGAGGTTCTCCTCGACATCGGTTTCAAGTCCGAGGGTGTTATCCCCGCGCGGGAACTTTCGATCCGTCACGACGTCAACCCATTTGAAGTCGTCAAAGTTGGCGACGAGGTTGAGGCACTTGTCATCCAAAAGGAAGACAAGGAAGGTCGTCTAATCCTCTCCAAGAAGCGAGCTCAGTATGAGCGCGCTTGGGGCTCTATAGAAGAGGTCAAGGAGAAGAATGGCTCAGTCAAGGGTGCGGTAATCGAAGTCGTCAAGGGCGGACTTATCGTAGACATCGGACTTCGCGGTTTCTTGCCGGCATCGTTGGTAGAGCTTCGTCGAGTACGAGACCTCACTCCATACATTGGCAAGATGATGGAAGCTAAGATCATCGAGCTGGATAAGAATCGAAACAACGTTGTTCTTTCACGTCGAGCATGGTTAGAGGAGACTCAGAAAGAGCAGCGCGAAGAGTTCTTGGCCAACCTCAAGCCTGGCGACGTTCGAAAAGGTGTGGTTTCGTCTATCGTTGCCTTTGGTGTCTTTGTGGACCTTGGCGGAATGGACGGCCTCGTTCACGTCTCGGAACTTTCATGGAAGCATGTCGACCATCCATCTTCGGTAGTACAAGTTGGCGATGAGATTGACGTTCAGATTCTTGAAGTGGATCGATCCAAGGAGCGAATTTCGCTCTCCCTCAAGGCAACTCAGCGTGATCCTTGGGAAGAGTTCGCAAGCGCACATAAGCCTGGAGAATTGGTTTATGGTCGCGTAACTAAGCTGGTTCCCTTTGGTGCATTTATTCAGGTTGCTGAAGGAATCGAAGGTTTGGTCCATATTTCAGAGATGTCTTTCCAACATGTCGACTCGCCTGACCATGTAGTGGAAGTTGGCGAAGAGCTTTGGATTAAGATCATCGATATCGATCTTGCACGTCGACGAATTAGCATCTCCATCAAGCAAGCTGCAGATGGTGGCGAAGTGGCTGCTGAATATCAAGATATCTACGGTGAGCATGCCTACGATGACGATGGTAACTTTATTGGTACCTATGACTACTCAGCAGTTGACTTTGAACCCGAAACCGAAGCCCAAAAGGCTTGGCTTGCAGACCTAGAGTCCCAGCGGGGCACCTCGGCGAGCTCAGAAGAGGATTCGCAAGAGTAATATTTGTCATCAGGAGTTACCTATCAAAGCGACAGCTCGATAGCTATTACTGACGGAAATTACTATAAATACTGTCTCAGACCACTTGGTTTGGGACAGTATTTTTTTATATAGCCATGATGAATCGTGGGAGTGCTAGTTCAATGTCGCATCTTCGTATCATTGTTGGGGCTGGTTAGGATAGAGTTATGCGAATCTTTGGTTTGACTGGTGGTATAGGGTCGGGTAAGTCGACGGTTGCTGCGTATTTAGGTAGGAGCGGTTTTGAAGTCATTGATGCCGATGAGATTGCACGCTATGTGGTAGAACCAGGTACGGCAGCCCTGCTTGAGATTGTCGGGGAATTTGGCACTTCTATCCTCGATGCCAGTGGTGCATTGGATCGGGCAAAGCTTGCCTCCATTGTATTTTATGATTCGGATAAGTTGCAGCTCTTGAACAGCATCACACATCCAGCCATAGGAGTGGAGATCGCGAGAAGAATTGGAAAAATTGGAGCTGGTAATCCTGATGGCGTAGTCCTGCTTGACATCCCTCTTTTGGTCGAGGGAGGAGGTAAAGCTAGATACGGTCTTGAAGCGCTAATAGTGGTAGATTGTGATCCCGCTATTGCATTGGAGCGGATCGTAGCCAACCGCGATATTACAAGGCAAGAGGCTCTTGCAAGGATAAATTCCCAAGTTTCTCGGGAGGTGCGCCTTGGTGTAGCAGATTACGTCCTAGATAACTCTTCGACCAAGGAAGATCTTTTGAGACAGGTTGAAGATCTGGTCGACCTATTAGATATTGCCTGAGGTACTGGAGTAGCAATTCTCTTCTAATTTGGCTTTCAATATAAATATCCATGAATCTGGATATTTAAATTGAATTGCGATATCCAACTACATTAGATCTTTGAATTTGCTATAAAAGTGCTAGTTTAGGTTTGTAATTCAGCCTCTATCGATTTTTGCAGATCCTTTTGGATCTCTTGTGAAACAGACCTCAAAGTCTGTTGGTCTATATATTTGTCAGATTAAATGGCCAGACAAAGTGATGCTTGTTGGCTTAAGCTTTTCCTCATGTTCGGTGGTATGACTGAGGGATGAAAGTCCAGATGGCTTTACTGTTTCGAAGACTTCGCTACCAAGATGATCGAGGCGATGTTCTGATCGCACACCTTGTCTGATCGAATCTTTAGTTGCTTGGTATCTTCCAGCCCTTGGCCTGAGCAACTTCTTTGCACGTGGGACATAGTGGATACTTTTGAGGATCTCGAGTTGGGACCCAGGTCTTGCCACAAAGGGCTGTGCATGGCTTTCCCGTGATGATAGCTTCGGTAACAGCTGAGGCAGGTAGAACGATATGGGCCATTCGGTCCCTCTCGTCGATATCGTTATTGTCTGTTCTGGTATCTTCAAGTACGTCAACTCGAGACATTTATTAGATCCCCTTGCGCAATATATCTTTACTGCTACAATAGTTGATTTTGGCTGGAGTCGATCTAAAAAACCTGTCACCGGCTCTCTCGCCTCGTTGATAGGTCAATGGCTACTTCTATCAATTCGCCTCTAGTTTTCATTGTTTGCAGGTCCAGGGTAAGTTTGACGCAGGGAGTCCCTGTTGTTTTTGTTAATCTGGTCGGAACGGCAAGAGTTGGCGTTGGGGTGGTTCATTTTTTTGTGGGAACTTTTGCGGCTTTAAAGGTATAGGTAAGGGAATCGTAGTTTCGGATGGCGCCCTAGATTGATGTTGTGACTAAATTCAAAGTTGTTTCTCCTTATCAGCCTGCAGGGGATCAGCCTACGGCGATAGCCGAGCTAAGCGATGGAATTCAGCGCGGCGAGAGGTTCCAAACCCTTCTTGGAATTACCGGTTCGGGCAAAAGTGCAACTATAGCTTGGACTATAGAGGCGGTACAGCGCCCGACCCTAGTGATTGCGCCTAATAAATCATTGGCTGCACAATTGGCGAGTGAGTTTCGCGAGTTTTTTCCAGATAATCGAGTCGAATACTTTGTGTCATATTACGACTACTATCAGCCCGAGGCTTACATACCTTCCTCAGATACCTATATCGAGAAGGATTCTTCTGTAAATGATGAGATCGATCGATTGCGCCACGCCGCTACCTCTGCTCTTTTGACGCGCCGAGATGTGATTGTAGTGGCATCTGTCTCCTGCATCTATGGCCTAGGATCCCCGATCGAATATTCGGAGAGGATGCTCGCCTTTCAGGTCGGGGAGAGCTATGAACTAAGAGGTGTTTTACGAAGGCTTGTCGACATCCACTACGACCGGAATGATCAAAATCTCGTACGCGGAAAGTTTAGGGTTAGGGGGGATACACTAGAGATTCACCCAGCTTATGAAGAGAGGGCCTATCGCTTTGAGTTTTTTGGTGACGAATTGGAGCGGATTCAGGGTTACGACGTTTTGACCGGAGAGGTTACGGAGGAGCTCGCCGAGTATGTGGTCTTTCCTGCTACCCACTACGTAGCTAGTAACGAGACTATGACAAGGGCCATCGCGTCGATCGAAGTCGAGTTGGGCGAGCGCCTGCGGGAATTAGAGGGTACCAATAGGCTTCTTGAGGCGCAAAGACTTAGGATGCGAACTGAATTTGACCTTGAGATGATGGCTGAAGTCGGATTCTGTAATGGTATTGAGAACTATTCGCGACACCTAGACGGACGATCGCCAGGAGAGCCTCCCTTTACTCTGTTGGACTTCTTTCCCAAGGACTTTCTTTTGGTGATTGACGAGTCCCACGTTAGCATTCCACAATTGCATGGTCAATATGCAGGCGATAGAAGTCGAAAAGAGAACCTCGTTGAGTTTGGTTTTCGGCTTCCTTCTGCTCTGGACAATCGACCGCTTAGGTTTGATGAATTTTATGAGAGAATCAATCAGGTCGTCTTTTTGTCTGCAACGCCCTCGAAATACGAGATCGCCCAATCCAGTCAGGTTGTCCAGCAAATAGTAAGGCCCACTGGACTGCTCGATCCTAAGGTAGTCGTGCGTCCTACTCAGCATCAGATAGATGACCTTCTTTCGGAGATTCGCGTTCGAATTGAAAAAAATGAACGTATCCTCGTGACTACTTTAACGAAAAAGATGGCGGAGGATCTAAGCGATTACCTTCTTGAACAGGGGCTTAGGGTTCGTTATTTGCACTCGAATATAGACACCCTTGAGAGGGTGACCATTCTTCGAGACCTGCGTCTTGGTGAGTTTGACGTTTTAGTGGGTATCAACCTTCTTCGAGAGGGTTTGGATCTGCCCGAGGTTACTTTGGTTGCGATACTCGATGCAGATAAGGAGGGGTTTTTGCGCTCTGAGACAGCTTTGATACAGACTATCGGGAGGGCTGCAAGGAATTCGGAGGGATTTGTGATCTTGTATGCGGATACAATTACAAATTCCATGACGAGAGCTATCTCTGAGACTGAGCGTCGCAGGGCCCTCCAGCAGGCCTACAACCTAGAGCATAATATAAACCCTGTAACAATCACTAAAGCGGTAACAGACATATTGGACCAATTGAGACCATCCAAGACTGCTCCGCTTCCCAAATCTAATTCAAGACGAAATAAGGGTATCTCGGACTATGCAACTATGAATATGAATGAGGTGGTAGCGCTTGTTCAAACCCTAGAGGCCGAGATGGCCGAAGCCGCAGCCGACCTTCGTTTTGAATATGCCGGAAGACTGAGAGATGAGATTAAAGAGTTGCGTAAGTATCTCGCTGATGTGGGTTGAATAAATTGCAACATAGAAGAATCGACACTACTCTTGTAGCTGGATTTGTGGTCCTAATTGTTAGATATTCCACTTATCAACGGGTTACCTGGAAGTTGAAATTCTGGGTTGATAGAATTTCCTAGCTACGATTTTTACGGAAGGTCTTGGTTTGTCTCTTATCTATCTTCAAAGAGCGCTGTTACCTCTTGATGCACTGAACCCTGGCGTTGGTATGGATCATCCGATGCGAAAAGTTGTCAGGCAGGTCGCTTTTGAGAGGGATGGATGGACGAAAGAGCGTGCTAAAAAAGTAGGCGACCTCTTTGATTCAATGGCAGAAGACTGGAGTCAGAGGAGCGGCGCAGAAAGGACTGAAGCCCTCTTGGACGGACTTAACCGCGCTCAGTATTTGAATGGAAGATGCTTGGAGATCGGATGTGGCACTGGATCTAATCTAGAACTCCTCTGTAATTTCTTCGGGGAGGTAGTTGGTATCGACTTATCTCTGTCCATGCTTTTAAAAATGACCACTCAATCGCCGCCGGTTATCAATTGTGATGCCAGTTGTTTGCCATTTAGCGACGAAAGCTTCGATTCAATTGTGATTCAGAATTCATTTCTCTTTCGAGACGAAGTTTTGCGACTACTACGTCCGAGTGGAGCCCTCTTTTGGGTCTCTACAAACGCAGATCGAACTCCTATTTATTTGAGTCCATACGATGTCCACAAAGCGCTTGGGGCCGATTTTAACGGAGTCACCTCGCTCGCTGGGAATGGCATTTGGTCGGCGTTCTCAAGATCCATGACGACCTAGGAGGTCTCAGGCTTTTTCAGATCGCCCTTGCCTGTTGGGGTATATCTTCGAAGGAAGATTTTGTGACTGGTTTATCTTCAGACGAATCTTCCTAACCAGAGTCACTAGGAGGCAATTGCGCAATTCATAATTCGACTCTTTCAGGTGGCATTTTTTGACTCAGAATGCAGGTACTATACCTTGTTGGGCATTAAGTGCGGACCTTAAAATCCAAAACGGGTAACAATCCACTTATGCAAGTGTCTCCTAGGCCTTTGCCGAAGCCAAATCCTTCGAGCTATACATTTTTTAGCTGTTTGTATGAGGATAGAGGGACTTCGGATTTAAGTGGGGAATTTAGTCAGGTGTAGCCACGCACCAGGGGTGAGTTTGGGAGGGTCACAGGGGCTCTGCCAGAATGGGATAGTTCAACAACTCATCACTGGAGGGCCCCTGTGGAAGAAAATCCTATTCGAATTGCCGAGATCTTGCTCGATCTTATGGATGTCAATTTGATTGGCATCGAGGATCTGGGTGACCAAGGTTCAAAGACACCCCTTCGGGTCCATATCGAGTGTCGAGGCGAACGACCAAAATGCCCAGTATGTAATGGGATGAGTTATTCCAAGGGAGGCTCACTAGTAGAGCTGATTGATCTACAAAGCTTTGGCCGTGCCGTCAGACTCATCTGGCACAAACGCAGGTGGGAGTGCAAGGATGGGAACTGTTCCGCCCCGTCGTGGAGTGACGTGGACACTAGGATCGCAGCTCCAAGACTCAAGCTCACCGATAGGGCAGCTAGATTCGCAACCCGAGTGGTTGGTAGAGATGGTCGATCGGTGTCATCGGTAGCCAGAGAGCTCGATTGTGATTGGCACACGATCAATGACGCTGTCATTGCCTATGGGACTCCCCTCGTAGAGGATCCAAGTCGCTTTGGTAAGGTTCGTGCACTCGGATTAGATGAGACCTTGTTTTGTCGCGAGGGTCGCTATCGGACCCAGAAGTGGTCTACCTCAATCGTGGACGTTACGAGTCCAACCCTTCTTGATGTCGTGCCTGGTAGAGAGGGAAAGGAGCCAAAGAAGTGGATAGCCAGTCAGTCCAAGGAGTGGCGTGATGATATCAAGTGGGG
>NZ_JXYS01000067.1 GCF_000949295.1 Acidithrix ferrooxidans
CCGGCCTTTACCGAAAAGGTCCGCGACATAACTGGGATCTATCTCAATCCCCCTGATGCTGCACTGGTACTATGTATTGACGAAAAGACACAGATCCAGGCGTTGGATAGAACCCAGCCACTGCTTCCCATGAGACCTTTTGTTCCAGAGCGGCAAACACATGACTACAAACGCAACGGCACAACAAATCTCTTTGCAGCACTTGATGTTGCCTCTGGCAAGGTGATCACCAACACCACAAAGGCTCATCGGGCGATCGAGTTCATAGCCTTTTTGGATCAGGTGAAAAAAGAAGTTCCAAAAGAACTCGAAGTCCATATCATCCTGGACAATTATGCAACGCATAAAACCGATGCTGTACGGGCCTGGCTCATAAAAAACCCGAGATTCCACTTCCATTTTACACCCACCTACTCCTCGTGGATGAACCTGGTTGAGAGATGGTTCTCGGAACTGACTACCAAAATGCTCCACACATCCACCCATAAGTCACAAAAGCAACTCGTTGCTTCGATCAACACCTGGGCAGAGCGCTGGAACCAAGACCCAACACCATTTAGGTGGGTAAAGACAGCTGACGAGATATTCGCATCGATGGCAAAGTATCTGGGGAACTAGAACTCAGGGAACTTATGAGAGGGGACACTAGAAGGTCCCTTAATTAATGCCTAAATGGCTCGTTTTCTGATATTTATTTGTCCATAGTCCTCCCGCTGTTGGATTAGAAAGTTGTCTTTCGCTTTTCTGAGGATTACGGACCACTCTAAGCCAGGAGTAGCACAAAGGGTAACTGGTTCCTAAACTACGTATTGGAATCAAACCCCTTTAGTTCGAATTCAATGGAGCTAAGAACACAACTTTCAGATCCAATTACCGGACTGCTTATTTCTTTGGATCCAAAGAAACGCTCGAGGGGAGTTCTTGAATTCTAAGCAACCATTTTGAGTAAATGCGTTGCTGTCGAATACGCCAAAACGGTTATTTCGCAATGACCCCTGTGGTAAAGGACTGGTAAAGAGTTTTGGAATGCTCAGGTGTCCAAAAAGCCGGCCAATCACGTCATCAACCACAACACCGCCACACTCATAGTTGGTGACGTAAGAGGGATAGAAAAACATAGTAAAGCCAAACGATCCATGGGTCGCCACGGTCGCCAGCAACTATCCCAGTGGTCAAGAGGCCCTCAAGAGCAATACCTCAATTAGAAAACTAACTTAGAGATACAACCCCTAAACGAGTCATACTCTAGCCAAACTTGCCCTGCGTGCTTAAGACGCAAGCGACCATCAGGTCGGCACTACCGATGCAAGAACCCTATCTGTGGGTTCAGCTGTCATCGAGACGCCCTAGGAGCAATAAACATTCTCCAGAAGGCGATATACGCAGAGTGCTCTTCAATTGGACTAGATACAACAATCTTAGTCACGTATCTTCGAGCTGAAAAACATTGGTCACCCGATCAACGCAAGACACACCAAAAGGTGCAGTGCCCTAAGGCCAGAGCCCGAAGTAGTGCCCAGAACCGGGCCTTGTCTGAGATATCTCAGACAAGCAAGCCGAAACTAGCAAACTCATCTACCAGTGCTAATTCATTAGCACTAGACCAGTCGGTAGCGGTGGCATGATGCAAGCGATGTCAGGTGACTCCAACCAAACGGCGAGGTCAGAAGCCCCGTCTGTAAGGGCGGGGAGGCTCACTGTCTCGAATGTGTCGTGGGTGCTAATGGCTCGATGGTACTATTCGCGACTTCCACTTTCGCGGCGGATCAAACCAATCGATTGTAAGGCTTGCGCCGCTCAGTGCTAATAGGAATTGGCTTGAATCGTTCCAGGGAGCATCGCCAAGGTCGCAATAAGATGAGCCGATGGCGGTCTCGACATGTGAATCACTACCAGCTCCCGTGGAAACTGAGGTTTTGGTGGCAATGCTTTGAGCTTTTTGGTTGAACCCGTTAGGACTCCACCTAGAGTTGCCGATTTCAATAATGTCAATCATTTTCTCGTTGGCAAGCATAAATAGTGTTTCATAGGTGAGAGAGGTTCTTCCTTGATCACCTGGGTGAGGAACGTAAACTAGTCCACCTTGGTCCCTAATCATCTTGGATGCGGTTCTGGCATCTAGGCCCGGAGGTATTTTTTTTTCGATGAAGAGGCCAATAAGCTCGCCTTCCTTGACCCGAAATTCTTGACCTATGATGATCGTGTCCCCGAGGCGTTCTCGAAGGTTCAATGCGCCCTCAATGGTAAGGTGGTCGGTTACGGCCACCTTATCCAAATTTGAGGATTGGAAGGCCTCTATATATTCTTCGTAGGTGGTGGTTGAATCCCCGGAACGATGAGTATGTGTGTGGAGGTCTATCTTCAACGGCTAAACCTAGGAGCCGCTTAGGTTTATGTTGCCAATTGCTAAAGTTACTCCAGCAGCACCACTCGGTCGTATCGTTAAATCTGAGCCAATCGATCGAATATCAAGGAGCATCTTTTGTAGGTTGGATGCAATCGTAAACTCTTTGATCGGCTCCTTTAATTCGCCGTCGTGGATTCTAATTCCCTCTGCACCAACTGAGAAATCTCCGCTTACTGGGTTGACGCCAGAATGAATTCCTGATACCGATTGAATTAGGACACCATCGGTTATTTCAGAGACGATCTCTTCCTTGGATCTTTCTCCGGGCTCTATGTAGGGAGCTCTGGGGCCCGGAGAGCAGGAGCCCGCGATGCCACCTCGAATAGCAGAGCCAGTGGGCGCCACGCCTTCTTTGCGAGCGGTATAGCTATCGTAGAGGTATCCCTTGAGACTTCCATTTTTGATCAGAAGGTTTTGCCTGGATGCGAGACCTTCGTCGTCGTAATTTGCCGATGAAAAGAATCGTGGATCCGAAGGATCGTCGATTAGGTTCAATCTGCTATTTGCAACATTTTCGCCAACTCTTCCTGAAAAGATTGATCGACCTTTTTGAACTGCCTCGGCGGAGAGGGTGCTGGAGATGATGCCAATAAACGAGGATGAGATATCTGGTTCGAAGACCGCAATCAGATTCGAAGACTTGGGCTTTTTCGCGCCAAGCATTCGTGTGGATTTATAAGCTGCCTCTTGGGCTGCGTATTCTAAGTCGATACCCGCAAAGTCCCTCGAGGCGTGGAGGCCAAAGCCAGTCTGGGTCTCGTCGTCCTGCATAGCTAGGGCGTATGCCCAAAGCCAACAGTAGGTTTGTTGGGTGTAGCTTGCTATGCCTTTTGAATTTACGATAGCGCTCTCTACACTAACGTCTCCGTAGTTCGATGAATTGAGGGATTTGATGCGACGATCTTTGGAAAGCGTTACCTTCTCAAGCTCAAGGGCAAGGGATATCTTATTTTCAGTTGGTGTATTTGTGATGTCGACCGACCATAGGTTGAGCTTGGGCCCATCGACTCCGTCGGGTTCGGCGATCCCAGCGAAAGGATCTTGTGAAGCAAACCGGGAATTATCCCGGGCCTCTTCTAGGGCTCTTTTGAGGTCGTCGTCTTCGAGGGTTCCAGCATATGAAATTCCGACTCTTTTATCCCGGATGACACGTATACCGATTCCTGATGATTCAGATGTGGTGAGCGATTCAATCTCTGAGTTGTAGACGCGTATGGAGGTCTCACGCTCCCAGATAGCATATGCCTCTATCTCTTCGCCGCCAGAGGCCATATCGGCAATTCGTTGGCCAATTTTAATTAGATCAGGCACCCGCGGTTCCTCCTACTGTAACAGCTTTAATCCTTAGTGTTGGCTGTCCGCAGCCAACCGGGACACTTTGCCCATCTTTTCCACAGGTTCCAGGTACTATCGAGAAATCGTTGGCAACGGCATCGATGTTCGCCAGAACTTCTGGTCCGTTTCCAATTAAATTCGCCTCTCGCAACGGGGCGGTTATGCGACCATCTTCAATTAGGTATGCCTCTGTCATTCCAAAGACGAAGTCTCCAGTGGCGGTATTTACTTGGCCGCCACCTAGTTGCGAGACGTAGATGCCGTATTCAGTATCGGCTATGATCTCTTGCGGTGTTGACTCGCCAGGCATGAGATAAGTATTTGTCATTCTAACCATTGGTAGATGGGCGTAACTTTGACGGCGTCCGTTTCCTGAAGAGTCTCGCTTGGTTCTGTCGCCTTGGGTTTGATCCCACATGTAATCGACCAAGACGCCATCTTGGATCAAGGTGTTCTTTGAGGAGATATGACCTTCGTCGTCGTGATGGAAGGTACCCCATTGATCGGTTACGGTTCCATCGTCTAGGAGCGTTACCAATGGACTTGCAACGCTACGACCTATTTTTCCTGCATATACAGATGACTCTTTGAGAACGTGGTCAGCCTCAAGACCGTGACCACACGCTTCGTGGAAGAGGACTCCGCCACCTAAGCCATTTAGGACGACTGGTACTTGTCCGGATGGTGCGGGCCGTGCGGAAAGTTTTAAGATCGCTCGATTAGCAGCTTTGAGCGCCATCTGCTCGATATCTAGATCTTGAAAGATTTCGAACCCCTTGGTCATGGCAACGGTTTCATAACCCCCCTGCATCCCTGTGTCTCCTAATGCAATTGCGGAGATTGAGATTCGAGTTCTTATCTGCTCTTCTTCAACGAAGACGCCATCTGAATTGGCGACCAAAAATCTCCTTAACGAGTCGGAGTATGACGCCCCAACTTGTCGAATGGCCGAACCTGCTGAACGAGCTGCATCATTGAGGTGTTTTAGAAGTTCGATTTTGCGATCTTTTGCTATCGTCATAGGAAGGTTTTTGAGCGGATCGATTGGTGAAAAGACTCGCTCTTGCAGTGCCATTATTTGTCTTGACTTCGAGCTATTTTGCGCAAGCGAAGATGCTGCTTGCGCGGCGCGTAATAGGCCATTCTCGCTTAGATCTGCTGTATGAGCAAAGCCGGTTGTGTCACCATAGCGAACTCTAATTCCGGCTCCTCGAGCTGTACCGGATGAAAGTTCTTCGACGATCGCGTCATCAAGGGAAGCCGAAAAGGTGGTCTTTTCTTCTACGAAGATCTCTGCGAAGTCACCACCTCGACTTAGCGCGGATCGGATAACCTTTTCCACGAGATTGGACTCAATCATGAACCATACTCCCAATTTGTTTCGACTATTAATTTAACTTAATCTAGGCGATCTATAGATTAAAACGCTGTTCTAAAGTGGTATCTTGCCATTGCTGGTCTATGGCTGTCGATCGACGATTACTTGGACACTCGCTAAACAATGGTTTTGGCATATACTTCAAGTAAGGTTAACTCAACTAAGCTTGCGACGATTTTCGAGCTAATTGATTGAAGGGGATCAGTAGGGTTGGAGTTTCCCGTCGGTGAATCGAGAGGCGTCTGTAGATTCCAATCAGCCTAAACGATAGAATAAGTCAGTTCTCAACTCCTAAAGTGCGGAAATCTAATGGGTGAAGACCATCTCGAGGGAAAAAATTCAGCAGTTTCAACTATCTCGCAAACATCCATAAAGCGGGCATTCCCTTATCTTCGTTACGTATCGACCTTGATAATGTTTTATGTTTTGGTTACAAAAGTGGACTGGAACCGAATTGAGCAGATTGGCAGGCGCGGCTTTAGCCTCATAGCCTTTGCCTTTGTTGTTACGCTCGTGGGAATTGCCGTCTCTGTGGTCCGCTGGCACCGAGTTCTAGCCGCACTGGATGTAAAGTCGCGATTTAGGGATCTGATTGAGTTGCAGCTTGCAGGAATGTTCGCTGGCAATTTTTTGCCCTCCACTGTTGGTGGCGACGTGATCCGTGCGAAGTGGCTTGGGTCGGTTTCCAAGGCATCCTCTGACTCTGTGGCATCGGTGGTTCTGGAAAGATTAACTGGTTGGTTGGTGTTGCCGCTACTGGTTCTTTTTGGCGTAGCTAGCGACCCTAGTATGCTACAACTTGGTTCAGTCTCTCAAATGATTATGGTTATAGCATTTGTTACTTTGGTGGCTCTTTTTGTTTTGGTTAGGCTATCCATATTAAAGTGGCAGTTCCCCGTCGCTTCTAAGTTGCGTTTTTTAAATGGTGTAATGTCTTCGATATCCAAGGGTCTCGGAAGGTTTCGCGAGAATCCCACAGAGTTTTTACGCCTTATTGGATGGGCATTTTTATATCAAATATGTGTCGTTGCTGCTAGTATCTTCGCGGCTTCGGCGCTTTCTATCTCCATTGGATGGCGGGCACTATTTGTTTTGGTACCCACCATTGCCATGTTGCAAGTTCTACCACTAACTATTGGCGGCCTTGGCGTTCGAGAGGGTGCTTTGGTTCTTATGCTGCACCCACTGGGAATTCGATCGGCCCCTGCTATTGAGTTTGGTCTTTTGGTCTACGCTATAAATATCGCTGCTTCGCTCTTTGGGGCTCCTAGCTTCGCAATGGGTTCAAAGCGACTCGTACAAAGGCGAGCAGACAACCCTTAGCTGCTCGTTCTCGGATTCGATAGCGTTGTATTGAGATTTGCGTTAGACTTGGTCAGCCCATCTGGCTCTTTCGAATGAATCAAATGCAAAAGATTACTGTCTTTGATGGTCCGGCCTTATGATCCATTTAGCTGTGGGTCTAGGATGGCTCGCGTTTTACCGCTGAACCAAGGGTGATTACCTGAGCCTTTAAAATCGACTTTGAATAAGATTAGGTGTGCATTTACTTAGACCGATATCTTGGACGTTTTCGATAAGTTCTAATAAAAGAGCTTTCCGGCCCTGAAATGAGACCACTTTGGAAGTTTAGAACATTCTTTAGTGTTATCTATGTCTGTAAATCTATCGACTGGCTCTTGCTTTTTCAATTGTGTAGGTTAGGCGAGTTCAGATTTTGATCGTGATAGCTGTCGAAGTATTTCGATAGTTTGATTGAAAGGTCGATGATTCGTTGCGTTTTTCTTGATCTTTAACTTTGGCATGCGAAGGTTTAGATGCTAATTTTGGGAATTTTTGGATTTAGTGATAATTATTCTGATTTTAGAAATAATTTATGGGTGTTTGTTGGCTCAATAAGATGCGATTTATGTTCGGTCTATTTTTGCAGGTTCCTGCTGTGTATTTGCACATGTTGTTAGGTGGTCGATTCGAAGTGAAAGAAAAAACTAAACTAGGCGCTAGGAAAGTGTTTTGACTAAGGAGATGCAGTTGGATCGAGCTCCGGCAGGTTTGCGAACAATTGCCCAATTGGTTGATCGACGCTTGACAAAACTTTTTGACGACGAAAAGCCAAGGTGGGAGCGCGTTGACGACGGATTGATCGTTCCTTTTGAAGCACTTGAGAAGATGGTTGCCTCGGGCGGGAAGAGGCTTCGACCTGCTTTTTGTTACTACGGATACTTGGGCTCCGGAGGATATGGAGACGCTCCTATTCTAGTGGATCTTTTAACTTCTCTTGAGTTGCTACATACTTTTGCCCTATTGCACGACGATATTATGGACGGCTCTTCTACTAGACGTGGCTCATCGACTGTTCATGAGCGATTTATCGAAGAGCATAGGATATCTTCTTACAGAGGTGAGAGTCGACGCTTCGGCGAGGGTATCGGGATCTTGATAGGTGATTTAGCATTTGTCTATGCAGATATGATGATGGAAGCCGCGCCACTTGCGACCCGCAAGATCTACTCTGAACTCCGACTTGAAGTAAATATTGGACAGTACCTTGACCTTATTGGAACTGCCAAAGGTAGGCCGACTGTCGAATCGGCGCAGAAGGTAAGCATCTATAAATCCGGGAAATACACGATCGAGCGACCACTTCAGATAGGCGCCTCTTTGGCCGGGGCATCTTTAGACCAGATGGAGGAACTGTCACGTTTTGGGCTTCCTCTCGGTGAAGCTTTCCAACTCAAAGACGACCTATTGGGTATCTTTGGCGATAGCACCATAACTGGTAAGCCTGTCGGTGATGACTTGAGGGAAGGTAAGCCAACCACCCTGGTCGCGATGACCATGGACCGCCTGACTGGTCTCGCAAAATCAGAGTTTGAAAGACTGTTTGCCCTTGATCTACCGAATGAGAGCCAGATCCTCGCGATGATGGAGATGATTGAGGATTGCGGATCAAAGGCGATGGTTGAGGATCGAGTCGAGATGCTTGTTGAATCGTCTTTGTTGGCTTTAGACGAGTGCTACCTTTTGGATTCGGCAAAGGCTGACCTAAGAGACCTCGCCGTCTTTATCGCCTCGCGAGCTCTCTAGTCTAAGATTAAGGATAGCGATATGAGAATTGCCGTAATTGGCGCAGGATTAGGGGGCCTATCCGCTGCAAGTTATCTTAGGCGTGACGGCTATGAGGTAACTGTTTTTGATAGTGCGGATCGAGTGGGGGGCCGCAGTGGCCTCTTTGCCTCTAATGGTTTCTCTATTGACACCGGACCTTCTGTTCTTACGATGTTAAATCTTTTATCAGATGTCTTCAATGCCAATGGCGCTAACTTATCTGATGAACTTGAACTCATCAAGCTTGACCCAATGTATCGTGCAAATTTTGAGGACGAAGCGGGGCCATCCGGTGGCGGCGTGATATCGGTACGTGCTGGCCAGGAGGCGATGAGACAAGAGATTCGAAGTGTTGCTGGTTCTAAGGATGCAGCTGCATTCGATAGGTTTTGCGCCTATCTAAGAAAGCTATATGCTCTTGAGGTCGAGAACTTTATTGACCGTAATTTTGATTCACCTCTAGATTTCTTGAACCCACTTATGCCAGGGCTGCGCCTTATTCAAATGGGGGCCTTTGGACGACTTGCTCCGCTCGTTGAACGGTATTTTGACGATCCTAGACTTCAGAAGCTCTTTTCTTTTCAGTCTCTTTATGCAGGTCTTTCTCCTTATGATGCCCTGGCCGTCTATGCGGTAATTACTTATATGGATACGATCGAGGGTGTGTACTTTCCTAAAGGAGGAATGAGTGCGATTCCTCAAGCCCTCGCGAAGGTTGCTAAGGCGAATGGAGTGGAGTTTCGTCTCAATTCAAAGGTTTCGCGCATTCTGAGATCAATGGGATCGCGTGGAAGTGTTGTTGGGATTGAACTTGAAGATGGCGAGCGCTTTAGCGCTGATGCGGTAGTGGCCAACGGTGAATTGCCGGGTGTCTACAGAGATTTATTGGGCGGGGAGCAGGCCCCACGCGTATCACGCAAGGGGGAGTATTCACCATCTGCTCTTTTACTTTTGATGGGTATCGATGGTAAACCGAGCGTGGAGCACGCTCATCATAATATCTATTTTGGTAAAAAGTGGAAAGAGTCCTTTGATTCGCTTCTCAAGAGTGGAACGAGAATGGAGAGCCCATCTATTCTGGTGACAATTCCTACTCACAGTGATCCAACTTTAGCACCGGACGGTTCCTCGATAGTCTACGCCTTAGAACCCGTCCCGAATCTTGATGGCAAGATTGATTGGCGATATGAGCGAGACATAGCAATTTCCGACTTTAAAGCGCGTTTAGCTCACAGAGGTATTCTTGGAGCAGGGACCTCGAATATTGTGCTTGAGAAGGCGATAGACCCTCTGGATTGGCAAGCTATGGGAATGGAGAGAGGAACCCCATTTTCTCTTTCGCATCGTTTCTTTCAAACTGGACCGTTTCGTCCGAATAATTACGACAAGAGAATCCCCGGCCTTTATTTTGTTGGATCGTCTACTGTGCCCGGGGTGGGTGTTCCTATGGTTTTGATCTCTGGAAAGTTAGTTGCTCAAAGAATCGGCAAGGCAACTAGATGGTGACCCAACGGGAACTAGATGGCTCCTATGAGCGATGCAGATCTCTAAATATGCGCTTTGGTAAGTCTTATTACTATTCCACTTTTCTACTTCCTCAGGCGATGAGGCGACATATACATGCGCTTTATGGCTTTTGTCGATATGCAGACGATATCGTTGACGATCTCGGAGATGTCCCAATTTCTGACCGGGAGAGTGCCCTGGGGGCCTTCGTAGGGCGCTTTTTCACCGATGTAAAGGTTGGTTTTTCAAATGATCCAATATTGATGGCTGTCGTAGACACGGTTCTTCGTTTTGAAATCGATCTTGATCTTTTTAGTAAATTTGCCGAATCGATGAGGCTGGACTTTTCCAAATTCAGATACGAGACTTATGAAGACCTTTTGACCTACATGGAAGGCTCTGCTGCCGTTATAGGTGAGATGACATTACCAGTTTTGGAGCCATCGTCTAAATACGCCCGAAAGCCGGCTAGGGATCTAGGCTTTGCTTTTCAGCTGACAAACTTTTTGAGAGATGTCTCAGAGGACTTACAGCGTGGAAGAATCTATATTCCGCTTGAAGATATTGAGCAGTTTAAGGCCATGAGCGCTTTTGAGACCAGACGATCTGATTTTGAATTTAGAGAATTGATGCAATTTGAGATCGCCCGAAATAGGGAAATCTATGAGCAGTCCCGTCTGGGGGATCGTTTTTTGCCGCCTCGTTCTGCGGCCTGCGTAGCTGGCGCACGAGAACTTTATTCAGGAATCTTAGAAGAGATTGAATTAGTCAACTTCGATGTATTTGGGAGTCGTGTGAGTGTTGCCCCATGGAAGAAGTTCAGAGTAGCCATTGGCGCGATTGTTGGCTAGTACCGCATCCGCCCTTGCTCGAACTGACTTTGGGACTATTGGGAATAGCATTCCGTAGGGTTCGCCATTGTAGAGGTGGTGGATCTGGTGGGCGTATCTTAGGGGTTCTAGGAATGAAATGGTGGGCACATTGAAGAGCCTCTTATGGATGTAGATGTCATGCATGAATGCATAAGCCGCTCCATAGATGGTAATTCCAATGCCAACTGGAACAAGGATTGAAAATTTTGACGTTGTTGTTCCAAGCGCTATAGCTGCGATGGTAAAAGCGGCAAAGGCTACGGGATAAGCGTCGTTTGCCTCGATCTTTTTAAGGCGAGTTTGATGATGGCTGGCGTGAAGAATCCAACCAAAGCCATGCATTATTAGCCGATGGGCCAAATATGCGATCGGCTCCATCAGAAAGAATGTTGCGATTACAATTGAAACTTTGAAGAGCATGTGGACCTCTTTAGGTTATCTCTAATATATCAGTATAGAGAATCTAAAGATCTAGTTGGAGCAATGCCAGCTAGAGAGTGGTTCTAGAGCACTTATATCTCAAGGTCAGCAGCTATCTGTCTTCTCTTTGTCTTAGGCGTTCCCAAATGCTCAAGACCGCTGAGACAAGCGCAAAGCCGTAGAGGAAGTCCTCGATGGGGATGGAAAATGGTATTCGTAAGCCGGAGAAGTGGTTGGGATTATATATGACAATTGGGGCTGAGGTTTTTGTGAGCCAGCCATCGGTCGGGATTTGAAATAGTACGATAATTAAAATTGTGATCCAGAATTCTTTTTTGAAGTAGATCCGGCCTTTCATAACAAAGAGTTCAAAGATTATCGAAAGAGCCACGGCGGCCAGTGCGCCAATGGTGTATGCATGCATGGATCTAGCGCCTCGTTGGTCTTTTTTGTCTTGGCTCTAGCAGCACGTGGACGGCCTCATATGTCAAAAGTGCGCAAATTGGTATGATCAAGAAAAATAGGAGCTCCTCCAGGGGAAGTTTGCCTGGAAGGGTGACGCCGCTTACGTAGCGCTTGGCATAATACCACCAATTGGCATGGATGGAGTAGATGTCGAAAAGCGAGAAAAGTAGCGCGATAGGTATTAATGAGATTGCCAGTCTGAGCGGCTTGCGGTAGACCTTAGCCCCAATGACGAGTTCCAGTGGCAACGTACCTATGAGGCAGAGCGCTAACACGATTAAGTATTGTAGGTGGTTGATCGACTTCATCTCGAGTCTGTTTTCTGATTCGAAGGCACGCGGGTTTGTCAAATTCCTTATAAAAGCTAACCCAATCTTACTAATGGTAGTGCTCAATGTGACTTGATATTGATAAGGTTGGCCCCTATGGCTAAAGCATGTCTATAGCAAGTCAAACTTTGCGCGTCAAGGCGAGCGAAATGGGAAGACCTTTCAACTAGAAATTTGTAGGTGGCCAAGTGTTACCTAGTTCAAGTATTACCCAGTTAAAGCGATCTCACCTCTTATTTGAATCCGAGTTAGGAAAGGTGAGGCATGGTCCAAAGCAGGAACCTTGTCGATTGCTTGTGAGGAAGTTTTGTGCTTTCGTATTTCAAGGGGAGGGATAAAGTCGAACGATCCCATGAGTACTGCTAGCGGCGTTTGGATTAAAGAAGTAAAGTGGCTTTAGTCTAATGATTAATGAATGACCATAAAGCGAAGGTAATAGTTCGATTTGTTTGCTAAATCACGCCAATTGATCCTCGCGCCTCTGATAACGGGCTTAGTTGCGGTTGTTTTGGTAGCATTGGTCCGTTTTGGAAATGATACTGCAGCGCATCTCTACCTAACCGCTCTTTTTGCAAAGTACCATCGCCTTATTTTTTGGGATAATTTTTGGTATTTTGGCAAGTTCCAATTTCTTGGCTACTCCTACATCTACTACCCCCTAGCGGCATTTACGACCACATGGCTACCACCAATCCTTGGTTTGATGGCGATCTCTGGAGTGGTCTCCTCTTTTTGTTTAAAGCTAAGGGCGATCTCTTGGAATGGAGTAGATTCTGATCGACCTGGCTTCCTTGGTAGTTACTTTGGCACGATCTCCACTGCCGTGGCTATTGGTGTTCCGGCGGGTGCGTTAATTCTTACTGGGGCATACCCGTTTTTGACATCGCTGGCTTTTGCGTCATTTGCTATAGTCGCCATGAATAAGCGCTCCTGGGTCTCATATTGTCTTTTTTTGATTTTGGCTGGTGCTACTTCGCCATTGGTTCTTGTTTGGATTTTGGTTGGCGTCACTTTTAGTGCCGTTAGATTCCTCACTAAGGAGTCGGCAAATTATCATCCAATAAAAGTTGCCGGTTTGGGGTCAGCTTGGCTCCGTGCCA
This sequence comes from Acidithrix ferrooxidans, assembly GCF_000949295.1. Classification (GTDB taxonomy): domain Bacteria; phylum Actinomycetota; class Acidimicrobiia; order Acidimicrobiales; family Acidimicrobiaceae; genus Acidithrix; species Acidithrix ferrooxidans. The sequence goes on from NZ_JXYS01000067.1 coordinate 12,921, forward strand.
AGAAGGCCTTGGGGGTCTTACTTGGTTCGTCAATCACTCGCATTGGCATGGGGCTACCACTTTTAGGGCTTTTTGGCGACTATGAGATTTCAAAGTACTTTGGGATCGGTGGCAAGTATCCATTTTTTGGCTCTGACTTAGGGCTGGTTCTTGGTTTTTCCCTGATTCTCTTGGTTGTTGTGAACGTGTTTGTGGACGATGGAGAGCGCGCCCCCATTGTCATCCCTACCCTTTTGTACATGGCGGGTTCGCTTATTTTGTTCACCGTGTCGACAACGTTAGGTGGGAATATTGCTCGTGTGGGTGAAATCTCACCGATTTTGATTGCCGTCTTGTATCTTTTCTCAAAGGGTTCCACAAGGGGTCCTAAAAGCAGGAAAGTACGATTGGCGGTTTTTGCGCTCCTATATCTTTTGGGCGTTGGGTGGGAATTTATCTCAATCGAAGCTCCGATCTTTGATCCAAGTGCCGCTTGGCTGACAAATAGCTCCAACTGGAGTGGCCTTGTTCGTGTGCTCAAAGCTTCGTACCCTGGGCAAAGGGTAGAATATGTCGACTCTCTTTTGCATGAGGGCTCATATTTTCTAGCTAATAGTCAGATTCCCCTGGCACGGGGGTGGTTCCGGCAAAGCGACTTCAATCAGAATGAGATTTTTTATGGTGTGAGATTGACTTCACGAGAGTACAAAGATTGGCTTTGTAGCAATCAAGTTCGGGCGGTGATTTTGCCTCCGGCCCCCTATGACTATAGTTCGCAACGGGAGGCTCAGATCGTAGCATCACCTTCTACTTACCTTGTTAATCCAATAAAAATTGGAGAGTTCAAGGTCTTTGAAGTGGCTGGTTGTCCTTCGGCGCCACTTCAAATTCGCTCAATCGGAGTAACTACAATTTCAGTCTCTATTGCTAAAGCTGGATCGTATCTATTGCCAATAAATTTCTCGCCATTTGAATCAGCGGTCGGCGCAAAGATTGCAAGAGCAAAGGGAGGTAGGGCCGAGATCTCGGTATCAAAGGGAGGCAATTACCTCATTATGACTGGTTATTGAGAGACTGCGTTGAAATTTCCGTGATAACTAAACGAAAGTTTCCATTTCGAGATGGACTTGCACCAGGCCAGCTTCGACTTGAATCGCCTTTGGTAACCACCATCATCTGATGGAGATGATGGTGGTAGATGCTCTTTAGTAGATTTGATATCTCTGATTACCAGGGGTTTTGGGTCCTTTGAAAGAGCGCTCTATGGCGATCCGGCGGAGGATGGCAATGGGATTGTCTTTTTAGCGGCTTGTTTTCTGGCGACGAAGTCGTCTATTCGTTGGTTTGGGGCGAGATCTTCGCTAGGGATTTTTCCTCATCGTATGAGTGCATTTCGATAAACTGTCTTCAAAGACGGACTGGCCGCTAGCGCTAACTGAATTGGTTCTGCGGTCTTAGGCACGAGATTCTGGCTCTTTGGGTTTGCGTGGCGGTTAGGCGCCGGTCGTTCGCGTGAACCCAAAGCGCCGTAATGCAAGGATTGCAAGGAGGACCGACAAGGGCTTTGCTCCTTACAATCTAACAAGCAATCTGAGGGATCGAATCTTGATCTGCCTTGGGAGAGTTTTGCTCTTTTGAGGGCTCTATTTCTAACTCTTTCTGTCTATATGACAACCCACTCTGGAACTCCACTCTGCATGGTTTCAATTCATAGTCTCATTTTTGGCCATTGTTTGAAAGATTTGATTTTTTTACGCCTTCTTATCGTGCTCTGGGCTAGTTTGCCATGGGTACCACTGTCTGGCGGTCGAGCGGATCATCCATCGGCTATCTTCGTTTTCGCGGGCAACTAGGTGGACCCATGCTCCATTGAAGAGTTGCTGAAGGATTTGGTTGGCATCGATGACTTGTTCGATTCGTTCAATGGGCGCCTCTACCAAGGTGAGAAGACGCATCGGTTCGTGGTAGGCCATGTCTTGATCAAAGAGTGATTGACGTGTTAGGCCAACCAACAAGTCGCCGCCCGCACCAAGTATAACTCCCGTGTCTCCAACGACGTTGTGGGCTACCTTGTCTCCTGCGGAGAAGGTGGCTGCATCGACACTAGAGAAGTAGTATTGCGCATTTATCCAGTGCGCAACCACCATTGGGGCCGTGAGAATCGCTGTGAGTAAAGTACCGTCGGGGTCGATGCTTGCATTGTAGGAGTGAAGAAAGGTACGGCGATTTAGATCCAGACCCGCAGTCGTCGATCGAGGTCCTATAATCATTGCGGCATTACGAGCTAAGCCCCACTCCGGAGTAATCTGTGCCCAATCGCTAGCCCGACGTGCTACGTGGGCCGTACCTCCTCCGGCCGGTGCCCCAGGTAAGGATCTAACACGTTCTTGAGCTAGTTTTTCTCCTGCTTGGATGAGCGCCTGTTTCAGCGACTCTATCTCGCTCTTGTGCGTTAGTGTCGCATTTTGGGTGTCGAGTAGAGTTACCAAATCGATCGATGTGTCGTGCTCGCCTGCGATGAATATGGTTGAATCTGGGATTGCAATGCCGCGTCCAGTCAATCCTGTACGCACGTCGCTGGTGTTTAGGATAGTAGCAAAGATACGAGCGCTGTTGGCTCCGCGGTTACCACCGCACGCACCACAGTGAAAAGCTGAGAAGAATGCGTTGTTTTCGGTGCTACTTCCATGGCCACATACCAGCACTATCGGAGCGAAGTTGCCTATTAGACCTATTGCTCTAAGGGTATTTTCGGCCATATTGACTTGTTCGTCGATCGTAAAACTTTCGTTTCTATCGCCTATTTCTATGTGAGTTGAGATCGGTCCCGAACGTTGTCCTCTAGCAAACGAGCGAATAGATGCATACCCTCTTGGGCTAATAGTACGTGCAATTGCGATTGCACCGGCTGCAACTCCTGTTGCTTCCGCAAGTACGTAGGCCGAGGTGGCTCCATGGCGAGTCCTCTCAAAAGCGGAATAACTCGCCCTTTCGACCTCTGATATTGCCATTCTTCTTTTTAGAGAACTGTCATTATCTTGATTGGGAACTTCGTAGCTTGAGATAGTCGGCTGCAACAGAACAGGGCTTAATGGGATCGGTGTGGATTCTCCAAATGCGGCGAAGTTGGCTGGGATGCCAAAGAAACCTGCAAAGCCATATGTTTCGATTTCTCCGGCTATATCAGTTGCTTCAAGCTGGCGACGGATTCCTTCTGATCTGACGTCAATACAGAAGATAGCCTGTACGCTCGCCGTCGTGGGTTCATTGGAGAATTCTGAGGAGCTTTCGCAGCTCGATTTCGATTCGATGATCGTCAAAAGCTCATCGCGGTAGTGGTTCTCATAAGCACGTAAGATGACAGCGCTCTGGCGGTCCGGTGAAAGTTGGGATAGGGCTTCCCAGCCGGATCTGTTTGAATTATCCTTCGTCGTCGCTCTTTTCCTCTTTGGTTCATGGGTCAGAGGAGGGCAAGATGCGTTGGTTTTTACCGAGGTGATCTCTGTGGTTTTCAAGGCATTAGCCACAACCGCTTCGTAGACAAGTCCTACGGCAAGCAGGCTATCCAAGTAGAGTTTCGGCCCCGGATGTGATGGATCGGCCCATTGTGAGCGCCACTTTGCATGTCCTGCCCAACCCAATAGCCGAGTTAGGGTGAGCCGAAATAACTGTATGTGTAGCTCTTGAGGAGCCTTGAGATCTTCTAGCGCTTTTGTAATTGCTATTAGTGGAGTCTCTCCGAAGGCTCCTAAGGATTTGTGTTCCTTTTTCCCTACGATTTTTCGCGCTGCCGGATCGATAACGACGTGTCGCCTCCAATAGTCGTAGAAGCCATTTTCGGCATTTTTATCGGAGGCAGTTAAAAAAGAAGCACACCACTTTGCCATCTCTTCTTCTATCATTGTGGAAAGTTGAGTGCCGTGGATGTGATCGATGAGTTGACTCGGAAGGACCATTTCGAGGGGTTCAATCTCTTTCTGGTATTGTTCGGCCAAGATATTCGCCTCTATAGTTGCTTCGTCGATATCCTTCGAGATGAGACGAGACTGCTTTATTGCTAAGTCAGCCAGACTCTCGGGGAGGTACCCGTCAATACCGAGGTATTGACGGGCGTAGCGAATGGCGCCATGAAACCCCAGGTCGCGAAGGTCCCATAGGGGATTTACGGCGACGAAATTCGTCAATGGCCATATGGGTGCGAGTACTTCTGCGGCTTGTTCTATCTCTTTGATAAGCGAGAGGGGCTTGGAATTTTGAACACGCTCTTTTTTCATGCTGCTGCTTCTTCTTTTTCGATGGAACTTTCGGATTGCATCAAGATTCGTTGGTATTGTCGTCGGCTTGTCTTTGGCGGCGAAACTTTGGCCCAGGTATTTGGGATGTGGTAAAAGCCATGGCGGCTAATACTGCCGAAGTTTATTGACCACACTCGAAGGTGACGTTCGAGTGTGGGTATTGTGCTAAGGCGTTCCAATCCCAAGGCCACTCCGAGGGCGACTATGAGCCACCATGGTGAAAGCGCTCCAGAGGGAACAACCGCCAAAGAGGATGACATCCAACGATCAAGACCACCGAGGATCGCTCCATAGGCCGCTGAACCAAGGAGAGTCGCCCCTGCAATGGTCACAATGAGTTTTGGTTGGCCAGCTAGGTTCCGGGCAGCGTTTGATATAGCAACGTAGATGGTGCAAGCAACGAATCCGAGCAAAATGAGACCTCCTCGATGACCCGATGCTCCGGGATAAGCAGCCGAAACTGCGACCAAGGCACCCAGAGCTGCGATGGCTTTTGTCTTTATGGGCGGGTGATTTGCTTTGGCTGGCGCGTTGTGGCCGCTAGGCTTTCCAATCGCTGAAGGTGAATTTAGAAATCGAGAAGCTTTGTATGTGCCATGTCCCAGGAGATGCATGAGTGTGGCTAGGTTTGCACCGATAGTCGCTTCACTAATCATAAATCCCATCTGGGAGATGGTAGAGATGGTGAGTTCGCCTTTTATGTCGCTGCGAAAGCGGATCGCTAGAGCTGCAACTATTGCGGTTATGGTGACGATGGCAAAGGCGAGAGCGGTTACCAAGTTCGATGACTCTGCGAGTACACCTATTCGTAGTAGTAAGATGCCACCTCCATTTACCACTCCAGCGTGAAGTAGAGCGCTGACAGGCGTGGGTGCGTTGACTGTTGGTGGCATCCAACGAGCCGCTGGACCTTGAGCGCTTCGAATGAGGATGGCCACCATCAAAAGCGCGCCAACTGGCAGAGCCTCGCCTCCGAGCGCAGTTAGGGCCTCGTGTTGTGCGCCAAGGCTTGTGATGTTGAGATTTCCTACACGGTTGAGCACAAGAAGCACAGCACCCACCATAGCGATCGCCCCTATGGAAAAGTAAGTCAAAGTGCGTCGAAGGGCTTCAGCTACTCCAGGAAGTTCTCGACGGTAAAAGAGCAGGGCAAGAAAGGATGCATCCGCTATGATCCATGCACAAGATAGTACCGCGAGAGTGGTTGCCGTTGCAACGGCTATCGAGGAGGCAATTAGCACCTGGGACGCGACAAAGTACCGTCTATTGAGCAGGTCTTGCTGGAGAAAGCGCAATGAAAATGTTGATACGATAGCGCCGATCGTAGCGATGAAGATCATCAGGACGGCACTAAGACGATTTGATGCGAAGTAAGGGTGCTTTGTTATAGGAATCAGAGAGATGTGAGAGAATATATTAGCGCCAGTGGATACCTTGACCATAACCAATAGGGCACACGCTACAACTAACCAGGCGGCCCATACGCTCAATCGCGCTACCCAACGACGAGGTACGAGACACAGCACGCCTGCGGCGAAAAGTGGTAACACGACAGTGGCTGTTGAGCCATTTAGAGCTATTCCAGTATCCAACTCTTTAACCTCCGTTTGTGGCGATATTTAATCAATTACATAGATTATATATACGAAAAGTAATTCATGAAACAAATATCGTATAATTTCAATAAACCCTTGTATTGACGTAGGTGGTTACCTGTTCAGCGTCGACGAGCGCGTTGGTGACGATGGTAAAAATGCTGAGAGGTTGGATTTCGATCCGTGTTGATTGCTACTTCCTGCGCATGAGTTAGTCTCACCTTGGCAAGGGTCTACGGAGCAGAACTGCTATTGTGCTTCTGACCTTATTTATTGGCACGTCAGCGCATTTGTCCGAGTGATTTTTGCCTGGATTAATTTGTAGCAGATTGATCTGTGGTGTCAAATTCGCAACGGAAGGATATGGGCTAGATGGTCTAGTGTTGGAATGGCTGAAGCCTGAAGCTGCTGGCTTTAGTCTTCGTAGTTTTGTTCGTCTTTACCATCAGACAAAGGAGATCCAGGCCCACCAAAATTGCGGGTTTAGCATGGGCATAAGTTTTTGGCCGACTGAAATTGCCCAAGATTCATCCCTGATGCCGGTTTCATCGTTCGGAGATCGAGCAAGCGGTTGGAGTTTGCTTAAATTTTTACTGACTTGGCTGGTGTTTATCGAGTCGTCGCTATTTTTATTTCGTCAAAAGACGTGTCAAGAATCACTATATGTGGCTAATTACTACAAATAATTCCATATGGTTCCGCATAACTTCTAGACTTGGTTTATCGTTGATAGCAATGTTCATCTACATGAGAATCGCAGGAATGTCGGTTTGTTGCATGATGTTCAATAATGCGAAACACCGTTGAAATTGGAAACTGTTTCAACTATGGGGTTTAGCTAAGGTGCAGCGTCGACGATCGACGACGACTGCGGAGGTGAGCTTTGACAGTTCTTGAGAATATAGATGGTCCTTCAGATCTGAAACGCTTGACAAGCGGTGAACTGATTAGACTTTGCGCGGAGATTCGAGAGTTTATAGTTGATAAGGTCAAGGTAACAGGTGGCCATCTCGGTTCGAACCTTGGAGCGGTTGAACTAACCGTAGCAATTCATTTATCCTTTGAATCCCCAAAGGACGTCGTTCTCTTTGACACGGGCCATCAGGCATACGTCCATAAGATCCTCACAGGTCGACGTGACATGTTCGACACTTTGAGACAGGAGGGTGGTCTTTCTGGATATCCAAGCCGAAGTGAATCAGAGCATGATTGGATTGAGAATTCACATGCATCTACGGCTCTTAGCTACGCTCATGGTTTAGCATGTGCCATGAATTTAGGTCGCGGTCCACTGGTTGGAACCTCCGATGCTCAAGTCGCTTCGGATCCAACTCGTTATGTGGTCGCTGTCGTTGGTGATGGCGCTCTTACGGGAGGACTAGCGTATGAGGCGCTAAATAATATTGGCCACGGAAATAAGAAAGTGATCATAATCTGGAACGATAATGGTCGAAGTTATGCACCAACCATCTCAAGGTTATCTTCATCAATTACAAAGATACGACTCAACCCAACCTATATTCAAGCTAGAGGTCGCATTCGCCAGATCCTTAGCGAATTCCCACGGGTGGGCTCTATAGCATCCTCTGGCATAGTTGGCTTGACTACGGCGCTTCGTGAGGCAATTGAGCCTCGCGTCTTTTTTGAAGCTTTGGGAGTCCGCTATACTGGGCCGATCGATGGCCACGATATCTCTGCGATGGGGTATGCCTTAGCTGGTGCCAAGGAGTGGGATGGCCCAATCGTAGTTCACGTCATGACACACAAGGGCCATGGATATGGCCCAGCCGAGCAGGATGAAGTGCAGTGTCTGCACGATCTCAAGGTTGCCCCTCTCATCGCGATAAAGAATCGAGAGTCTTTTACCGATGCCTTTTCTGAGAAATTGATTGAGATCGCATCGCATCGTTCAGAGATCGTTGCGATTACGGCTGCCATGCCAGGGCCAACCGGTTTATTGAAATTTGAAGCTAACTTTCCAGAGCGTTTTTTTGATGTTGGTATAGCTGAAGCGCATGCGGTTACTAGTGCGGCCGGGATGGCGATGGGTGGGCTACGTCCAGTGGTAGCGATTTATTCGACTTTTATAGCTCGCGCCTTCGATCAAGTAAATCTTGACGTCTCGCTCCACAATCTTCCAGTCGTCTTTATCTTAGATAGGGCTGGCATCACAGGCGATGATGGCCCAAGTCATCATGGTCTGTTGGACATGGTAGAGATGTTGGCAATACCAAATCTAACGATCTTTGCGCCATCGGGTACAGATGCACTTCGGAGTGCCCTTGAAGCGTCTTTGAACCTTTCGGGACCTGCGGTTATTCGATTTCCAAAGACTACTGGAGTCACGACGCTCGATGGTTTGCTTCCTCCCTTAGATCCGTTTGCAGCTCATAAATTACGCGGCGGCAATGGCTCTATTGCGATTGTTGGGGTTGGAAAGATGGCGGAGTTTGCGCTTGAAGCTGCGAACCTTCTTGAGGACCAAGGTCTAGATGTGACAGCTTGGGATCCTCGCATCATTAAGCCTCTGTGCTCTAAAATGATGCGAGAACTTACTAGTATGACCCATGTATTTGTTGTTGAAGACGGATTTGTTCCTGGTGGAGTGGGCTCTCATCTCTCGTATCAACTCAACCAGAGCCAACTAGTAGATCCGACCGAGGTGGTCCAATTGGGCGTCCCGATTGGATTCATAAAGCAGGGGAAACCCAACGATATACTAGCTCGCTTAGGGCTGGATGGTATTGGCATCGCAAAGAGTGTTATGGCGCATCTAAACCACAACCAAATCGCATAGTTACTTTAGATTTGAGCTATAGATGAACTTCGAGGTGCTCTTGGCTTTCGGCAATCAAGCTACTTCTGCACTTATTTTTTCAGCGGTTAGCGGCTCGATAGCCTTTGCACCTTTGAAGCTCGGGGAAGCTACTGCCTTTGATACTTCAAAGAAGGTCGGCTTTGAAGCCAAGGTGTAGGTAGAGATTTCACTTAGGAGTTTATCTGACTCGCCTTTGGAATCTATTTCCCCGTTGATCCACTCCCCAAGGAGATCTTGCGGGACAAAGCAGGGCATTCTGTCGTGGATACCAGAGATGGTTTCATTTGCATCGCGAGTTAAAATAACGAATGAGAGCAACCCAGTGGTTCTATCTGGAACCTCGAGGCCTGCCAGTAAAGAGATGTCATTCGAATCGAGACGAATGAAGAATGGGATCTTTTTGCCATTTGAGGTCTGCCATTCGAAATAGCCATTTATAGGTATCGCAATTCGGCGATTTCGAAGCGCTTTTGAAAAGGAAGCCTTTTCATTGGCAGTTTCAGAGCGCGCATTGATTATTAGTTTTGTTCTAGCTGGAGTTCCAAAGGTGAAATTGGCTCCAAACGTTTCAAAACCAAGATAGGACACTTCGGTTTTTGCGCCCTTTATAACAATAGCCCGCTCGCTTGGTGCGAGGTTAAAGTTCTCATTTGCCGCGATTTCGACGAGAGATTCGTCTTTGACTATTTTGCCAATTTGTGGACTTTGATATTTTGAGATAATTTCTGAGATGGATATATTCTGAGTAAACCTGCCGCACATTTAAAAAGCCACCTTAGATTCTAATACCCTAACCCTAGCCGTAATAGTTGGAGTTTGGTGGGAAATCGTATCATTAGCTGACTTTGGAAGAATTATTCCCGGTTTTTGGGCTGTAGTCTGTCGAGATTGAGGCTATCCATGCGGAGAATGTTCAGGTTTTGATGGCGTAGAGAACTAATGACTTTCCAATTGATGGATCAAGAACCCTTTTCTCGAAGGTATCTAAGCGCTCGAGTCGGCCAGACATTTGCTTGATCAATAGATCTTGGTATCTTCGAATCGGCGATAAATTGGTTTTTTCTAACCCCAGCAGTGTCTTTAGCCACCAGTAAGGTGAGTGAAGACCATGTGCATATGAGACCACAACTACATCCAAGTTAGCTTGTGCGATTCGTTGGAGAAGTTGGCGTTTTCGGTAGATCCTTATGTGTCCACCCTTGACGCTATGGTACTCCTTGGAGAAGATCCAGTTTAATAATTCCGGCATCGCTCGAGGTACTGAGATCGCGATCATTCCGCCGGCCTTTGTGACCCGATTTATCTCTCTTAGGACGACATGGTCTTCTTGAATGTGCTCGAGGATCTCCGAGACGATCACTATATCAAATGAGTTGTCATGGAAGGGGAGACCCCTGGCGTCACTCACAGCCAGTGAGAGCATCTTGGGTGATGTGTCGTCTTTGATGTCTAGATAAGCCAACGTCTCGTCCAGGGTCGCTGGAATTGTTTGAAGTGGAGTTGGGTCGATTTCAACACTTACTACGCTGGCTCCGCGAATTATGGCTTCGATACTGTGTCGACCCGCTCCAGCACCTAGGTCGAGGACCGATTTTTTACGCAGATCGCCAAAACGATCAAAGTCGAATGTCTTCATGAAATTTCGCCTGTCGCATCCTCAAGATGTAATGGTTCATTGAAGTTGACCTTTACAACATTGGGCGATGGTATGGGATCTTTGCTTCTTGCAATAGCGAGATTATATTGTTCAACGGTGGCAATAGCTGCGCTCTTCCAGGAGTAGTTTGCTAGAACCCGAAGACGACCATGGTGTGAAAGTGATGCCCCAAGTTCGCTTGAGTCAAAGATCATCGAGATTGAGTCTGCTAGTGATTCTGGATTCCTGGCCTTGGCAATTAGGCCTGCTACCCCATTTTCACCTACCACTTCTGGTAAGGCGCCGCCATCGGTGGTGACAAGGGGTGTTCCACAGGCCATGGCCTCAACGGCCGGGAGAGAAAATCCTTCATACACGCTTGGTACACACGCCACCTGGGAGCTGGAATAGCACCGCACCATCTCCTCGTGAGTCACCTTGCCGACAAATTCTACATGACCGCCAATGCCAAGCTCTTTTACGAGTTGATGTACTTCGCTATTGGATTTGCGTGCTCCCAGTACCTTTAGAGTCACGTCAGGATAGTTAATACTTAGGATTTTTACAGCTTCCACAAGGTATTTGAGCCCTTTTAGTACGACGTCCGCACTAGCTGTGGTTACGATTTGGTGTGGTATCGGTGTTATTCCATCAATAGGTCTAAAGACTGTGGTGTCTACGCCTATCGGAATAACGGTAATCTTTTCGGGATCTAGTTTCATCCCTGTCACCATGTCATTTTTTGATGCCGTGGAAACTGTAATTATTGATTCATATCGTCTTGCGACTTCGCATTGAAAGCGAACGAAACCGTACCAGCGCCTCGCTCCTAACTTGGCAAGCATTCCCTTGGCACCTTTTATATCAAGTGTGCGGTCCACCGTGATTGGATGGTGGATAGAAGTCACGCTAGGAACATTGTCAAAGGACAGTCCCAGTAACGACCAGTTTAGGGACTGGTTATCGTGGATGACGTCAAATTCCCCAATGCGTCGACGAATCTGACGGGCTGCTCTGTAGCCAAAGACTCTTGGTTCGGGAAATGAGCCAGTTGACATCAATGCAAACTCTATTAAGTCGAACATGGACTTGAACTCCGTGAGTTTGGGAACTCTAAAAGGATCTGGCTCACGATAAAGGTCGAGAGAGGGGAGCTTGACGAGCTCAACCCGTTCGTCTAGATGAGGATATGGAGGTCCTGAAAATACTGTAACTTTGTGGCCCAAGTCGCAGAGCGCCGCCGTTATATATTTTGTGTAGACACCTTGACCACCTGAGAAAGGATTTCCTCGATATACGCAGAATGCAATTCGTAGAGATCGCGATAGATCATCCGCCAATGTGAAACCAACCTAAAACTGTCTGCCCCATAAGTACTAAAGACAGACTAGACACGCCAACAACCGTGGCAGTCGCAACACCTCTGAATATACGGCCATTAGCCGCGTCTCCGAGTATGGACCGCTTGTTTGCTAACTTTAATATGAATACCAAGATAACTGGAGTCACTAAACCTTGGAGCACTTGGGAAAAGACTAGAAGTTTGATTAGACTGCCCGGGACTAGGGCTACAGCTGCTCCAATTGCAATTTGAACTGTGAAGATACCGAGAAAGACGGGGGCGTCCTTGAACGATCGAGAGACCGAACGTTCAAATCCAGCTGCCTCTGCGATGGCGTAGGAGGTGGATAGGGGAACTACAGCAGCAGCAAGGGCCGAAGCACCAAAGAGGCCAGCTGCAAAGATGTAAATATCTGCGGCCCCTGCTACAGGACGAAGGGCCCGTGCCGCTTGAGAGGCAGAGGTGAGTGGTCCACTGCCCCCAATTGCAGCAGCTGTAGCAATGATCATAAACATGGAGATGATATTCGCGAAGATTGCCCCGCCGACGGCATCAAAACGCTCCAATGGATAGTCGTCCGGGCTTACCCCTCGGTCGACCACTCCCGATGCAGCATATAGCTGCATATAGGGCGAGATGGTGGTGCCAATGAGAGCTACTGCTAGGTAGATGTAATTCTTGGAAAGGACGAAATGTGGAATTACTAGATTGGTGGCTATTTGGCCAAATTTAGGGTGACTAAGGAAGGCCGCAATTGGGTATGCAAGAAATGCGAGCGACATAAACAGAAAGATTCTCTCAGCGTATCGATATGAACCTAGAAGTACCAGCGACCAGACACCGACTGCTGCGATTGGAACTGAGATATATCGAGAGACCCCAAATAGCTCCAGAGATGCGCCAATCCCAGCAAATTCTGAGACTACAAGGCCGAGATTGGTTACAACTAAGGCGACAATGGCCAGAAAGGTGAGACGGATTGAGAACTGTTCCCGAATGAGGCTTGCTAATCCCTTGCCCGAAAATGTGCCAAGGCGTGCCGACATCTCTTGGACCACAACAAGGCCGACTGTTACCAATAACATAAAGAAGAGGGTCTTGTAGGCAAATTGAGAGCCAGCCGATGCGTAGGTGATAACTCCGCCGGCGTCGTTTCCAGCGTTTGCAGCGATTAATCCGGGGCCAGCAGCTCCGAGGTAGGCGATAATTCCAAACTTTTTCTTGGTGCTGAACCGAGGCTCCTCACCAGAATCATTCTTTCGTGGCTCTTGCATTTAATTAACTCATATTCAATTGTGTGAATACTCACGGCTATCAAATAACAAATGCACAGAATGTCTCCTTGTGATATCGGTTAGTGCCGATCTTCTAGTAATCATGTGTTTAAGGGGTAATTTAGAGCATTGGAATGGTTTTATGGGTGCAAGCAATTAAGAGAGTAACCGAGGGAAGCGTCCTTTGGATCGATCTGGCAAAATCGCATCAACCAGATCATCCGCTAGGATTCGACCCAAAGTTTTCCCCTCCTCGACTACGACCACAGAGGAGCGCCTAGTCTCAATTAGTGCTTCAGCAATCGCATCAAGGTCGTCGTTAGGGTCGACAGTCACGCATTTTGATTCGCGAACTAGCGTAGCAATCTGGTCGTTTCTATTTGAGACCATAAGCAGCTCGAAGATCGATACGTCGGCGCAGAAGTTTCCATCTTCGTCAAATACTACAACGCCATCTAGGTCGCCACCGTGGTCTGAAAGGTCGCGCAATTGGTCGATTACCTCGCTTATGGTGGCCGCTTCGTGGACCTCAAGAACCAGACTGGTCATGATTCCGCCAGCGGTCTTTTCGTCGTAGGAAATAAGCTCTTTCAAATCCGCGGCTACGTCAGGTTCGAGGAGGTCGAGCAGTTCATCTCGTTCATCTTCGTCAAGATCTCGAAGAACATCAACCGCTTCGTCTGGCTCCATATTTGCCACGAGGTCGGCGGCTATATCTGGTTCGGTATTTCGAATGAAGGATTCGATCTGTTCAGCATCCATCTCCTCAAGGGCATCTGCGATCGCTTCAACACCAAGTGCCTCGATTAACCCACTGCGCTCTCTTCGTCCTAAATCTTCTAGCAGGTCTGCTAGTTCGGCCGGGCGCAGCCGCTTTATTCCTCCGTTGGCTCGGGCTGCACGTAACTTCATCTCGCCACTAGTTTCATCGAAAGCTGCGACATCGGACCAATCGATTACTCGTATTGGGTTGGCCCTTGCTCGAATTCTCTGAGGCGCCATACGTCGAAAGAGAGCATTCACTCCAACTTCGACACCAACCAGCCTAAGTTTCCCCAGTGCGTTTGCTAGATAGAGTTCGCTTGCGCGAATAACTTGGATTCCTTCTACGTCGACCAGCTGGTGGTCTAGGATCTCCTCCATCAGAAGTACTTCGTTGTTGCGCTTTGAAAAATCCCGCAGATCTACTTTAGAGCTTCGAAGCGCTATGGATTTGGTTTCAAAGATCTCCACTTTGTCAATATCAACGAAGGTACGTTGACGTCCCACCCTAACGATTAGACCCGTAATTGGTGGATAGTCAATTTCTGGAGACCATCGAGCGACGATGTCGACCAAAACGCCAATATCACCACCACTTTGATTGCGAACGGTAATTCCAAGCAACCCAGATAGCGGCATTATTGCTGCGCGTATTTCCGAAATGGCAAGGATTCTTCGAGCTCTTGAAACTCTGATTCTTGAAATCCGAACCGGCGAAGGAATCTGTACCTTGTAGGCCATGATTTAACCCCTTATACTAGAAATATCTAATAGATAGGGACGTCATCACCGCTCCGATGTGGCTCGTAACCTTAGTGGGTTGTAACTAGCGCTACCAGACCGACAGTGACGTCATAAAGACGAATTTTTCTCCGGTACTCGGGGGTTCACTAGAATTCATGACATCACCTCCATATTTCAAACAGATCAACTACGCAGAGTCAGACCTCGGTGGAGGCCCGTGCTTACCCACCGTTAACTTCTATGCCAAAGAAAACCTTGTGGCGTTATGCCAAACTAAACGATAGGGCGTAAATTACTACTCCTTAAAGCGTAGCTGTATAATCGCAGCTCTTGGTGTTGAAAAAGCGAATTGTCTCAACAATTTACTCTTAATTTACGCAATATTATCTTTACCACTATGGTTTTTTAGCGCGAATTATTCCAGCTTCGGAAACAATCCTGATCGCCTCGATCTCAACGAATCCAGCGTTTGAAAGGAGGGTTACCCAAGAAGCTTGGCTTATAGGTTTTTCTTGAAAACGAAAGAGGTACCTGAATCCGTTCTTTGCAATTCTCCAGTATCCGCCGGGGCCTTTGGACATCATTGTTTTGACTTTGTCCATTATTACCGCGCGGTCTTCTGCGGTAGCACCACGTCCGAACATCATGTCGCCGAAGATAAGCTCTCCGCCAGAGTGGAGCCATCGGAATGCATCGTGGACAAAACTCTGTTTCTCTTTGTCACTTAAGTGGTGCAGCACGTAATTTGAACAGACTAGACCAACGGTACCGTTAGTAACTCCATATTGCTGAACAGAGCCAACCACTGCTTGTACGTTTTTGATCTTTTGACTTTCGAGTTTTTCATTCAAGAGGTCGATCATCTTCGGTGCGATATCGAGTGCAAGAACTGATTTTGTCTTTGTTGCTAGGGGTATGGAAAGCTGACCCGAACCGCATCCAAGATCGATCGCAAACTCTAAAGGTCGATCTCCAATGAGTTCAATCATCTCGTCAACTACCCGTTGTAGTCCAGGATTTTGCATTTCGTCCCAGCTGGTGGCGCGTCGTGACCAGACGACCCGCTGAAGATAAAGACCTGCCTTTTGCATAATTGAAGACAATTTTTACTCTTTCAAACTTGGCACGAACATAAGACAATCGCCGTAAAACGTATCTTTGTTGGGCTCAAGTGGAAGTCTCTTTAGCGCCAACAGCATTAACGGCTTATGACATATTAGTTGGAGGGAGTGAAAACGAAGTGAGAAATAGATTCTAGTCAAACCCTAAGGTCAAATTATTACAGTTTTGCCCCATCGAGGTGGAGGTTTATCGTCCTGGCTTATTTTGATTACGAAGTAGGTGGGACAGTTTGAAGTCGAATATCGATTATCGGTAGCGACAATGAGATATTGTATGAAAATTTCGGAAATAAAATTTCAGAAAGGATGAATTTGGTTATAGTTTTACGGTAGTGGCGACTTTTGAACGATAATTCATGACCTATTTACGCCAATTTATGGTTGGCGTAGCACGTAGAAAGTTTTTATATAGATATTATTTAGTGCTATATTCATATATTTGATCCGGTAATTGATGAGAATAATATTCGATATATTGCCTTAATTTTTTATTTGGACCGCTGATTGTTCCTGACGAATTTTTATGGTTACTTTTTGCTTTCACCTTCTGATCTAGGTAAGCAACTCGCCTTGGCGGTGCTGGTTACGAATATAGATGGTATTTTGGCCACAAATAACCTGGTGTAGCGAGTAGTTTAGAGCGCTAAAGAGCGGGGCATGTACCTTATAATTTTGCTCGTGGCTACTTGTCGAAGGATGATTTTATAGTTGGGCTTTATTATCTAATTATCTGCGGATGGGCTATAATATTTTGCTAAATAAAAATTAGCTTGCTCATATAAATTTTTAAAAATGTAATACCCGCCATTTATTAGTGAACTCGCTTTTAGATGCGGGTGGCGTTTGCTTTGTGGCGATGATATATAACAGCCAAGAGTCCCGCCGTTAGGGTTGCTACCCCTCCAACTAAGATCCCCGAGCGCCCTCCAAAATGACCAGAGATATAGCCGATCAATGGAGCTCCGATTGGTGTTGATCCAAGGAATGCGACGCCATAAAGTGACATGACCCTACCTCTCATCTCAGGAAGTGATGTCATCTGCAAGAGCGAATTTGCGGTTGAGAGAAAGACGATCGACGCGGCACCAGTAAGAGCTGTTGCAATCAGTGCCAATGGGAATGATGGCATTTCGGACATCAATATCATTAGCAACCCGAAAGCCAACGTTGCAGCCACTAGGAGCTTTTGTGAGACCTTGGCATAAGTTGCCGCTCCTAATCCTCCTACCACTGCGCCTAGACCAAGACTCGCCGTTATAAGTGCATATGAGCCTGCTCCGAGGTGAAAGGTATCCGTGGTGAAAAGCGGCAGGGACACTTGAAATTCATACGCGAGAGTTCCGACGATCACCATCATCAAAAGGGGGATCGCAAGTGAGGGTGTTTTGGCGACGTAGGAAAATCCTTCTCGCAGCTGGCCGGATTTTGAGGTGGCTCGTGTGGCTGGCATAAGTTCTGATGTGCGCAACATGATCAACATTGCAATTACCGCGAGAAAGCTAATGGCGTTTAGGATGAAGTTTGGTCCGACTCCTAAGCTGTAGATGACAGCCCCAGCAATCGATGGTCCGATTACGCGGGCGGAGTTCATGACCACTGAGTTGAGGCTTACCGCATTTGGAAGATCTTTGGGTCCTACCATTTCGATGACGAAAGTCTGTCGAGCGGGCATATCGAGTGTATTTACCAGTCCAACAAGGGCTGCTGCTACAAAGATCATCCAGAGTTGCACCAGGCGAAACTCTACCAATAGGCCAAGAGCAAGCGCGAGGAGCGCAAAAGCGCTCTGGGTTCCAATTAGGAGTTTGCGCTTGTTGGCACGGTCAACGTATACTCCAGCAAGGGGACCTAGCAGTAGCGTTGGAAGGAAGTTGGCCGCTGAAACTAGGCCAAGAACCACCCCTGACTTTGACAGTTGAAGAACCAACCACGATTGCGCGATCATCTGCATCCACGTGCCGGAGTTTGAGACTACTTGACCTATGAAATAGAGGCGATAGTTGCGGTTTGAGAGTGCAGAGAAAGTAGCGAGTTTGGCTCGAGGAGGTTTTTGTTTTATAGCATCGTCTTCTGTATGGGTTTTATGGTCTTCTGGGTCAGAGTTATCTGACGCCTTGGAATATTTTTTAGATATCTGGCTCATTATAAAATCTTTTCGTAATATTAATTTATCTCTTAGGGGCGGGGTGGATGATTCTTTGGTGAAACTCATTCCAAGATTGAGAGTCCCTAGTGTCTCTTTCTCCTACGTGAGTTCCGACCACGATATCTTGTTGGTGACTAGTCGATTTGAACTTTTGTTTGATATCACTATTCGCTAATTAGGAAGGGTATATGTTCTTTGGAATTTTCGTTGGATTTTGCTCCGGCTATGCCAGCTATCGACCTCAGTGGCTTTTCCGGAAGCATTAGAGCTAAGGCGATTGCTATAGCGCTAAATGGAATAGCCCACAGAAAGACCACGTGAAGGCTTTTGACAAATGCGTCAATTACCCCGATATGTATCCGAGTCGGAAGTTTTGCGAGTTGTGCTGGTGAGCCTCCCATCACTGCTGCAGTTGCGCTAGATGTACCCGCAGCAGAACCCATGGTACGAGCGAGATTGAACGAGAGCCGATTGATGAGGATATTCCCAAAGAATGAGGTCCCAATTGCACCGCCCATCGTTCTAAAGAAGGTGACGGCGGAAGTGGCTGTTCCTAGATCTTTGAAGTCGACCGAATTTTGAGTTGCAAGGATGATGACTTGAACCGAAAGGCCAAGTCCTAATCCCGTTATGGTCATGTAAATACTCTCAATCCAATACTGAGTATTGGCCTCAAAGAGTGAAAGAAGATAGAATCCGCTAGCAAGTAGGATCGAGCCAATGATGGGGAAGATCTTGTATTTTCCAACTCGTGTGATTATTTGGCCAGATCCGACTGAACCAAGTACTATTCCAAGAGTTAACGGAATAAGCATTAGGCCAGATCGCGTCGCTGATACCCCTCTGACGATCTGCATATATTCAGGAAGAAATATCACAGCGCCAAACAGCGCAAAACCGGATAGGAATCCTATGGATGACGAGACTGAAAAGACTTTGTCTTTGAATAGTCGAAGTGGAAGAATCGGCTCCGGGGCTCTATTTTCTTGGAAGATAAAGGCCAAAGTCAGAGCTATGGTAGCTGCGGCTAATGAAATAATCATGGGCGAGGTCCAAGAGTAGGTGACTCCGCCCCAAACGGTCAAAAGTAATGCGGTAGTTACCGCGGCGGTGATGAGGCCAGATCCTAAGAAATCGATTTTGTGAGACATTCTGCGAACTGGCAATTTCAGGACATATGAAGTAACCACAAGGGCGAAGATCCCGATGGGGACATTTACGTAAAATATCCATCGCCATGAGATCTGGTCGGTCAAAAATCCTCCGACCAAGGGTCCAAAGACGCTCGCGCTTGCAAATACTGCTCCGGTGTAGCCTTGGTATTTTCCCCTCTCGCGAGGAGGCACGATATCGCCAATGATGGATAGAACCATGGCGAATAGCCCACCACCACCGACTCCTTGAATTGCCCGAAAAGCTATTAGCTCTCCCATATTTTGACTAAGTCCAGACAAGACTGAGCCCACTAGAAAGATGACGATTGCAAATTGAAAGAGTGCTTTTCTCCCATATAAGTCAGAGATCTTGCCATAAAGCGGAGTGACCGCAGTCGAAGAGAGCAGATAGGCGGTGACTACCCAGGATAGGTGTTGAAGTCCACCTAGATCTCCTACGATTGTGGGTAATGCCGTTGATACTATTGTCTGATCTAGTGCCGCAAGAAGCATTCCTAACAAAAGACCGCTCAGTGCCAAAAGTATTTGGCGATGAGTCAGAGGGGTCGAGCCATAGGTTTGATCTAAAGGCTCGGCTTTCGACTCTTTGTCCATCGCTTTTTTTGTCTCCTTCGGGAAATTCAGCGGTCAACTTCTCTGCAGAACTTGATAGTTGCATGCAACACACAACTATCAACTCTACTTCGGGCATTAGCTATTCCGGGTTTAGTATCGCCTCATCAAAAACTTCGATTTCGATGAATGCCCATAGCTTTGCTAGGATTCTTTGTCCATAAGATTGCATGGACGTCGACGCTTTACTATTAGCAGCGTCTGGTTTTGCGTCAACTCTATTTGGGTTGAGGTTCGCTGGAGCTGTGCAATAAATTTTCAAAGATGCCAGGCAAAGATTTAGGTGAATATAGATGCGAGAACCTCTAGAGCGGGCAGGTGCCGAAAGTTCAAAGAAGTTGCTGCTTTATGTTCAGCGATTCATGGCTGTATTCTCAGGGTTTGGTAGCAAATCTCTCCCAATCTAGGGCTTTTAGGTCGCTCCCTTCCCCTTCCACCTTTGGTGTCTTTCGCTCTTTGTTTAGAAATCGTCTCTAAAACCTTGTATCTATTGACTGGTGTATAGAGTCGTTCCGAAGGCATCTGGTAGGTTTTTCGTATTTCTACTAGACTATTTTATTTAATAATGCTTACAGATCTAGAAATCAAAACTACTGCGAAATGGATAAGTGAAGTTCAACTTCGTAACGGTTTAATCCCTTGGTATTCCGGGGGTCATATCGATCCGTGGAATCATATTGAAGCTGTGATCGCCCTAGGCATGGCGGGTTTTGATGAAAGTGCAATAAAGGGTGTTGACTCACTTTTTTCACTCCAAAATCGTGATGGCTCCTTTTGTCACTATTACCTAACCAATGGCGTAAAGGAGCCAAATCGCGATCCAAATGTGATCAGCTACTGTGCCCTGGGGTTACTTGCGCTACATTCGTGCATTGAAAACCTCGATGTAGAGCGGTACTTTCCATTCGTTGAGCGTGCACTTGACTATGTCGTCATGTACCAACGTGATGATGGAAGTTTCCCGATGATGATTACTCCTGAGGGGCTATGTCATCCCAAGTCGCTTTTGGCTGGCAGTTGTTCGATTCTCAACTCTCTCGAGGCAGGAAGTTTTTTGGCAGGAATAGTCGATATCGAAAAGCCTGAGTGGAAACGTGCTCACGAGAGTCTTGGTGATTTTATATATTCGAGCGACTCACGTGTCGTGGCAGACAAATCATCCTGGGCGATGGATTGGTACTATCCCTACTTGGCAAATATTCCGCGATTTGGAGGCCAAGGCTTAGGGCTCGGCCCTCATCGTGAAATCGGTCGATTTTTCGTGTCTGGCTCAGGAGTTAGATGCATCTCTGGGCGAGATTGGTTTACGGCTGCCGAGACCGCCGAGGCCTCGATCGCATTTTCACTCAGCGGAATGAATGAGGCGGCAACGGAGATTTTCTGGACAACAAATCGTTTCAGAGGCGAGGATGGCTCCTACTTAACCGGACTGGTGTATCCTAGTCAAGCTAGTTATCCTCATGAAGAGAGGTCCACATATACCGCGGCAGCGGTGATAATCGCAAACGATGTCATATCTAGCGGTATCTTTGGAAGCCTAGGAGAATTCTTTATAGAGCGTTGGCTCAAGCGCCATCATCGATGATCTTTTTCAGGATTCTAAGCGATCCCTCGGACGAGATCTCTTGGTAGGTAGCGCTCTCTAAGGCATGTTGAAAGATCTCAAATGGTGGTCTTCCCCCATCCTTTGGGTCAGGGAATACATCATGGATTGCCAACGTGCCACCTAGTCCCAACAGAGGTGAATAACTTTGAAAGTCACTCCATTGGGTTTTTTCGTCGTGCCCTCCGTCTAGAAAGATAAAGTCCACAGGGTGCTTTATAAATTTGGCGGCGTTGCGCGAATCCCCCAAAACTGCCATTACATATTTATTTAGGTTAGTTACTCGCATCGCGGCCCGAAATCTTCCAAGGGTGTCTAGATCGTTCGAGACTGGATCCACTAAAGTCCAGTCGTGGCTCTCCCAATCCGGGCCATTTTCAATGGACCCTTTATGGTGATCGATTGTAACCACTAAGGACTTAGATAGTGAAGCCGCGTACCCAAGATAGATGGTCGATAGGCCACAATAGGTCCCAATCTCGATTCCTAGGCTGTTTGGCGATGCTAACGCCTTGCTAGCCCAGTAGCACAGTGCCTCACCCTCTGAAGTTGGCATAAAGCCTTTTACCCATAGAGCAAGATCTAAAAGTTCGGCGGGAAGGCTCAATCGATACTTCATTTGGCTCCTTTTAGTGCGGAGTAAGTTTTTATGCTGTATGTAAATATATAAGGACCGCTGTGCTTCGGTGTTTTGAGAATGAATAATTGCCTTGTTCCTTATTCTTGGAATCGAAATTGGTTTGACCTTCTTGGCGTCTTTGGCCGCCAGTGCGACTCTAGGGATCCATGTCCATCAAATTGGAGTCATCACTGACTATCTGATGGTTCAAATTAGACAACCTGCTAGGGTTGCAACCCTTTGCATGAGGTCACTGATGAAGTGTGGGAGCGGGTGTTTGCTGTCAATGTTGATGGCATGTTCCGCCTGACCCGCGCCGTGATTGCGCTCATGCTCGGCGCCGGCGCCGGATCGATAGTTAATATCCCATCAGAGGCTGGTCTGCGAGGGTTTGCCGCTGGCCTTGCCTATACCGCCTCAAAACACGCTGTAGTTGGCCTGACCCGTAGTTGCGCTTTTATGTATTGGCCATCGGGTCTTCGTTTCAACGCGGTCGCACCTGGGCCGGTTGCGACGAACATAGAGGCTTCGTTCGCATCTGAGCTTGGTCAATCCCGCATCGCTAATGCAATGGCTGCGATGCCTCCGATTGCGCAAGCGACGCAGTTTGCTGCCTTGATTACCTTTTTGCTGAGCGATGATGCTACGAATGTAAATGGTGCAATTGTACCCTCAGATGGGGGATGGCCAAGCCTTTAAAGACCACCTCCTTCCGATCTTTTTTAGCGTCAAGTCGTGCGCGCGATTTTGGTTTTATGGGCTATTTGAACGGCAGATTCCTAAATAGATTCCTAAAAGGGTCTCTCCGGTACATCCCTTTTAGGAATCTGTTTTTCGCTTTTGTATGTCAAGTTTAGGGTCACCTTTGAGGTGACTCAATATGGGTTCGCAACTGGTCGAACGACTATCTCTTTTGATTGGCGGAGAGTTTTTCTGGTTTACTCTGGTGATCTAGCTCTGGCTCGTTGATTGTGATTGGAAAAGTCAAGGTGAACTTGGAGCCAACTTGATATCTTGATTCAACATCGATACGCCCACCTATGTTGAGGGCGGCTTGCCTGGCTATAGAGAGGCCAAGTCCGGAACCACCACTGGCGCGATCTCTTGCGTTGTCTATTCGGTAGAGACGATCAAATATTTTATGGATATTCTCTTTCTTGATTCCGATTCCATTATCTGTTACCGAGATCGAGTATTCGTTTTGCGAGGCGCGCTTCCCCTCGATTACTACAGCTTTTTTAGTGGTTGAATATCTGATTGCATTGCTGGTGAAGTTGTCGATTATCATCTCGATTAATCGTTTGTCCTGGGCAATCTCACACGGATGATAGGATATCTCAAGCGAAATTTCTTTTTCTTTAGCGCGATTTTGGAACCGCCGTTTTAGATTATGCGAGAGTTCAATCGAATTGAAGTGCGTCTGGGTTGCCGCTTTCGTCACCTCCAAATGATCTAAGGAGCGTAGGTCTTCTAGTAAAAAATGTATCCTCTTTACCTCGTCGGTAATTACCTCGATGGCTTCAGTCTGTTCTTTTGGTTCTGATATGGTTTTATCGGCAATTGCTATGGCCAAACCTGTAACAGCATTGATAGGAGTCGCAATTTCGTGGGCTAGGTCCGAAAGAAATCGACGCTGTTCTTGGTCGGAGCGCTCTAGTGATTTTGCCATTTGATCGAAGGCGCTTACTAAGGCGTCGAACTCAGACGGCAGGGTGTTTTGAAGGCGCGCGGACAGGTCCCCAGATTCAATTCTTTGGGCAACTCTTGATGTCTCTTTGACTGATCCACCTATCGCTCTTTCGATAATAGAGGTGACCCAGAATGCGCCAATGAGTACTCCAACGATTACTATCGCTGACACTGTGGTTAATTCAACCGACAGGGGTGTAGGGTTTGACTTTGGCGCGATGACTGTGACGTCTAAAGAGGGTCCTATTCTGGCGAAAGAGACCCTTGAACCATAATTCATTGATCCAGGGGTTGCAAATAATCGAACTCCATCTCGGTAGATTGAGAAATCAAATCCGGGTGAGGCCCGATAAATTTCATTGAATGCGTGAGAGTTCAAGCCGTTAGTGGCAAGTTCATATACCGATCGTGAGATTGAGCGAGCCGCGTTCTTTAGGTAGAGGCGTTGGTCGCTTCGTTCGAGTTGCATTGCCAAGATGAAGCTTCCAATGATGCCAATTGCGCCAGTTAAAAAGAGTACTGCCAACACTCTGGACCTAATTGACTTTACTTTATATTTGGGCAAAGCTGCTCCTATGGATTACTTTATCGAATCGAATCTCAGTATCTTGGGTTCATCTCTCATCAAGTCGGTAACCAACGCCTCGCAGTGATGTGATGTTCGCGGCTCCATTTAGTTTCTTCCTGAGAGAGGCGACATACACATCGATGGTTTTTTCCGTGATGAAGGTAGTTCCGCTCCGAAATACATATACATTCATATGCACCTCTTTTGTTTTCGCTCTCCAGACGCCTTTGCGTGTTCTGCCCCATCCACGGGGGCAGAACTAGGGCGAGTCGGTGGTTGCACACCTCCCACGTCCAACTCGCGTTGTCGTGGTATCCTTGGAGTCCTGCCGTGAGCGCTATCCTTGGCATCTTCGAGGATGTTCCGGCTTTCCATTTAGCGTAGGAACCTCGCGTCAAGAATCTTTCTCACTTCCGTGTAGGGAGTGAACCGGTCGATCTGGTGATCTTGGATCCTTGATTTGATGTTCATGGAGGCTACGTGATCTGCATCGCCCTGCCAATTGCAATCCCAATAAGGGTTACGACAGTGAAACACATCCCCGCTTCGGTTGTCGAAAGAGACATACCCACACGTTGGATTAGGAGATGTTTGGCTGGTGTAGGCCGCGTTGACCGTTTTAATGCCGGAGGTTCCGACATGCGCATGTACCATAATGCGTTCTTGGTTCTCGTCCCTTGCCCACGATGAGCAGAGTCGAGATATCTTCTTAGACTTAGCCTTACCCCCTAGGTGAGACAGATCTTCGGTGATGATTTCTTTTGGCCGTTGTGATGGATGTTGGGGAGCTCGTCCATTAGCTCTGGTGCGATTGCCCTCTCCGTAGACCACTTCTTTGATTGCAGCGCCCGAAATTGTCTGTAGTTGTGCCTTTGCACGCCTGAGTCGAGCTTTTTG
>NZ_JXYS01000068.1 GCF_000949295.1 Acidithrix ferrooxidans
AGTGCAGCATCAGGGGGATTGAGATAGATCCCAGTTATGTCGCGGACCTTTTCGGTAAAGGCCGGATCGGTACTGATGTTGAAGTATCCCAAGACATGGGGCTTGAGGCCAAAGGTTCTCCAGATACGTGAGATGCTCGCTGGTGATACCCCGATCCGCTTGGACATTGAAGACGTCGACCACTGGGTAGCAAGCGGGGGCTCTTCTTCCAAAGTGATCCTTAGAATCTCGGCGATCTTTTCGTCATCAATGCTTCTCGGTTTTCCACTTCTCGGTGCGTCATCGAGAAGTTCCACTCCGTAGTTGATAAAACGCCGCTTCCATTTGCATACCGTCTCTGTAGATATCTGAAGTCTTTGCGCGATCTCGTTGGTTCCAACCCCTTCGTTACTCCATAGGGCAATGCTGGCCCTTGCCACCTGTCCTATGGGAGCTGTGGACTTTCTTACCACTGCTTCTAATTCGCTACGTTCTTTGGGACTGAGCGGAACCACCGAAGCTTGTCGTCCAGATCTCTTCTTGGGCGGCTTGCTCTGGTTGGCATCAATGTTTGGCTCCTCTGAAACGGTGTGACTTTGCATCGTTCTCCCTTGCAAGGTTATGTCCTTACCAAGGAGAACAACCTTACGAAGGGATTAATTCCTCAGTTTCAGGGAAATTATGAGAGGGGACACTAGTGCTTTAGAGTGTTTGATAGTCACCTTTGACGATTTCCTAAGTCCACTCATCTACAGCTATACCAGCGTTAAGACAGTAGATCTCCATAGCTTTAACCTGTGATACCAGGTCATCTTTTTGCCCTGAACCACTCACTCGGCGCTAGACGACCGTGACCCGACTAACAGGAGCGCCGCCCAGCATAGCTCGTACATCAGACTCATCGAAGTAGCGATGCCCGCTAGGGAGCCTTTTGGGCGTGATCTTGCCCTCTTGCTCCCATCGCCGTACCGTACTTGGACTACGCCCAATCCGTCGTGCGAACTCACCAATGCTGTAAGTATTAGCCATTACAGTTAAGTAAAGCAAGTGTTGGATTAAAAAGTGTCAACTGTTGTTTGCTCCCAAATACCTCAAGACATACCTAATATAGGTTTTTTCTTTGGATCTATCACAGCCACATCGATAGCGCCTGAAAATTGCTCTCAGCTTAGAACTAGAATACACCCATCCGTAGTGGTGGAGCTGCAGAGTCGAGGGCGATCCAGACTAAATGAAAAAAGACTGTGCCTGAATCAAAATATCAAAGAATACGGCTAATCTATCAAGCCAAGAAACAGCCTTTAGTGCATTATTGAATAATAAGAGGTTCCAAAATCCATGTCTCCAGGAAAATCACGATCCCACCAACCTGTGGAATCCAAACCCCAAATATCTCCATTTGATAAATTATATTTAGATCAAGTTGGCCCATCGTTTTAGTCCAACAAACAAGTAATACAAACCTTGTCAATTCCTAGAAAACTATTTAAATGCATTATTACCCTTCCCTTAGCGCCCAATTGACTTCTTCAGGAGCTGAAAGAGTTCTTAGCGGAGCTGACAAATGATCAAGCAATGGTTTTCAAAGACCACGACGCTCAAACGAACGATTACCATTTTCGTGTTAGCCTCACTTGTCATATCGGGACCAATTGCCATTGCGCACTCAATATGGTCTCCAAGCAAAACAGCCGTGACCACAAAGACGTCCAATAGGTCCAAGACTACGACAACCACCGCTAAAGAGACAAGAAAGACTATCGCTAGCCTCAAGGCACAATTCCCAACCTTATCTCCGGGATCGCTATATTCAGCGTCGATCGCAGCCGAGAACCGAAAGCCTGGTACTACAAGTTGGAGAATCACGGGCAACCCAATACCAGGGCAAATCGAAGGTTTTGCATCTTCCACCTTTGCTAGAGTCGGCGATACCTTACCCTTTTACATCTCTACCATTTCACCCTCCTATTCAATAGTGGCTTACCGAATGGGCTGGTACCAGGGAAACCTAGCGAGACTGATTTGGAAATCTGGGACCCTTCCAGGCCATCTACAGCCACAGTGTCCAATACTTGCTCCAACAAATACCGTGGAATGCTCGAACTGGAGTCAAAGCATCAAGATTCACATATCAAAGGCGTTTATTCCGGGAGACTATCTCTTCAAATTGATAGCATCAAATGGCCAACAGCAGTACATTCCCCTAACTGTAGTAGACCCAACTTCCAATGGGGCAATTGTAGTCATAAACGCCGTAAGCACTTGGCAGGCCTATAACAATTACGGCGGCTATTCCCTCTACCATGGACCCAATGGAGCAAATGCGACCAGGGCTACGAAGGTCTCCTTCGATCGGCCATACGCCTTCGATTTTGGCTTAGGAGGAGGAGACTTTCTCGGAAACGAGCTACCCCTAGTTGCATTTGCCGAAAAATTAGGGCTCAACGTTACCTACGTAAACTCGGTGTATCTCCAGATGCATCCTTCATTGATCCTAAATCACAACGCAGCGGTAAGCCTAGGTCACGACGAGTACTACTCGGTCACAATGCGAGATGCTCTCCAGAATGGAGTCAATAACGGAAGAAGCATTCTATTTCTGGGGGCCAACGCAATCTTTAGGAGGATTCGTTTCGAGCCCTCTCCTATGGGTCAAGATCGGATAGAAGTAAACTATCGAAACCCTTATCAAGACCCACTATTTGGAAAGAACAACGCCAGAGTCACAGCCAATTGGCCTGCATTCCCTGATGCGAATAATGAAAGTTCTTTGATCGGCCTACAATACGAGTGCAACCCTGTTAACGCGCCTCTCGTCGTAACGGATCCATCGTCGTGGATCTTCAGCGGCACCAACGCGTATCTCGGCTTTAAGGTACCTTCGTTAGTAGGACCGGAATTCGACCAATATATTCCTTATTCCCCGCATCCGTCTAACCTTCAGATTCTCGCGCACTCTCCACTTCTATGTCGAAATGTCCCGTATTTTTCGGATATGTCATATTACAGCACTCCTACCGGTGGAGGCGTATTCGCAACGGGCACTAACTACTGGGTGGTTTCACTGATGGGCGGATGTCCTTCGTTTACTGGACCGTGTCCAGATCCATTTACCCAAACTGTCACCGCCAACGTGCTAAAGGCGTTTGGATCGGGCGGAGTTGGAATCATTCACCCATCGATTCCAAATGCCAACTCAATCTACTACAATCCCCCCTTCCCAGCATTGACTCCGGTTCCTCCAATCATCTCAGCACCCACCACAACCAAACCACCCACTCCGTGTTCAACCGGCCCCAAATCCCAGGTCACATCGACCACGAGTGGTTCTAAAACAACTTCGTCTACGACAACGACTCTTTGTCCAACTGCTACCACCTCTCCATCTGCTACCAGTACCACAACTGCTACAGTGACGCCAGGGTAGAACTCGGTTGGCATGGGCAAAATTTTAAAGCAGATAAAACCGCGGGTAAACCCCTTGGTGCTAGCAACATCGGATAAGAACGATGCCAACTGGACCAGACCTGCGGGGTGTCGTTGGAGTGGTTTCCTTAGTTACTTCAATATCGGTGGAACCACCTATCCGAGCGCATGCCACCACCGTATCGCGGTGGATATCAAGACCAGCGACTCTGTCTCTAATCTGTTTCATTGTGCTAACCGCACTAATTGTTTATTAGTGGAGGTTGTTGGGATCAGGCCAAGGTAAAGCGGATTCTGGAGTACGTGCTCGTAGCGACATTCTTTGGTCCTCAACGGTCCACCACCAAACTTATAACGCGCTCATGGCTGCAAGAAAGGACGGTGACTACTCCCGAGGGCCTTCATCACTAGCATTACATGCTTCAGCGGTGTTGCCAACGTCATAAGAACTTTTATCGGATTTACCGGAATACTCAGCGAGGATGGCGTAACGGCCGGACCCTGAGAGGTCGAGGAAGTTTTCAGGCACTGTGAATGAGCTCTTGATGAGCCGTCGGAGCCAGCAAATCATCGAGCCAGGCAGACATCTGGAGTCGGCCTCCCAATAATCGCGTCAACTCTTCGAAAGACAGTTGTCGCGCGACCTTCTCGACAATCTCAGGCGTCACTTCACGTCGACCCAGATAGTGAGCCGATACCTCAAGCAAGACAAAAGCAGAACCTGAGCGAAGATCTTGGTCCACGACTTGAATCCAACAAAAGGGCCTCAAGAATAGAAACTGGGATCTAAAAGATCTTGTAGTCTCTTATCGGATTCTATCAAAGCCAGCTTTTTCTTGCCAGCCCCAAATAAGGCTGATTCAGGAGAGGCTCGGACATCTCGCAGAATCACACTCGCTAGTTGCAACCGCGACACTTTCCAATTCTTCAATCGGGCGATCAACAAAAATGGTGAGTATGTCCAAATCGGCTTCATCATACTTAGATAGAAAGTAACGACGAACTCCATTAACGTGGGTTGGAGCAGCCTCATTCAACTTATCAAATCCCAATGGTGTAATAGTTGCGTTCATTCCTCTGCGATCAGTAGGACAAGTCGTCTTTTCGACAAACCCAGCAGCAACCATATGTTCAAGCCGGCGAGTCAACCCCGAACGGGAGACAAAACAGGCGTTCGCCAAAGCGGACATCCGCATCGTTCCACCTAATGCTTCAGATAGATGTACAAGCACTTCGTACTCAGCCAATGATATCGAATGCGCCGCTACTAGGTCTGCATCGAGTCTCGACATAAGCAAAGCGTTCAACGTCAGAAATTTACGCCATGCATTTTGCTCACGTTGATTCAACCAAATACCTTCATTTAACATTTTCTCTCATTTATTCTAAACATTACGGAATTATTTGCGCACGCAACTATGTTGAAAGGTACAACTATATGATAGTCAACACCGAAAGGAACCATTAAATGTCTGCAATAACAAGTTCCGCAGAATTAGGCCTCAAGGAAGGGACCTGGACAATCGACCCAGCCCACTCCTCTATCGAATTCGTCGTAAAGCACCTTGTTGTCTCAAAAGTACGAGGACGATTCAACGAATTTGCAGGAACCATCACCGTCGCATCCAACCTCCTCGATTCCGCGGTAAATGCTACCATTGCAACAAACAGCATCTTTACTGGACAAGAGATGCGCGATAACCATCTCAAGTCTGGAGAATTCCTCGACGCCGAGGCGAACCCACAGATCACCTTCGACTCGACATCTATCGTCGCCAATGGTGACTCTTACACCTTGAACGGGGATCTATCAATACATGGCGTAACCAAGGGCGTAGCGCTTGACCTTGAATTCAACGGTATCGCTTCACATCCAATGGGGGGAAATCGGGCTGCATTCACCGCCACGACAACCATCTCTCGCAAAGACTTCAACATGGAGTACAATGCACCTCTAGAGACCGGCGGAATGCTCCTAAGCGACAAAATTACAATAGAACTCGAAATTCAAGCCTCAGCTCCAGAAGCCTAGACCTAAAAAGTCCAAATCTGGGAAATCCAGCACGAACTTTGTAACCCATCAAGTTGCGACCAAATCAACTAAAAATGGTCGCAGCTTGCAGGCTCAATATCGTTCAGCCGTTGTCCAAAAAACTAAAAGCGCGAGATCGGCCACAGTCGTGGCGGATCTCGCGCTTTTTTATACCTTCAATATCCAAAGACTAACCTTAGGCGTCAGAGTTGCCAAAGCTCAATCTGTCCTGGTTCGAATGACCATAGTTCAAGAGAGTGAGCCATGCCCTAAGCGACAAACCTATACCCGCAATGACCCCTTGGACTAGTTGGCCCTACCAATTGGAAGAACGAGTAGAAACTAGACTTGGCAAGAGTTAGATTTACCCTGGACCCACCGAAAATTTAGCCGATCAACTTTGATTTTGGCATAGAAAAGGTGCTCTGAACTGGTAGAATGATGTTTGAAGACACTTCAAATCTATCAGTTTAAGGAGCACCTTTTAGATGCGAGCATCTGCTAGTGCTTTAGAGTGTTTGATAGTCACCTTTGACGATTCGAACGCAGTTTCCAACAGTGGGTTGATACTTCCTATCACCCTTGCTGAGAGACTTGGCCTTAGGGATCTCTTTGATTTACACATTGACCTAGAGGATCGTCCTGGACGAGCAAATGTTGGCAGAAGAGCTATGGCTATCGTCGCATCTATTTTGGCCGGTGGTGATTGCATTGATGACACTGCAATCCTTGAAAGCCCAAATGCGCAAGTGATTCTTGGTCAGATAATGCCAGCACCTTCTGCTCTTGGTGTCTTCTTGCGTAGTTTTGAGACCAGTGACATCGCAGATGTTGAACGAGTTGCAGCTTTGTTGCTAAAACGAGCATGGCTAGCTGGAGTAGGTCCAGGTGATGAGTCACTCACCATTGATGTTGATTCCACAATATGTCAGGTATATGGAAACAAAAAAGAAGGAGCTTACTTTGGTTATACCAAAGTAAGGGGGTATCACCCACTAGTAGCAGCTGTTGGTAAAACAGGCCACCTTCCAGCCATCGAGATCTGCCGCAAGAATCCCATGTTCTCGGAGGTAGGTGCCAAGTTCGAGCTCGGTCATGGATTCGGTTCTAACAACAATCTCGTACTTTGCCTTGAACGAGAGCGTAAGCGACGGATTCGCAGATGCGGAGAACTTGCCAATGTCACCAGTTTGCTTCAGTGACGCGTTCTGGGTGTAGAGCGTATTGAGTGGAATTCCTTCAGCATTAGAAAGCTCGGTAATAGCACCCTCTGGAGCGTTTCCACCATCGCCTAGCTCTAAGAGCTTCCTCAGCACTCGTTCCT
This sequence comes from Acidithrix ferrooxidans, assembly GCF_000949295.1. Classification (GTDB taxonomy): domain Bacteria; phylum Actinomycetota; class Acidimicrobiia; order Acidimicrobiales; family Acidimicrobiaceae; genus Acidithrix; species Acidithrix ferrooxidans. The sequence goes on from NZ_JXYS01000068.1 coordinate 6,762, forward strand.
TTTGTTCTCTTGGGTATACCTTTTTCATGACTCCTCTATCCTCGCCCTATATATGACTGTAGTAGATTTTCCGGCACGGACTCTGAGGGCTGGGGGTACGAAGAACAAAGCCTACTCCCTTGACACCTAAGGTCAGAGTCAAGCCTACTCCAGGGTCTCAGCTGGCACTATTTAGTGATTATGACTATCACGCATTTATAACCGATCGACAAGGCGAAACGCTTTTTCTTGAGGCTGATCACCGAGCACATGCCCAGATCGAACTAGTCATCAAGGATCTCAAAGGAGGTTCGGGATGGAATCATGTTCCATCTGGATACATGATCGCTAATGCCGTCTGGTTAGCTCTGGTTTGGTTAGTTATTTGTGCAACTGCACACAACCTGGCACGGTGCAATTGCAGACAATCTGGCACGGTGCAATTGCAGACAATCTGGCACGGTGCAATTGCAGACAATCTGGCGCGGTGCAATTGCACGCAACCTGGCACGGTTCACTGCACGAATAGGTGCTATTGCAGAAACTGTTATCACCACACCAAAGCTTCGACGGTGTTACTTTCAGATCGCAGGACATATCACTCGTTCAGCTAGAAAAGTGAAACTGCATCTTGAAGAATACTGGCCCTATAGGGATAAGTTCTTAGAGGCTCTTGATCGGATCAGAAAGTTTGAGATCGCCATCACCTGAACATCTGGTTACCTAACACACTGAATATTACTTGAAGGAACTGCTCTAGAAGACAAGGGATTAGGTCACTATACCCAAAATGAGATTTCACAATCTCAAAAATGACCAAAAAGGCTCAACCACAAAGGAAATAGGTCATATTTGGCACTCTGAAACCAGATTTAAGCCATAGACCCTCCGTCAAACCTAAATCAGTTCCAAAAAACCGACTTGAAGTCACACCGAGGGGCTCAAGCTGGTCCATTTCCGTGGATTCAGGATTAGTAATTTCTGGTGCTGGCGGAGCGTCGAAGAGGCTAATTGCAACATCGACGGTCATCCGTCCAGTGATAGATGGGTCTGACCTGCGACGAGGTTGGTGAGTCCGTCGAGTCCCAGAAGTTGGATGGCGGCCGTTTCGACGTCAAATGCAGTCTTCTCAGTCATAGCGAATCGCAACAGTTCGTATTTAACGTTAAGACCAGTTGACCTGATAGCACGGATGCGTTCGAGCTTGTCGGTAACTTGTTCGTGGTCGAGGGCGTCCCTGGTGTGAGCAAAAACTCGATTACCTTTGCCCTTGCCAACATAAAAGATCTGTCCGTCACGGTGGGTCTGAGAGGAGGTACACGTATCAAACTAGGCGCTCTGGTACATATGACGAGAAGCCATCCAACAACAATGCTTCGCCCTCATTGTCGCCATCGACCGTACTCAAGTCGCCCCCCCTCTTCAGCTTGTCCTTGGCCGATCATAATGTCATAATGGCCACCAAGACCGAAAAAGACAGCCAGACACTTCACAACTTCGCAATCGTGTTTCATTACTTACATCTTGCCGGTAATACGGTTTTATTCACTGAATTGAAAGATCGAAAAACGCTGGAATAACATCGGGGGATATGGAATAATCTGTTGAGTTCGAAATAACTTTTTTCAAATTTCAAGACACGGTTTGCCGTAAAACTCTTCTCAACGAACGATGTTCGATATACACTGTGTCTGACCAACCGATGGGAATGGCTTAACGTGATGGAAAGAGCCCATATACCATGCTTGGAGCAATTTGATAATTGACACCCTTTTCTATCCCTGTTATATTGGAACCCCGGTGGGCGTAAACAATTAGCGAAGGGGAACTGATGATGCGAAGAGTGGGTTTTGTTCCGTTGATTGCGCTTGGACTCGTTATGAGTGCCTGCGGTGGATCATCCGCCTCTAGCGCGTCACCATCGGGATCATCTACTGCGGCGGCCTCCACGGCGCAGCATGCAAGTGGTGTAACTACCACGAGTACTACACAGGCTCCGAATGTCAAATCCATGCTTCTTTCTGTTTCCGATCTACCTTCGGGTTGGTCGGTGGACAACTCCTCGCAATCATCAACAAACAAGACTTGTTATACAAATCCTCTAAAACAGCTTGCATCGAATTCCTACGCAAATATCAATTTCGCAAAGGATGGAAGTCTTCCTGAGTTAGTTGAAGAAATTGTATCCGTTAGTTCGGGACCTCAAGCTTTCGGAAAAATAACGTCAACACTTAACTCGTGTAAGAATTTTACGGAATCAATTCAGGGCCAAGCGGTAACTGGCGCCGGGGCTCAGACTGCTAACGGGTCCATGGGCGCTATGTCCGCGCCGAAATATGGTGATCAAAGTGCCGCTTATGACGCGACTATATCATCGCACGGGATTTCCTTAAATCAAGGATTTGTAGTTGTTCAGAAAGGCAACATTCTTATTCTCGTGGCTCTTGCCAATATCGGGTCCCTCAACTCAGCAACCCTGCAGCAGCTTGCGACTATTGCGGTAGGGAAGATCCCAAGCTAGCACGGATTGGATTGCCAATGGGTGCGACCGAGTTATGGCGGCATATTACGGGTTTTCATGGTGCCTTGGTGGGATTTTACGTAGTATGGAAGTCGACACCTTAACTACACATCGGCCTTATGTGTGGTCTGTTTGGCTCTTTCCACATGAACTCCGGTAGCTGGGATGCACTGGTGTTGCCGGTTCATGTGTCTGCTCCTAGACCGAACATACGACTGAATTTGGCCCAAATCTCTATCTCTACCTGGGTAAGTTTTTGTTCGGGCTAAGAATGTAGGCACTAAATTGCTTGACAACTCTAGTGGCGTCTGCTATGCTATCTCGCCTGGCCCGTCGCGGTAGAGGGGTTCATGTACATACGACTCGTCGCAACTACAAGGACAAGGTCTATGAGACCCATCTCCTTCGAAGGTCTTATCGCGAAGATGGTAAGGTCAAGAATGAGACCTTGGCCAATCTCTGCCATCTTTCTTCTGTAACGATTGAACTTATTCGTGAATCATTAGCTGGTAAAAGCCACGTGGTAGCAGGAGAGGAATTTGAGATAGAGAGATCTCTATTTCATGGCCATGTTGGGGCAATAGCTGCAATGGCCAACAAGTTGAAGCTTGCATCTCTATTGAGTCCAGAATCCAAAGAGCGAGATATCATCCTCGCACTTGTAATAGCAAGAGCGACAAGTCCTTCTTCTAAGCTTGGATTCACCGAAAATTTAGCCGCTCAACTTTGATTTAGACATAGAAAGGGTGCTCTGAACGCGTGGAATGATGTTTGAATACAATTCAAATCTATCAGCTCAAGGAGCACCTTTTAGATGCGAGCATCTGCTAGTGCTTTAGAGTGTTTGATAGTCACCTTTGACGATTCGAACGCAGTTTCCAACAGTGGGTTAATACTCCCTATCACCCTTGCTGAGAGACTTGGCCTTAGGGATCTCTTTGATTCTCACATTGACCTAGAGGATCGTCCTGGACGAGCAAATGTTGGCAGAAAAGCTATGGCTATCGTCGCATCTATTTTGGCCGGTGGTGATTGCATTGATGACACTGCAATCCTTCGAAGCCCAAATGCACAAGTTATCCTTGGTCAGATAATGCCAGCACCATCCACTCTTGGTGTCTTCTTGCGTAGTTTTGAGACCAGTGACATCGCAGATGTTGAACGAGTTGCAGCTTTGTTGCTAAAACGAGCATGGCTAGCTGGAGCAGGTCCAGGTGATGAGCCGCTCACCATTGATGTTGATTCCACAATATGTCAGGTATATGGAAACAAAAAAGAAGGAGCTTACTTTGGTTATACCAAAGTAAGGGGGTATCACCCGCTAGTAGCAGCAGTTGGTAAAACAGGTGACATTCTTGGAATAGTGACACGTGAAGGCAACGCCAATACCGCTCGTGGTGCCGGGGAGTTTGTAACTCAGGTAATCAACAATGCCAGAGCCGCTGGAGCAACTGGTGAAATAACCATGCGTTTTGACTCTGGGTTCTTCTCAAGAGCCGTAAGAGACGCAGCTAGTGCGGGCGATGTTCGCATTTGCATTACAACACGGATGTCAAAACGATTGAAGCAGGTTATTGCAGCCATACCAGAAGAAACATGGACTTCAGTTCCTTATTGGCTTGAAGGTGGAGCTGATGTAGCAGAAGTGAAATACCGTCAAAAACAGTAAATATTGCGCATTTGCAAGAGATAGACAAGACGTTCGTCTTATCGTAGGAAGAACAAAGCCTACTCCAGGGTCTCAGCTGGCACTATTTAGTGACTATGACTATCACGCATTTATTACCGATCGACAAGGCGAAACGCTTTTCCTTGAGGCTGATCACCGAGCACATGCCCAGATCGAACTAGTCATCAAGGATCTCAAAGGAGGTTCTAGATGGAATCATGTTCCATCTAGATACATGAACGCTAATGCCGTTTGGTTGGCTCTGGTCTGGTTAGCCATTGGTGCAATTGCACACAACCTGGCACGGTGCAATTGCACACAATCTGACACGGTGCAATTGCACACAATCTGACACGGTGCAACTGCACAAATAGGTGCTATTGCAGAAACTGTAATAACCACACCAAAGCTTCGACGGTGTTACTTTCAGATCGCAGGACATATCACTCGTTCAGCTAGAAAAGTAATACTCCATCTTGAAGAACACTGGCACTATAAGGATAAGTTCTTAGAGGCTCTTGATCGGATCAGAAAGTTTGAGATCGCCATCACCTGAACATCTGGTTACCTAACACACTGAATATTACTTGAAGGAACTGCGCTAGAAGACAAGGGATTAGGTCACTATGGCCAAAATGAGATTTCAGAATCTCAAAAATGACCAAAAGGCTCAATCACAAAGCGAATAGGTCTTATTTGGCACTCTGAAACCAGATTTAAGCCATAGACCCTCCGTCAAACCTAAATCAGTTCCGAAAAACCGACTCAGAGTCACACTGAGGGGCTCAAGCTGGTCCATTTCTGTGGATTCGGGATTAGGAGTTACATCTCGCTCTGAGTAGCAGATCAAAAAGCTACTTCTTAGATGGCTGATAAAAAGGATTTAGCCCTGAAAGGTGATCCGTTACATCTACAATCTGCTTAATGGATGGAAGGGCATCCTTTATTGCCACTTCAATACCTTGAGAAAGAGTGACTGAAGCCATTCCACACCCTTGGCAACCACCTGAAAGGCGCAAATACGCTATCTCGCCATTTACGCCAACCAGGTCAGCTCGACCACCATGGCTTGCAATTGCCGGGTTAATTTCATCCTGTAAAATTGCAATAATAGCACGAGCATCGTCGGAGTCTAGAGTTGCATCCGCAAACCCCTCTGGAGCGGGCGCCGTGGACGTAGGGGAGTTAGGGGAGTTAGGGTTGACTATCACCAAACCGCCATCTTCGCCAACTTCCATACGGCTCCCGCGCAAGCTTGCGATGCTCTTCGAAGGAATCACCACTGTTATCCCTGGTGCTATCTCCTCTATCGCATCATTGCGGTCAGCGTCTGAAATCGCTTGAAAATAGACGTCGTAATTGTAAGTAGAACCATTGGTACCTGCAATTTCAACCCACAATGCAAGTAAACTTGGATCAGCCTCCTCGGCTGCAACGGATGCAACTAGTTCCTGAGCCTCAGGTGTCAGATCCAAAACCATCTCGTCCACGGATTTCCCGCCTTTTTGTAAAAAACTAAACTTTTTCATATCCTCTTAAAGCCACTAAACTAGTCCTATAGACATGATAGGTGAGATCGGAAACTCTTCCCAGCTTAGCCCACATCTCTTTGTAGTTATTCTTCCCTCGAAGGATAACAACATAAAGACCACAACTTATATGCCTTGACACAAAGACTTTGGCCAAACCAGACCAAAAAAAAGAGCCAGTAGGAGCCTTTGAAGTACAGGTCAGAGGATTTATCACTCGCCCCCAAAGAAGAGAAAGCGACGCAGATATGGAAAGACTAATGATTATCATGCCCGCAAATACATACCGGGCCCAACGATTCATCACGGCAGCAATCGAGTTGGGCGTTGAGGTGACAGTCGCCACAGATAGTGACTTCTCGCCACCAGATCCTACCAAGAACGTTATAGACGGTATATCCTTCTGCGATCCCAAAAGTGCAGGCAGAGCCCTTGGAGAGATAGCGATTGAAAAAGGAATAAAGAAAGCTATCGCGATCGACGAGGGAGGTGTGGAGGTTGCAGCTTGGACTCAGGCTACTATTTCCAACCTTTCATCACCACCAATTGGAACCCTAGTCTCCAGAGACAAGGCAAATCTCCGTAAAACCTTGACTGCAGCCGGAGTCCCCCAGCCAACCATGCACCAAGTGATCAAAGGTGAACAATTAGAGCAATTTAGCGAAAATGATTTTCCGCTCATTGTAAAACCCTCCAAAGGATCTGGTTCGATTGGAGTCGTTCGAGCAGACAACCTCAAAGAACTCAAAGAGGCCCTTGAAATTACAGATCTAGTCATCTCAGAGATGGCCCTTAACGATCAGGTAACGCTTATTGAGAGTTATATTGGCGGCACAGAATTTGCCGTCGAACTCCTAGTCGTCGAAGGTAAAGTTCACGTTCTCGCAATCTTTGAAAAGCCTGATCCCCTAGAGGGCCCCTACTTCGAAGAAACGATATACATCACCCCACCAAGAATCTCAAAATCAGACTACGAAGCTATAGTCGCCAGCATGGATCTGTGTATAAAAGCACTCGACATATCGAATGGCCCGATGCACATAGAAGTTCGCGTCCGACCCGACGGAGTGGTATTTCCAATCGATATCGCTACGCGGTCGATCGGTGGAAACTGTTCCGACGTCCTAAACTTCGATGGCATGGTATCGCTCGAGACACTGATCATCTCAAACGCGCTCAATTTAGAGATGCCAAATATCTCCAGAGAAAAACAAGCCTCCGGCGTCTATATGATTCCCGTGGATGATCGAGGTTACCTAAGGGAGATCTCTGGCCTTCATGATGCCGAAAGAGTTGGATTTATTGAGTCAATCTCCATTACCGCAGCGATTGGAAACCATTACCGCCCTGTACCCTATGATAATAAATATCTGGGGTTTATCTTCGCAAAAGCACCAACCTCCGCATTGGTCGAAGCGGCACTTCGAAAGGCAAGAAAACGATTAAATATCGTCTATTCACCTTCTAAGTCTGAGCTTGTGTAGTCTGGGTACCACTCAATTAGCAGAAGCGATCCCCTAGGATATCAACCAAGCTCTTTCGACGACAAAAACCACCACAACTCTTACCGAGGCTTTGAATTGAATATATTAATCGCAAGCACATATGAACTTGGACATCAACCATTCTCAAGTCTCTACCTAGAAAGTCAGCTACGAAAGCAGGGGTGGAATTGTCAAATTTTAGATACCTCCCAATACGAGAACTCTCCAGCGATCTTATCTGGCATGCTCAGCAATTTCGATGCACTTTTGATTTCAGTACCTATGCATACAGCCTCTTCTTTGGCACTTGAGCTCGTTGAGACGATCACGGAGCGATTTTCCAACCTCCCAATTGGCCTCTTTGGCCTTTACGCCTCATCGCTTGAGCACCTCAGCCTTCCAGCATCAATTAGCCTCCTCGCAAGCGGCGAGATCGCAGACGAAGTGACCCAATGGATAACCGAAATTGAAGCAAACTCCCAAATATCAAGAGTTGTAATTAGAAAAAACCGCTCATCCAACCCAAATGCAAATGAGCTTCGACTGGATCGAAGACTAGTTGGACCTTTGGAAAATTACACGAAACTGGTCCACAAGGAAAAGACCATTGCCGTCGGCTACACCGAAACTACAAGGGGTTGCATGCATCAGTGCCGCCACTGTCCTGTACCGGTCGTATACGAGGGAAAGATTCGAATATTTGAACGCGGTGGCGTCTTGACGGATATCGATGACCTCGTAGCCATGGGTGCGCAGCACATAACCTTTGGAGACCCCGACTTTTTCAATGCACCAATTCATGCTATGAAAATCGTTGCCGAGATGCACAAAAACCACCCTCAGCTAACTTTCGATGCGACGATCAAGGTGGAGCACCTTCTGAAGTATGAGACGCTTATAAAACAACTCAAAGAGTTTGGATGTCTCTTCGTGGTAAGCGCTTTTGAACACGTTTCGTCGTCGGTGCTTGAAAAGTTCCAAAAGGGCCACGATAGGCACGACATGGTAAGAGCCCTAGAAATCTGTCGACTTAACGGAATCGAAATTCGACCCTCCCTCCTACCATTCACTCCATGGACTACGCCTAGCGATCTAATGGAGCTCTTCGAATTCGTAGTAGAAAACGACCTCATAGACAATATTGATCCTGTACAGTTTGCCATACGACTTTTAGTACCAGAGGGGTCGCTCTTGCTAGGCGACGAAGAAGATCAAAATAGATTCAAACCTTCCAAAGATAATCCACTTACGCTAGTATGGGAATCACCTGATCCAAAGCTCGACGAGCTGGCAAGGATCTTTAGTGATATCGCTGCAGGTTCAATCGACTCGAAGGATCCAGCCATATCGAAGTTTGATCTCATGTATCAGACAGCTGGTAATATGCTAGGTCTCCCAATTCGCTACTCAAATTGCACATCATCTACAAACCGCGAGGTGCCACGACTCAGTGAATCCTGGTTTTGCTGCGCCGAACCTACTCAAGGGATGTTGGCAAAGACAAAGGCCCAGTGAGCAACTTCTTGACATCTTCGTCCTAAGGAATTCAAAGAGCCGCTCCTAGCCAGTACGGCGCCCATAACTGGAGGATCTGTGTCGGACATTGCACTATTCAAAGGATTGACTGAAGAACAAATCACAGCGGTAACAGACCAATCACCAATTGTCTGCATCATTGCTGGTCCTGGCAGCGGAAAGACTACAGTCTTAACCAAACGTATAGCTCACCGTGCCACAAAACACCAGATCGCTCCAAAGAACACGGTAGTCATAACGTTCACAAATCAAGCGGCTCAAGAGCTACGAACTCGCTTGGCCACCTTCAATCTTTACGACCTACCTTGGATTGGAACCTTCCACGCCTTTGCCTTTCAAGTTATCCGCAAGTATCACGAAGAAAGACGGACCCACCCGCCTCTGCTAATCACATCCAAGCCGCGAGAGATCCAAGCGATGCTCCATGACTCCAGAGACCTTAAAGGGCTCATAAGTCGTTCACCATCGAGTAGCTCCGAGACGTCAAAACTATCTCATTTGGTCATTGCTGAGATTGCCACAGAGATAGAAAATGCTAAGTCGGAGATGATATTAGTCAACGACTATTTGGAGTGGTACAGAAGGACAAATCGCCAAAGTAGTATCGGCGGTGACGTCCTAGCAGAGATCTTCATGGCTTACGAAGCGCGTAAGAAAAAGCTCAACCGAATTGACTTTGAAGATCTTCTCCTAGTTGGTGGCGATATCCTGGTCGATAATACCAGCTTTGCAGCCACCTTCAGATGGTGGTATCGACACTTTTACGTAGATGAATTTCAAGATGTCAACCGCCCTCAAATACGCCTTCTTAAAGGACTGGTAGGCGATAATCCTGATCTTTGTGTGGTGGGAGATCCAAAACAAGCGATCTACACTTGGAACGGCGCTACGCCCGGAATCCTTTTGAACTTCGACCAGACCTTCCCCCGAGCTCAATACCGCTACCTGACCGCCAACTTTAGATCCTCACCCGAGATCGTTGATCTCGCCAACGCAATAGCAACCTCGTTTGAAGACAGCGACCTATCGCGTCGCGGAGGGGTGATCTACGCAAAACGCCAGGGTGGATCTATGCCAAAACTCCTGGAATTCGAGAATGACGAAAATGAATCCAAAGAGATCGCAAAGTCGATCTATGAATCTATCACCGATGGAAGATTGGCAAATGAGATCGCCGTCATAGCTCGAACAAACTCTCTCCTTCCACCTCTAGCCGAAGCGCTCTCATCTCTAAGGGTTCCCCACCAAATCTTAGGTGGAGAGCAAATCCTAAACAACAACTTGGTAAAGTCGACGATGAAACACCTAAAAGAGGTGCTTGGCCCTCGAGGTCGTCTTCAGGATGCGATAGTTGAGATAGACAACCTCATAAAAGAGTTCGAAAACGATCGCAACTCACAAAAGACAGAAGAGTCACTGGAGTACCTCCGATCAATCGCCCTAGAATCACTCCGCTTTGACCCGCGAATGGATATCTATGGCTTCACGACCTATTTCAAGGCTCGAGCCAACGACATTGGATCGACAAAAAAAGACGGAGTAACTCTCACAACGCTGCATCGATCCAAGGGCCTTGAATGGCCATCGGTCTACCTGATTGCACTAGAAAATGGCATCTTGCCACACAGCAAATCTGTCACTCCGAGCGCCTACGAAGAGGAAAAACGTCTCCTATATGTCGGCATAACACGGGCTCGAGATAATCTGATTCTAAGCTACGCAAAAAAACGAGGCAGTTCTAACAAGTTTCGCAGTCCCTCGGACCTCCTATATCCAATTGAGGAACTTGTAACCATGGGTAACCAAAAGCTTGCAACCAAGGAGGTCGCACTCTCTTACATCCGTCAAAATCGAAAGATGCTACTCGAGCCCCATAAGTCGTCACTTCCTCAAGGGATAGACCCGATCATCGACACATTACTTCTATGGAGAAAGACAAAGGCGCTAGCAGAAGCCAAAGAAGATCGATCTATCCTTAGCGAGGTTACCTTGGAGGCAATCGCGGCCTCCTTGCCTAGAGGGATCGATGAACTAAATCGAATTCCGGGGGTATCCACTCACTTTTCAATCACATATGGCAGGGAACTTCTGCGTCTCACCAATGGCCTTCGCAAAGCATCAAAATCGAGAACCTAACATCAGAGCTGAGGCTTTTGACCATCGTTGGTTCTTTCACGCTCGCCAGCCAACTGCGCCAGCTTTGAAAAGTCCACAGAGATGAATAGGGCATCTGCCTCCGCAGTCAAGATGTCCCCAAAATAACACTTGCCCTCGGTGAAAACCTTTTTTCCCTCCTTTTTCACGATACGTGCTACAAATGTGAGAGGCTCACCAAGTGGCGTGGGCTTTCGATAGTTCACACTCAGGCGAGCTGTCATTCCTGGAGAACCCGACATAGATTGAGCCAAACCCAAAACTTCGTCAAATGCAGCAGCGATATGACCTCCATGAACAGATCCTGGAGGACCCTCATAGGCCGAACCAAAGGTCACGACACCCACTACGATCGGAGAGCCATCAGGGTCACTGCTCAAGGAAAGTTCTACCGGAGGAGCTATTGGATTTGCAGCACCGGAAATAGGTGAGAAGTCCATAAATCCGCCATTTCCACCCGTATTTGCAGCTTCGGCAAAACCTTCATAAACGCGTCCAGATGGAAATCTACCTATATCTTCGGCTACCTTTTCGATCGCATCTGCGATCAACCCCAATTGTTCGGTTGGCGCTTTTGATGCGACCACAGATTCAATTACCGCTCTAGTCGCAGTGCCAATACGATTGAATTGGCGACGGCGATCCGAATCAACTCCATTAAATGAGTCCACGATACTGTCAAGCCACGAATTCGTCAACTTACTCCCAATCTCCATCTCAAAAACAAAACACCCTAACAAGAATCAGCTTCGCCGATCTAGTGGTCAAATTCGATAACAAGAGGTGCGTGATCGCTAGGGCGAGCTTGACTTTGACCACCCTTTCGTTCATTACGGTCAATCAGGGCCCAAACCATGTCACGCGATACCTTTTGTGATCCTAAAACGAGATCGATCCTCATTCCATTCTTTTTATGAAATGCACCATTTCTATAGTCCCACCAGCTGTAGAGGCCAGAATCCTTGTACATCTGCCTAAAAAGATCGACAAATCCTGCCTCAATGATCGCTTCGATCGCCTTACGTTCTAGGGGCGAAACATGAGTCATTCCGTCAAAAGCCGAGATATCCCAGAGATCCAAATCACTGGGCGCAACATTGAAGTCACCGCCAAGAACGACAGCCTCGTATTGCTCGGATTCTAAGCGACTATCTGACAAAAGTGCTTCGAGCCAACGTAGCTTATATTGGTAGTGGTCGTCTTCTAGAGAACGACCATTTGGGATATAAAGTGAGGCTACCCTAACCCCTTGACAAGTGGCCCAAATAGCCCGTGCTTCGCCAGAGGGGTCATTGGTCAAACCATATCGCGGTGATTCAATTCCGACTTTCGAGAGAATTGCCACACCGTTCCACTGACCCTGACCGTAGTGAATCGACTCGTAACCCAATTGGACAAAGAGGTCATGGGGAAATTTATCTTGGGCGAGCTTGGTCTCCTGAATACATAGGACATCTGGGGAAACGTCATCGAGCCAAGCAACCACACGGTCGATTCGCGCCTTTAGGGAGTTTACATTCCAGGTTGCCAATCGCATTATCTAACCGTCGTCCAACCTAAAAAAGAAATAGCGCGATCAAAGATCTCGCTATTTCTACCTAAACCTTGAATTGGGTCTACTTTGGCACTAGGCATCAGCGATTATGAACATAATGTCCACCTCAGTCGTCGTCGCCCCGTTAATAGATGCGACCCCATGACCCTTGCCCGCACGAGCCGAGAGTCGACCGATAGTGACTTCGAGATCCAAAATATCACCGGGTACAACTTGCTTGCGGAACCGAGCCTGGTCGATTCCTCCAAAGAGGGGCAACTTGCCCTTGTAGCGCTCGTCAGCTAGGACGGCACATGCCCCCAACTGCGCTAGGGACTCCACCTGCAACACACCAGGCAAAGTTGGTCTTCCTGGAAAATGACCGCCAAAAAAGTCTTCGTTGCCAGTCAAGTGCCATCTACCTCTGGCATACTCACCGGGGCGAATTTCAAGGATCTCATCGATAAGTAAAAAGGGTGGACGATGCGGTATTAGCTCTTGTGGTTTCACACATTAAAGACTAGATCATCAATTCAAAATGAGCTACCGAGAGATAGGTCTTATAGCCTCAATAAAGAGACAGAAAAGCCAATCCCTCGGTAGTATCAACAAATCACTATTGATGGTTCTTCACTCGACCCAAAAGAGCCGTCTCCACGGACTGTTCAATCGCTCGATAGAGCAGGTCCTTCTGTTCAAGTCCATGCATAGCCGCAGAACCAGTTGCCGGAGAACCAGAAGGTACCCGGGAAACGTGCCGAAGTTGGAAGTCTTCCCTTAGCAACGAGTGAAGCTGGGAATGGACAAAACTCCATGCCCCTTGGTTCTCGGGCTCCTCCTGAAGCCAAACTACCTCTTTAGTGCGATAGTACTTAGAGAGAATTGAACCCAATTCAGAGACTGGCCATGGGTACAATTGCTCCACTCTAACGACAGCCGTTGTCGAAGTGGGGTTCGACTCATTCAACATCGAGTCTCTCTTTGCGATGGCTTCATATGAGATCTTCCCAGAGCAAAGAACTACGCGGTCTACATTCTCAGCCGAGTTTCCACTTCCAACGTCAAAGCTCGGATCATCGATTATTGGCTGGAAGGCTCCATTTAGAACTACGTCCAACGGCACACGAGTAGTCTTGGCTCTCAGTAGAGACTTGGGAGCAAATAGAACAACCGGACGAGCTTGAGTCCTCATTACTTGACCACGCAACATATGGAAGTATTGTCCCGCTGTAGTCAAATTCATGACAGCCATATTCTCCCCAGCACAGTTCTGCAAGAAACGCTCCATGCGTCCCGAAGAGTGTTCTGGCCCTTGGCCCTCATAGCCATGGGGTAAGAGTAGTACGAGACCAGAGCCCTGATCCCACTTATCGTGAGCGGCGATTAGGAACTGATCCATGATAATCTGAGCACCATTTGCGAAGTCACCAAATTGCGCCTCCCAGATTACTAGGGTATCCTTTCGAACCGTTGAATAGCCATATTCAAAGCCAAGAGCGGCATATTCAGACAATAAAGAGTCAAAGATCATAAATCGACCTAGAGAGTCCCCATTATCTACAAAATCCGCCAGATGCTCCAGTGGAATATGATTATCGCCATTTTTATAGTCGATCAATGCTGCATGGCGATGCGAAAATGTTCCTCGCCTAGAATCTTGACCAGCCATTCTGACGTCATGGCCCTCAAGCATGAGGGTTCCAAATGCCAACGCCTCACCTAGTGCCCAATCCACTTCGCCCGAGGCAAGGGTATCCCTGCGAGCCTCTAATTGACGCAATAGCTTGGGGTGAACGGTAAAGCCAGACGGCCACGAGTGCAAAGCCTTAGCCAAGACGTCGATATCTCCCGATTTAGCGCGAGTATCAACTACGGTCATCGGCACATTGTGTTGGGGTGCCCTAGGAAGTTCCGTAGGCTTGGGAGGAGCCGTCGATCTCGTTTGATCCAGGGCAGACTGCAACTTCGAGAGAAAGTCGTCCAAGGAGGCTTCAGCCTCTTCCATCGAGATATCACCACGAGAGACTAGCGACTCCGTGTACAGTTTTCGAACCGATCTCTTAGCCTCAATTACTTCATACATCTGCGGCTGGGTGTAGCTTGGCTCGTCTCCTTCGTTATGGCCGAACCGACGATAGCAGACCATGTCCACAACTACGTCTCTATGAAAGGCTTGTCGATAGTCAGTCGCCAATCGTGCGACGGAGGCTACCGCTTCAGGATCGTCACCATTGACATGGAAAACGGGCGCTTGTATCATCTTGGCAACATCGGTCGCATACCTTGAAGAACGGGCTTGAGCTGGATTAGTCGTAAATCCAACCTGGTTATTTATGACCAAATGTATCGTTCCACCGGTTCTATAGCCACCAAGTTGGGAAAGGTTCAAGGTCTCAGCCACCACACCCTGGCCGGCAAAGGCTGCGTCACCATGTAAAAGAATTGGAAGAATTGGGAAGTCGGTACGATTTCTGGTTATATCCTGCTTAGCTCGAACCATTCCCTCGACAACAGAGTCAACAGCTTCTAGGTGCGATGGATTAGATGACAAGGTAACGTCGATAGGGCTATCACTCATTCCGCGATATACACCATGAAATCCCTTGTGGTATTTGACGTCGCCGGAACCCTGTACGCTCGAGGGATCTAAATTACCCTCAAACTCCTCAAAGATTTCGCTATAGCTCTTTCCAACAATATTAGTCAAAACATTCAATCGTCCTCGGTGGGCCATTCCAATGACAGCCTCGGTCAAGCCTGAGGTAGCAGAACGATCTAGCACCTGATCCAAAAAGACGATTGCTGACTCACCGCCCTCTAAGCCAAACCTTTTCTGTCCGATATATCGGGTATGTAAAAATCTCTCGAACGCTTCGGCTGCATTGAGGCGTCCCAGAAGGTGTAGCTTTTCAGCACCGGAAAATCGGCTAACCACGCCTTCGACGCGCTCTTGGATCCATCGCTTTTGCTCAGAGTCCTGAATGTACATATATTCAAGGCCAATAGTTCGACAATAAGTGTCCCTTAGAACCTGAAGGATCTCACCGAGGGACATCTTATCCTTGGCGGTAAGCCCACCCGAGAAAAAGACCCTGTCAAGATCCCAAAGAGTCAGACCATATCTGGCTGGATCCAACTCTTCCGGCATTGCTGGAGACTTGCTTGTCAAGGGATCCAACCGTGCCATGAGGTGGCCACGGGAGCGATAGGTATCAATCAGCTGATTGACCATCGCCTGCTTACGCAACTTGATCATATCCGAAGCATCATTTTCGGTATGATCCCGCTGCCAAGTCACTGGAGGATAAGGCACCCCCATTGACTCGAATACCTCTTCGTAAAAGCCGTGCTCGCCGGTGAGTAGTGAAGAGATATATGCCAAAAACAGTCCAGATTCGGCACCTTGTATGACCCTATGGTCATAGGTTGAGGTAAGCGTCACAGTCCTAGATACACCCAAATCAACCAAAAGCGTCGGATCTGCAGCCGCCATCCCAACAGGATAGGAGATTGCGCCTACGCCAATAATTACACCTTGACCTCGCATCAATCTTGGCACTGAATGTTGCGTGCCGATGGTGCCAGGGTTAGTAACTGTCAAAGTGGCACCAGCGAAATCATCCGGAGAGAGCCGATTGGCTCGCACCTTTCGAATCAGAGCTTCATAGGCTTTGAAGAAGCCAAAGAAGTCTAAGTCCTGAGCCGAACGAATTACTGGAACCATAAGACTTCGCGAACCATCTGACTTTTCAAGATCTACGGCAATTCCTATATTGATCTCCTTGGAGCGCTGTACTCCTGGAGTTCCTTTAGCGTCAATCTCTTCTAAAAATACAGAGTTCATCACAGGAAAGTTGCGAACCGCTTTGACTATCGAATACGCAATGATATGAGTAAATGAGATCTTCTCACCAGAGCTTCGAGCCAAATGATTGTTAATCACTCCTCGGTTGATTTCGAGAAGCTTCGCAGGTATCTCTCGCACTGAGGTAGCCGTTGGAACCGTAAGAGACGCCTCCATGTTTGCAACGATCCTAGATGCACTACCGCGAATAGCTTGTACATCTGCACCCAAAAGTGGGACTATAGGTGCTAGTGAAGGTGATGGTTTCTTGACATTTAAGACTGCACCCTGATTTGATTTAGCATCAGAGACAGCCAAACCAACCGGGGCCGCCGGGGTTATAACTGCTTCAGGAGTCGCGATAGGTGTATCAGAAATGACCTCACCTACGGGAACTCTTGCTACTAAACCTGCTTCTATCGCTCCAGTTTCATCATGGCCTTGGCCATAGAGGTTGGAGTCTTCTTGGGTCTGTTGTTCGCTAGTCTTTGAATCAACTCGGTAGTCGGCGAAGAAGTCGCGCCAAGATTCCGGAACGGAATTTGGATCACGCCTGTACGCGTCGTAGTAGTCTTCCACAAGCCAGGAATTTGGACCAAACGTATTTATCGAATCTATGTGTTTTTCACTCACCTTACTATGGTAGTCAACTATCACACCAATGTTAAAATCTAGGCTAACCAATCTCCAAATGGCCATGAAAGCTTCGCCATACAGTCGCCCAAAGCAACCAACAGGCAAGCTCAGCCATGGACGAAACCTCCTTTGGGTCCTATTGACAAGTCATGGCATCGAACTAACCTTGGGACTTGATTCGCAAACATCGTCGGCAAAAGACGTCCCTGGTGATGGCCCAGCAATATCATGGTCCAGACAAAACAAAATTAGAGAAAAGAAATGGTTATAATCATTTTGTAGATGGCCCACGAATAATTTTCCAATTCAGCTAAAAGGAATCTCATGAAGCTAAGAAGTCTCAGGCTCGTAATCGCGACAATTTCAGTAATCGCAACCGCTTCAATGATTATCTCTGCAATATTGCTCCACATAGGTGCCGTAATTGCATTTGGATCTTTCGCCGCAGTATCAATAATCGTTCTAATTACGGCCACAACCGTGGTTAAAGGTGAAACCGTTCCAAAAGATGGAGCAAGCTCAAAAGAGCTTTCCTTGGAACTCGAAGACAAAATCACTATGATCTCATCAGAAAGCGAGGTCGAGGAGTCCGACCTTAGAGACCTCGTTCGGATCGCTGTTAAATTAGGCGAAAACCTGCATTAAATAAATAATGCCTTAAATAATCAGCGGGATTTCCACTTTCCCTTCTCGACTTGTTGTATGACAATCTACGATCTCATGCCAAAACCATAAATCTGGCCTTCAATGCCATTAAATATAGACAAAAGTTGCAGCTATATTAAAGGACGGTTCGTTTACTTCCGAAACTCATGGGATGACAACAGTTTCACCGAGCACGAGCCGAGCTGTAATGAGAGGCGTAGACCCAGGATCAATATCGGACTGCGCCGTTTGCGCCAAGCACATTAGATTTTCAGCAAAATTGCGACCACGTCAGGTTATCGCCAACGTCTATGAAGATGGCAAATGGCAACGAGTCGAATATTTTCACGAAGAGTGCTACCAGATCGCCAATGCCCCCTATGGCAACACCCAATCTTAATTCTTTGAGGCAGCTCTAATCCAGCGCTTTATTGGCCTAAGTCGCAAGGGCATCCACCTTCGCAAGTCAACTAATAGGATTTAAAACGTTTGAGATGTAAAGCACTATCCAGCGGCCCCTGCGGCCACGTAATTTTACAATTACGGATTCAAAATACAGATTTAAAACAATTTTAAAGTGAAAATGACTATCACTTGGTGATTAAGGTACTCGTGCCAAATCAAGCAGCGCGAATTCCCATAGAAAACTAAAGGTCACGAAATGTGGCTCCATTGGCAATATCTACTGGCAGCACCCAAACCCAATTGGAAAACTCATTCTGATTACATAGTTCCCAAGGGCTCCAACTAAAAAAGGGCCAAGTCCATGCAACGACAGCAAAAACCATGCCCTAGATCCGAAGAGACCATATCAATGGCGATCTCCAAGGTCCCCTTCAAACAAATGTAGATCGCCACTAGCCCTGTCGAACAAAATTGTCTAAGCCGACCCATCCAACAATTGGGCACTTAGACCATTCGAATAAAATAGGCTATTGGATGTGTTGACTTCAAGATCCGATTCTCTTTCTATAACTTTCCAAGAAGCACGAGGACTTCTCTTCGAGGGAACGACCCAGTTGATCCTCGTGCACGGAGCGATGGATCGAGCAAAGTCATTCTCTAGAATGACGCGGTCATTAGTCGACTTCGGCTTCGATACCAAAAGCTATGATCGGCGCGGCTATGAAGAGTCCGCCCTTGTTGATCCCTATTCGCAACAGAACCCTCCCACGATCGAAGACCACATTTTAGATTTGGCAAGCGTTATTGGAGAGCAGAAATCGCTGATCTTTGGCCATTCCCTCGGTGGCACTATTGCGTTACTCCTATCGGCACGAAACATCTCTCCGATAGCTGGAATAGTTACCTTTGAAAGCCCACTGCCCTGGATGGAATTCTGGAGGAGGTCTGGCGCATACGGAATCGACCCAGATAAGCCTCTGGACCTCGACTTTTGCGAAGAGTTCGCTGAAATATTCATGAAGCGAATGCTTGGCGAGGAAAGGTGGATGCGACTTCCACCCAGCACTCGAAAAAAACGCCGATTAGAGGGGTCGGTCCTGGTAGCCGAGATGGCTTCCATGAGCCATCTCACCCCACCCTTGGACCCGTCACTCATAAAAGTTCCAACCATCATAGGTTGTGGGATCGATGCGCCGAGTCGCCACAAAGAGGCTACAGCCTATCTCGCATCCAATATTGCTGGGGCAAAAGCGGTGGAAATTGCAGATACTGACCACGGAGTTCATCTGACGAACCCAACAGCTGCCGTAGATCTAATCAAAGGACTTTGGCAATTTACCAAAGATTAAGATAGATCCCTGGCCACAGAAAGCCAAGTTCAAATCAGAGTCGACTTGGAAAATCAAAATTCAGAATAAATAAAAGTTGAGCTAGTTGAGATAATAGAGCGTATCTAGATCAGGTACCACAGCGCCTCCAGGATTCTCCAACTCAGAAAGATCAATATATCGGCTGGACCACAGAAAGGGCCTAAAATATCACCTCAAAGCTGGAAGATCCACCGTGACATCGACCTTGGAGATTCCTCATTGGTTCAAATGAATTTCATCGACTTAATAGAACCATGCCCAAAAAGACCCAATGGTCTGAAGCCCTCTGGATTTGATCTTCAAGTCATGTCCTTCTAGCTTCATAATCTTTGAACAAAAAGACATTTATTCGAAATAAGAAATTGAATCCGCAATCGATGCGTTGTGTCAAGTTGACAAGATTATGTTCAGCGGATCGCTCTGATAACTTGATTTTTGCTCAGGCAAGAAACCGTACTAGAGCTATTAGGTAGTGCTAGATCGGTTGTGGGTAAAAGGTGGTGAGAAATGAACACTATGTCGTTCATGGCTGGTGACATTATTCGAATGCAAAAGCGTATAAAAACAGACCTCGCGGCCAGGTTGCAACTAAAATTCTATAAATGATTAAGGTGCAAAATATAAATGAATCAATCCTTCATCGATAACCGGAAAAAACCTTAGCACTGCGACAGTAAATCTTGCCATAAACGCTAATCCTACTTGGTTGATAATCAGTATTTGGCGAAAGACAGAGAGCCTGATATAAAAAATGAAAGCTAAAGATCTCTTTAAAGGCACTGCTAATTTACCTAAATTTCCTCCAGATGGTTGGATACAACTGGAGTAGATTCCCTTGGCAAGCTAGCATACCCCCAGTTCGAAGATGACGTCGGCGTCACGTGTTCGTCGACGACCAATCCTAATTAATCCGCCAAAGCAACTCCAGATAGACAAGACCGTACATTAACATCCACTGTCAAAACCCATTGTGAAAATATTTAAGGCTTGTCAAAACGGTCAGAATTTACCTCGCTTGATTCACAGCATATCAATCTCTAGCATATGATTTTCGTTAAAGAGCGGCGATAGCTATGCTTCTATAAGTCAAAATATTGAGCAAATTCTAAAATTAGAGCAATATATCAAGTCAGATAAAGAAGCAAATATCTAGAAAAATAATTTCGACCAAAAAGTGGAATTATTATAATCAAACAATTGATGGATGATAAAAACTTCATCTGTAACTATGAAATTTAGATCAGGAGTAGAGATAAATTGAAGATTTTACTAACTGGCTCCTCGGGGCTCATAGGAAAAAAATTAAATGGCGCCCTCAAGGCTAGGGGTGACGAAGTACTAATTGCAAAAAGAGGTACCACGTCTGAAAGAAACACCGTTTCTTGGGAAATCGATCGCGCTGAACTCTCAGGAGTTGGTCTATCCAACCTCGATGCAGTAGTTCACCTAGCGGGAGCCCCAATCGCACAAAAACGGTGGAGCCCAGAACGCAAAGCGGAGATATATGACTCTCGAATCAACGCCACAAGGTCTATCTTCCAGGCGGTGGAAAAACTCGAGGTCCCCAAGGTTAGATTTGTCATAGCATCAGCGATTGGCTTCTACGGTGACCAGGGGGATAAGATCCTCGACGAAAAATCCCCTGGCGGAGTGGGATTTCTGGCAAAAGTAACCACCGATTGGGAAAAAGCCGCAGCGCCAATCAACCAAGATGGTTGGTCTGTTGCACTCGCTCGCACCGGAATTGTTTTGGATTCAAGAGGAGGCGCCCTTGCCAAACAGCTCCCCCTCTTCAAACTAGGGTTGGGTGCCAAATTAGGGGCTGGAACTCAATGGAGCAGCTGGATTCATATCAACGATGAAGTGAGCGCTCTCGTCTTCCTTTTGGACCACCCAGAGATCGAAGGACCTGTCAACCTCGTGGCTCCAAACCCTGTTACTAATTTAGCCTTTACGCGCGCCCTTGGAAATGCACTGCATCGTCCGGCAGTACTCGGAGCCCCCAGTGTGATACTGAAAGCACTGTTGGGCGCCGAGATGGCCCAAGAGATGCTATTTTCATCGGCGCGAATTCTGCCGTCAGTCCTAGATTCAGCCGGCTTCAAATTCGAATTCCCCGAAATTAACGGCGCTCTCGCCAATTTAGTGGCGAATAAATAGGAATCTGGAGATACAAATCTCGTGAGGTAAAGTTTCGAGGTTGTCACCACCTTCCTAAGTCGCAATATCTGCAATCTAATTCTTACTTTAAAGTGAGTTAGACATCGAAATAAATTGAAATAGACACAATCGACATATTGCCAAAAATATAAATTTTGACGATATGTCGATCAAAAAGGCGATAATTTAAAGGCGTGGCTATTTCATATGAACAAGGATCTTCTTCAACACCCCTTTTGGCCGAGACAATTGGAAGTAATCTAGAAAAAACCGTATCTAGATTCGGTGATCGCGAGGCGCTAGTAGCGATCCATCAATCAATTCGTCTCACTTACAATGAATTCAACAAGCTGGTCGACGACCTAGCGCTCGGCCTTCTCAACGAGGGGTTCACCAAGGGCGATCGGATCGGGATCTGGAGTCCAAACCGCTACGAGTGGGCTATCGTCCAGTATGCAACCGCAAAGATTGGCGTAATACTTGTAAACATCAATCCCGCCTATCGTACCTTCGAGCTTGAATACGTCCTAGACCAGTCGGGCTGTAGTGCAATCTTTGCCATGACCAGCTTCAAGACCTCAGACTATTCGTTGATGATCAACGAGGTAAAAGAGAGGCTACCTGGGCTTCGTCGCGTCTTTCTCTTCGAGGACTCGAGCTATAGCGATCTTTTGGTCAGTGGAGCAAAAGGAGACAGAGAACAATTGCGTTCGATCTTGAACCAGTTGGACTTTGACGATCCGATCAACATCCAGTACACCTCCGGGACTACGGGCTTTCCCAAAGGTGCAACCCTCTCTCACCACAACATTCTAAATAATGGCTATTTCGTGGGAGAAACCTGCAAATATACCGAATTCGACTCTGTCGTAATCCCTGTGCCTTACTATCACTGTTTCGGGATGGTGATGGGGAATCTAGCATGCACCTCGCACGGTTCAAAGATGATAATCCCCTCTTTCGCGTTCGAACCAAAAGCAGCCCTGTCTGCCGTCACCACCGAGACCGCAACTTCTCTTTATGGCGTACCGACCATGTTCATAGCAGAACTAGCAGACCCGACCTTTGGCGACTACGATCTATCGAGCCTGCGCACCGGGATAATGGCCGGTTCGCCATGTCCTGTGGAAGTCATGAAACAAGTCGTAAGCAAGATGAACATGAGTCAGGTCACTATCTGCTATGGGATGACAGAGACTTCGCCTGTTTCCACCCAAACCAAGGTGGATGACGAAATCGAAAAACGAGTTGGAAGTGTCGGGCGAGTACTTCCGCACTTGGAAGTAAAGGTCGTTGACAGTGACGGGCACTGCGTTGAACGGGGGGTTCCTGGAGAGTTTTTGACTCGCGGCTACTCGGTAATGCTCGGCTATTGGAATGACTCTAAAAAGACGACCGAAGCGATCGATCCTGCTCGATGGATGCACACTGGCGATTTAGCAATAATGGACGAAGACGGCTTTCTCAACATCGTTGGAAGAGCAAAGGACATGATAATCAGGGGAGGCGAAAACATCTATCCACGAGAGATCGAGGAATTTCTATATTCGCATCCAGATATCATGGACGTCTCTGTCATTGGAATTCCCGATCCTGTCTATGGTGAGGTCGTCATGGCTTGGATAACACTCAAAGAGGGGGCTAATCTCACTCAAAAAGATATCCATGACTACTGCGAAGGTAAGATAGCCCACTATAAAGTTCCAAAGGTCATTAAATTTGTCAGCGAATTTCCTATGACCGTTACAGGCAAAGTCCAAAAGTACGTCATGCGACAACAGGCCATCGCGGAGTTAGGACTTGCGCCTTCATAGTCGAACCAGGTGATCAATGATCAAATCACCACCGTCCGGAGAGTCCTGAAGCGTCGATGACGTTACTAGTCAGTGAATTGATCAAGTAATTTTGACTCGCCAACTACAAATCAGTCCCGATTACCTTTTAATTACGATCTAGACTCAATTGAATGATAGAAATGCAAAACGCCGCTTCAAAACTCAAAAGTACGCTCCATCTAAATGTAGAACCTATCGGAATAAGTTTTTCAGATAGGGTCGATCCATCGCAGGAGTTCTTCGACATTGAGATGCCACTGCCCACAGAAGATGGACGCACCGGCAGAGTCGCCGCTGGATGTGTATTTTGGATGCACGCGGTGGAAAGGCGTTTCGCAACAGTTGCAGCCGACCATGCAAACTGCTCGGTCGGCTCTTTTACCCATGGTTTCTTGGAACTATCCGTGGCTGCAACAAAATCAGATGTCGGTGCTCTAGTAACTTCGGGCTGGGTCAGTGAATCTGACTTCGGCACCATAGAGCACGTTACAACCCAACCCGCACAGGTAATCTACGAGCCGCTCTCCTCTTCAAGCTCCGTTCCTGATGTCGTTTTTCTGCGATTGAATGCGCGCTCTGCAATGATCTTTAGAGACGCATTTCCAACCGCTAGGATCGAGGGAAAACCCCAATGTCATATCGTGGCTATCGCCAAAGAGCTAGGGGAGATAGCGCTATCGTTTGGATGCATGCTTTCGCGAACCCGAACCTCGATGCCATCTTCGGAGATGACCGCCGCCATTCCTGGGCCATTACTACAAGAGGCACTGGATCGGCTCGAAGAGACAGCGTCGATCGATCGAAACGTGGCCAACTATGCATCGATTGATTCAAAACGATTTGCGAATTAGCAGATAATGAAAGTCTCCTCTAGCAAGATCATCTCAAATCGATGAAGCCTCCTTTGAACTCATCACGGATACGACGTCTAAGCAAGCTCGTCAATATGGGTTCAAAGGTTGCAGGCCGAACAATCGCTGAAAAGGCTTTAGCTACCTTTAATGCACACGAGCCTGGTGTGCCAATCGACAGGTCTCGACAGATAACAACTATCAATGATGTGGCAAAAGAGCTAGGTTCGATGAGAGGCGTTATGACCAAATTCGGTCAAATGCTAAGCTACGTATCAACCCCAATTCCTCTCGAGCTACGTTCACCATTTAGCTCACTCCAAGACAGCGTCCCGCCGATGTCAAAGGAGTTGGTAGACGAGATTATACGACAGGAACTTGGAGATGGTCCCGATGGCGTATTTGCAATTTGGGATCCAGAGCCAATTGCCGCTGCTTCAATTGGGCAAGTTCATCGTGCCGTTACATCAGATGGAGCAGCCGTCGCAGTAAAGATTCAATATCCCGGAATCAAAAATACCATTACCGCAGACCTATCAAATCTCCGCCTCATAGCAAAGGGGCTAAAATTGGGATATCCATCGATGGACACCGATTCGATGATAGACGAAATCGCGGATCGCATCTTAGAAGAGCTTGACTACAAGGCCGAAGCCACCAATCAAAGAAAATTCGCTAACTTCTTTGAGGGCCACCCAACAATAGTCATACCGAGAGTTATTGCAGACTATTCAACCGAAAAATTACTCACTACCGAACTTGGAGAAGGGGTCAGCTTTTCAAAATTCCAAGAATACGACCAAGAGGCCAAGGATCTGGCCAGTGAAACAATATTTCGATTTGTCTTTAGAAGTTTATATCAACTTAGGTCATTCAACGGAGATCCCCATCCTGGCAACTACCTCTTTGGAGAAGATGGCCGAGTCACTTTTTTAGATTTCGGATTGACCAAACACTTCGGAAAGCAAGAGATCGAGATCTTTGAACATCTGATTATTGCAATGGTAATCGACAAGGATCCAGTGGCTTTTAGCGCATCGATCAAATCGGCTGGATTGCTCTCTGAATCGTGCGACCTTGATGTCGAGCAAATCTATGACCATTTTGTCCCATTTTATGAGTCGGTTATGGACAACAACAAATTCGCCTTCAACGAGGACTACACATCACGCCTCTTCGCCCATACCTTCAACCAGAAGGCACCGATCGCCAAGTACCTAAATGTATCGCCATCGTTCGTGGTCATTCAAAGAATCAATCTGGGTCTCTATTCAATCCTTGCCGCCCTCTCTGCTGAAATGAATTTCCGAGGTATAGCCGGCGAAATTTGGCCATTCACGAAGACGCCGCCATCAACTGACATGGGAGCAAGAGAAGTAAATTGGCTCAAAAACCTCGATGAAGGTACCGCGAAGCAGTAAGCGCCGGGGGTGACCCACGGGCAACCTCACTTAGAAAGCTCCTTCTAGTTATCTCCAAAAGAAAGAACAAGAGTGAATCTGGATAAAGTAGCTCCACCTAAATTATTTCCACAGCCCAACGCCAAGATCTAAATACTACTTAGAGATCACCAGCAGATAAAAGTGGTAGAACCACTACCAAAGGTCAAACACATCCGACTCCAACCCCACCATTCAAAAATGACCAAACTCTTCCAAACTCTTGAAAAGAAATCTTCGCATTAGCAATTACAAAGGAGACCGGTCTCTTCGAGCATTACTTAGGTCACCTTTAGGGCGCAATCCTCCTTTGCAAGAAAGAGCGCTTCATCTGGATCCATCGGCCTTGCGAAAAAGTATCCTTGGATAAAGTCAACCCCTAGGGCTTGAACCCTCTCTAGCTGCGCCTGGGTCTCAACTCCCTCGGCAACTGTCGCCAACTTTGATGCTTTTGCAATCTCCACCAGCGCTGGCAATATAGCTGCGGCTTTAGATCCTGAATCGGAGTTTTGGACATAGCTCTTATCGATCTTCAAAATGTCAAAGGGAAGATCTCGCAAATTAGCTATGGTCGAGTTTCCTACTCCAAAGTCATCCAGGGCAACCAGAAACCCAAGGCGCTTCAATCCGTCCACCTTCTCTAAAAACTGGTCAGATTGAAGTGCTAGATTACCTTCGGTAATCTCCACTACGACGTCGTTGGGCAAAAGCCCAAACTTTGCTAGGAGGCGATTCAACTTGAAAGAAAAGTCACGCTCCAGGAATTGAAGTGGTGAAAAGTTAATTGCGAAGGTTGTGTTTAGCTTCATAGATCGCCATTTAGCAAGTTCTTGAAGTGCATCGCCGAGAATAGACCAGCCCAATAGATTTATAACGTGGTTCCGCTCTGCACTTGGTATGAATAAGTCAGGCGGAATTATTCCTCTTTGAGGATGGCGCCATCGAGCCAGAACTTCAAAGGATTCTATTTTTCTCGTATCTGCCCTATAGATTGGCTGATATTGAAGAAAGATCTCTTTTCTCTCCACAGCTCGCCGCAGCTCAACCACCAAATCAAGGTCGGAGAGAAGATTTGCGTCGGATCTAGAGGCTGGACGAAATACCTCCACCCTGGCTTTACCCAATGATTTGGCACGATACATGGCTAGGTCTGATTCGCGCAACAGATCTGCTGGAGTAACGGATTTATCTCGCGAAAAGGCCACCCCGAGGCTAGCAGTAATCACGTGGTCGGCCCCATCTATAGATATTGGAGCCGATATCCCCGCTAGGATTCTCTCGGCAATATCGGTGGCCTGAGAAACGCTTCGAATTCGACTCAACAATACTACAAACTCGTCTCCACCAATTCGAGCCGCAACGTCTCCGGGTCGAATCAAATCAATTAGCCTCTTGCTAACTTCGATGATCACAAGGTCGCCATATGCATGACCCTTTGAGTCATTGACGGCTTTAAAGCCATCCAAATCAATAAAAATGAGAACCGTCAACTGCTTAAGACGCTGTGAATCAATTGCTGATTTTGTCCGGTCCAAGAGAACGCTTCTATTGGCCAACTGGGTCAATTCATCTCGAAGGGCTCGTTGTCGCAACATCTCTTCAAGTTCAACGCGATGAGTAATATCGGTAGCAGAGAGATAGAACCCATCGATTTTTCGACCAGAATCAAATCTTGGTGACGCCTTCAACTGTAAGTGAATATCGCTTCCACCACGACCAGGCACCTTGACCGTCAGGGTCTCCAGCTCTAAGCTTTCGTCAGACATCGAATCAAAATTATCTAAAAAATCGACAAAAAACCTGCCAATTCTAATCTTCTCGTCCGCTCCGACCATGCTAAATAAATTTCGACCAACAATTTGATCGCCCGGAATTCCTAATGTTCGTCCGACCGAAGGAGACGCTAGCTCAACGACGCCACAGACATTGACTATAGCAACCATATCTTGTAAGTTTTGGGTCAAAGAACGAAAGACCTCTGCCTCTCGTTCCGCTTGCAGTCTCAACTCTTGGCTGACTCGAGATTGAACTGCGCCATTCAAAGCAGAGGCAACGACCTTAGAAAAGTTTTCGACAAAATGAAGGCTCGGGCCTATTCGATTTGAAATTGGCGAAACCGATATCGAGATAGTTGATCCATTTGGACCTGAAATACTTATAACTTTGGACTCATGCAGAGAGGGCGACTCAGGGGCAAGGTTATCATTGGGGCCTACGGAATCCGCGTCAGCAAAATCTGACTTTAGAGCTGCGTGGTCGCCATCAAAAGCCACCTCTACTTCAACTTTGCCAAACTCACCATGACTTGCCAGTGAGTCAACTATGCGACTTGCTAGGGCCTTTGGCGAGGTGATCTCTTGGGGCTTTTGCGCCATCAAAACCAGTGATTCAAGCTCGCGTTCACGACGCATGGCCTGCTTGCGCAAGCGCAACTTCAAAATCGCGGCGCTGATAACTCTGGAAAACTGAGTCATCACATCCAAGTCAAAGAGATCAAATCTCTCCTTATTAGAAGAAAGCAGTCCGATAACTCCAATGCAAGAAGCAAATTCATCCATCAGCGGAACGGCCATAACAGATTGGGAACCAGATTGTACACTATGTAAATAATCCAACAGGGCAACTTCATTTGGCCAACAACGTCTAGCTGAAAGGTCAAAGATGATCACAGGCTTGCCGGTCTTTCGAACCACGCCAGCGACTCCTTCGTCGAGCGATCGCTGGCGTCCGACTACACCACCAAGCGGTCCATAAGAGGCTTCAATCGTCGCCAGGTGAGTCTCATTGTCGGCAACGATAATCCTCGCTGAGTCTGCGCCCACTCCTAGAGCCGCCTGCTCGCAGATCTTATTCAGGCTATCGAATGCAAATTCTGCATCCACAACGCCTTGGATGGCACCACCTAAAACCTCTAGATGGTGGCCCTGCCTCACAAAATGATCTTTGCGTTGCATATCCATCAAGTAGAGAGACAGGCGTCTAACGCCTCGATAGGTTATGAATTTAGTCAACTCTTGCAGCTGGCTACCTTTGTCTACTTTCGCAACCAATACGCCCAGCAGACTACCACTTAGAGCGTTATCAAAAAACGGAACAGTCAGTAAAGAGATCTGGCCATCCTTGGACGAATTCGGATGTTCTGATAGATTGATGATCCGATTTGATCTTGGGAAGGCTTCGCTCACCCACTCTGTCAAAAAGTTGCCTTCTGCCTGTATTGGCATGAAATCAAACAGGCCAATTCCGAAACCCAAGGAACCCCGCTGGGAAGTACCTACCTTGATAAATGCGAGTCTAAATTTATCGTAGGCATATATGACTGCGAAGTCAAAATTCGCACTCACCACCAAAGCCTCACATGTATCGGAGGCTACTTGACGAAGCTCTTGATCATCTGTCCAACGCTGCAACTAAGACCGACTCTCTCCCCTGATAAATCTGTTTCTACCATCATTACGCGAAATCAATATCAAATAAAGAAATGTCCTAAATTTAAAAAGCACCTAACCAGATAGCAATCGGCAAAAACACCATCACACTATAGTTAGCCTTTGCTCAAGAATCCTTCGCACCAAGTTATTACGACCCCTCAAGGGGCCCAATCTCCTTATCAACACTCCATAAGAGCGACTCCCAAAAGCAGAATCTAAAATAAACAGATATACAACCAGTTCAACATCTAGGGCTCGACATCTAGTGCTTGCCAAAATCCGATATCTCCTATTGTTCGAGATGCTACCACTCAAACAATAGCGGAGACCAAGCAGACCAAGTAGTCAAATAATACTTCCAAAGGCTAACTATCATATTTATTTAATCCAGGTACAGTCTACGAAGGCCCTTGACGTCTTTAAATGGCTAAAATGCTAAGCGTATTTCACCATCCATGATGCTTGCTGGGGCCAGATTCCAAGACCTTGAGCCCGCCTCCTTTAGTTGGATTGGGTTCACTCATTTACTTTTGATGATTCAGCTATCAAACCAGCTCGTTCTGAAATCACAGCTGTCACAGCTGTTATCTGATAATTTTTCTCTCTAGCATTTGCAAAGAACTATCTCTCGATCATGTTGATGCGCGCTCACGGGCAAGGAGCAAAATCCAGAACTGGGAGAATCGGGTAATTTCTCCTCATAACTACACCCCATCAGACTCTTCAATGGCGCTAATAAAATGGGCGCCAAAAGATAAGTTACCGGCAAAGAGGGGCCTAACAACCCATGAGGAAGGCCAAACAATTAGATCGCTCACAATAGCGTAAAAAGCAAGGTGTCGGATTTCTCAGAGCAAAGGCGCCAAAAGGCCACATATCTGCCGCTATTAAATTATTTCCAATATAGCCTTATCTATAATGGTTCAAAGTCGTATTAAATCTGCCCTAACAGCCAGAGCGAAACATTCCATGCATCGATGTGCAAACGATATTGACACAAAGATAGCAATCGCCAATTGATCAGAGATGAAAACATCAAGTGAACCAGAGTCCATCGCCTCACCAGAATTCCAATGATCCAATAATTTCGAAAGAACCCCGTTGGCCAGCTTCGATCGCCCTCTTAGTTGCAATCGCACTTTATGTCGTCCTTCCACAGACTCTCATCTATGGTCCTCGGTATCTAATTCCCGCCCTTGAAATCGTCCTCATCGTACCACTCACAATCTTCAATCCATTTCGAGAACACCACGAAACTAAGGCTCTTAGATACCTAGCTATTTCACTTATAGCACTTGTAAATTTTGCCAATATTACATCTGTGATTCTCCTGGTTCAAAGGCTTCTCGATGCATCGAAGATCTCCGGACGAAGTTTGGTCTATTCGGCAGTTGCAATATGGCTGACAAATGCAATCGTCTTTGGACTTTGGTTTTGGGAGTTAGATCGAGGCGGACCAGCCAAACGTGCTGTCCATCATGAGGCCGTCCCTGACTTTCTTTTCCCTCAGATGACAGACCCACAATTTGCTAAACCAAATTGGAGGCCCACATTGATCGATTACGTCTACGTCGCATTCACCAATGCAACAGCCTTTAGCCCCACAGACACAATGCCCCTAACATCCTTTGCCAAAATGCTCATGACCGGGGAGTCGATCGTCTCCATGATAACTGTTATCGTTGTCGCGGCTAGAGCGATCAATATTCTTCCCTGAAGGGTTGATGCAAGGAAATTGCCCTAGAAATGCAGAGTTAGCAAGGATTATCAAAAAAAAAAGGAACACCCGAGCAAAATCCTGATAAATCGATACTCTCCATATCTGGCCTTTGTTTCCCCTTTCCAACGTTGTCTGTCTTCCGTAGTGCAGCCACGGCAGAGTTAGGCCAAAGAGCTCACAAACAGCGAAATTGGCAAAATGAATATTCTGGCGTCAGTCCACCGAAGGCTTCCAGATCAAAAATGCCCATATTGGCAAAAACTTAAGAATATGCTTCGCCACTACACACAATTGGTCATGCAGGTTAAATATCTCTATCGTCGCGAACGACTTCATCTCATGATCGTCAACTGAGTCAACCCTGCAGTTTGCAGTCATTGAATCACCAAAATAAACGAGCTTTAGAAATCTCAACCAATCATACCCATAGTAAAGGCTCGGAATGGTAGCGTGTGCCTGCACCTGAATCAAGGCTGAAGCCGTTGATCCAAGTGCAAAAGTTAAAACACCATGAACTAGAAGCCGTTTATATGGCGTAGTTTTCATAAGTTCTTCATTGGTATGCATTTGGCTAAAGTCAAGTGTTATATCAGCGAGCATGTAGACATTAGACTCACTAATTGTCTTGGTAAATGATACGCTATCGCCCGCTTCAAGAAGGACCTTAGCTGCAGTTTCGGATGTATTCATCACTTAAAATCTTCCATCAAATCTTTAGACGATAGACTCCGCTATTTAAAATAGATACATTGAAAAAATTGCCGAATTAAATCATTGACCGATTACAACAACCAAGTCAAAAGAAGATCTTTCGTAGAACTATTCCAGAATCAAGGGTAGTGATACGCCCCGGGTTTAATGGAGGCTCCATTATCGCAGAACCAATCGGTTCTGCGGGGTACGCATTAGCGCAGCAGAGACGGATGTCAATACCCCTAAAAGCACGATATTTGATGGAATTTGAGCTTTCTGGCGAACTGATTGTTTAGATCAAATCTTTAAAATGTGGCTGGTTCGTTACTATTTAGGACATCTCTCGCTACCACCAACTTTGTAACAAACAAATCCACAATCACAACAGAAGCATTTGTGGTGATAGTTGACTCGAAATGCTGGGTACATCAAAATATCTATGGGAACTTTGATGGAACTCTGAATTTAACGATGGAAGGTTAGTTATCGAGATCGACGTGGGCGACTGGTTCGTCACAATGAGTGGAAGGCCCCCATTTAATTGATCCGCTACTAATGTGAGCTTTGTATCCATAATGTAGATGGAGGAAATTATTGTGAAGTCCAAAAGGCATACCCGTTCTACTCAAGGTAAGCAGGGCGCAGGTGCGCAAGAAGATCGCCGAAGGGGACAAGATGCTAAATGACGGTGCAACCATAAGTGAAGTTGCCGCTTTGCCATAAAAGCCCTAAGGCGCTGCACTTACCGAGACGACCTGGCACCGATGGAAGAGTACCTACGCTGCATTGAAGGGAACCAAAGTAAAGCTTACTCAAGGAACTTGAATCTAAAGAACCGTCGTCTAAAGAGCATCGTTGCCGACCTAACTCTTGATGTCTCCATGCTTAAGGAGGTGACGATAAGAAACTTCTAACCCCGAATCGTCGTCGTATGGTAGTTCACAAACTACAGATACGATTCGGGGTTTCTAAAGAGACGAGCCTGCAAAGTAGCAGGTCAAAATCGTTCTACGCAGCGTACCGTAGCACCTGAACGCAAAAGTGCAGATCTAGACGAAGAGATCACGCAATTCCTTAGAACGTTTGTCCTAGAACACAAAGCTCAAGGTTACAAAAGAGCATATCGCTACGTCATAGACAAGGGATACCATGTCAATAT
>NZ_JXYS01000069.1 GCF_000949295.1 Acidithrix ferrooxidans
CTCCCACCAGAGTCGAAGGAGCGAAGTTGGCCCCTTGCATCGCAAGTGCTGCACATACCCGGTTGATCGGGAGCCCAAGGAGAAACTTCGCCACCACGATATGGGCGAGGAACCCAGCCGACAGCCTACCTTTTGGAACTACCTTCGCTGGTGGTGCGCCAGCTACGACCCCCTTGGTCGCCTTGCAGTTACATCCTCTCCGGTACGTCGGACGGATATGGTCGATGACCCGGACTATCACCTCGACGTCGATCTCCTCGCAGCGTTCCTCTCCGAAAGGCGCATAAGGCGCACCACAGCTCCCACAGACCAACAGCTTGGAATCGGGCTCATGGATCTGTTGTACGCGTGGTAGGTGGTCATAGCTGCGTCGACCATGGCCGCGGTGCCCGAGTTGTTGACCTCTCTTGCGCCTTGGCACCTCATCAGGCTCAGGGTCGCTACTTTCTTCCAAGGCGCCTATTGGTTCTGCGTTCACATCCTGAGCCATCTTCGCCCGTTCGGAGCGACGCCCGAAAGCCTGTTTGGTTAGCTCGACGATCTTGGCTGTGAGTGCATCCACTTTGGCAGACAACTCGTCACGCTCGGACCTAAGGACGACGTTCTCGGCCTCCAGCGAAGCGATCCGCTCGTTGTCGTATTGGCGCACTGTTTTTGCCACGTAACTATAACTATCACAATTAAAGCGCCGTGTCCAGCCACCCTAGGCCACAGAGGATAGGCCAGCTACCCCAACCTTACGCCATCATCGAGTGTCTACAGCACCGCTTGTTTGACGGGATCACCGAATGTGTACGACCAAGCTAAACCTTATACGAAGCTCCAAACTCTGTTCAAGGGGTTTCGCTGTACTTCACAATAAGCCGCTTGATGCGGAGCTGCTCCGCAAATGGGAGTTCCGAAAGGTTTTTTAAACGCTGGATCCGATCGTCTTCAGACAATGCTGCCAATTCCTTTGCCTGTTGCTCTAGCGGAATTATATTCGTCTGATACGAATGAACAATCTGTTTCAGATTCTCGACGAGCGCGGCAGAGCGGAGAATCGAGACGAAAAGCGGAAGAATTACAACAGCAGTATAGGCATTTCCTTGGAGTGGTTCTATGCCCGCCAAACCGGAAGTATTGTCCACGCCCACAAAAGCATCAGCGATCTTCGAGAACGCTGTCATTCCGTCCAACAGATTTCGAGAGAACGTGGCTGCCAGCTGCAACTCCTCGTCAGACGCAATATCAATGACTTCAATCAAGCGGGACAGGTTTCCCACGCGAGCAAACACCTCCAATCCTTCCTCAGGTGATCGATCTAACCACGGGCCAATGCCTGCTGGCCGGGCTCGACGTCCTTGATCAAGTCCGATTAGGCGCTCGACTGATGGTGCATCATGCTCTAAGTGCTGCATTGCAGAAGGATTCCCGAACAGAAGACCGAGCATCAAAGCGACGGCCTGAATCCGATCCGCCTGTGGTTGGCGAGCTAAGCGTGGCAACCCCTTGCGTCGCTTCCGTGCAAGTTTGGATGCAACTTGTTCAATAGCAAACCAACTCGCCTCACTCTCATCAGCGACTTGCGGACGCCGCTTCTCCAGTTCCTTTTCAAACGTCGCTTGGAGTTGACGGAGGTATGTAGCGATTGACTTACGGACATAAGTCATTTTGACTGGATAGCCCTCAAACCAGAGTGCAGCTCGAAGCACATTAGGATCCCTGGACTCTTTACGAAGGCGTAAGAGAGTCCTCAGCTGGTCTGTAGTTTCATCAGGGTAGGTCCATATTGGTCGCTTGCCTTCCTGGCTGGACCGCACTGGCGAAGGCAGAAGATTTTGGTTTCTCCAATATTCCAGCGTTCTCTCTGTAAGTTCTGGCTCTATCTTTCTCCCGATTTCAATTAGATCCACAGTTCTAAGTCGAGGTGATGTACTCTCACTAGCCTTCTCCATTTGACAGTACTCCCACTCTCTTTCCCATTATGTTGCAATCTTACACCATATCTATAAGTTGAGGTAGCAGCTATATTACTACCTGTATTGTTAAATATGTCGGCTAAGGCTTTGCCGACCTTGTACCCACAATAATAATAGGAGTATATAGCAAATGAAACAATCCGAAATAATCAAGTTGCAGACCTACCTGAGAAATTGGTACTCAACACACTCGTACGGGTGGCACCTTCGCGGTGCTCAAGAAATTGCGAAAGAGTTACTCCAAGATACGGCCTTTACCGACATTAAGCTCGCTAGTTGGTTGGAGTCTCCAGAGGGTTCCACTATCGCGCAAGTGGTAGAAAGTGTCATACCATTTCCGGGAAATATTGAGATCACAGTTATGACCGATGCTGTAATGATTGCAGCTAAGAACGAGACATCTGGTCAGGTCGTCGGGGTTCTTGCAATCGGAATCGTTGCGGTTTTGATTCTCTGGGGACTCTCTGGGGACTCTTCGGGGACTCTTGAAGCGAACTGGCACCCATATGCCTTATTTGAAAGCAAGGACCGATAATTTCAAGTCCTGGCATTTTAAAATCAATAGATCTCAGCAGCGTCAATCATGTGCCGAATAGGTAACAAGAGTATCTCATAGGTATCGGTTAGGACTACCAAATCTCTTATGCGTTTCCAGTACTGAAGTCTTTGTGGCGCTCATGCAGTCACTCTGCTGCCCACTAACAAGTCGCAAATCGCAATTAGCTATTTACCTTAAGTTGAGCGAATGCGGCCTTGAAAACTTGCCAGCATATGTCAGCAGTATGCTGATCTGGGCTGAATTGGTATGACATTTGATGGTATGGGTGGATGTAGTTACGAAAATCCCGTAGCTCGTGGCTGAACTTTTTCACATCAAGCTTGAGTAGGTCTAATTCTTGAGCGACATCAATTAGTTGACTTAACTTCCAGTCATAGACCTTGAGAATGGTCCCTGACTTATCCTTAGGTGCAGCTTTCGCAGTCATGAAACTTGGCAGGTTTTTAGTAGCAACTGCGATAAGAATCCCTTCAAGTGTGCTACCTAGTAAAAAAATTGTCCCGAGAGGCACCTTGTCACGGGGACACGCTTGAACTTCATCAACTCTAGCCTGAAGAAATCCGGTGATTACTGCGTCAAGTTTCAGCTCGCCTAAATCAATGACATCACTAAACTGTTGTTTAAGAAAAGATGACTCGTCAGTAGCTATAGGTACCTTCGTCAAATCGCTTATGTCAATATTTATTGGTGTCGCATCGGTAAGCACTGGTCTTGAACTGACAAAATTAATTCCGAGATTATCCATTACAAGTATGTCGTTCATGGTTCGAACAGCGAGGCCAAGTTGCTCCTTGTTGCCTTTATACTCTCGTAGGTCCACAATTCGTAGAATGATCTTCTCGAGCTCTAATGGTGTCAACTGCGTCAGGATTCCCAGTGTCCACCATTTTCGAGTAGACCCATCATGCACTGCGTTTATATTTACACTGGTAAAGAAGCGAGTTAAGTTAGACGAAGTGCGATAGACAGGAAACCGTGTTTCGTCGTCTCCACAGATAAAGTCAGCCAGTGAATCGAGTGTTGCTGGGTCAAGCTGATTGCCGATGTGGAGTTCTCGTTTTGTAGACATAAATCTTGTTCAAGAATATCACATGCGCACTGACTGAAATAGCCCAACGCGCACCGTAACTTGCCCACATTGAGTTTAGTTAGACGATTACCATATTGATAGTCTTTGCAGATCAGGAAAACCGCCCTAAAACAGGTAAGTACTTGGTACCACTGTTGCTTGGATTGTTGAAACTCCTGTATGATCTTTGTGCAGCTACTCGGACTATTGGTGGCCGATGGGTCGTCAAACGTCATTCCGAGGGTGTTGGGGGACTACACGCCCGTTCATGGACCAAGATTATCAATCATGAGCTGGGTTTTTAAGAGGCTGGCCTTATTTCAGCTCTCGAAATTGGGCTGTATGTTGTTGTCTACCTCTTTAGCAGAATCTCCACCTAGCAATTTCAGGAGGTCCGTCAACGGCACTGGCGTCGCATCCCCCTCTGCATCCACCCTTTCGATAGATTTACGTCGAAGTACATCGAATGCAGCTCCACGGTTGTCTCGGTTCAGCGTGTCACCGTGCTTTTGAGCGACTCCGACAAACCATTTGAGGGCCTCCCAACGGTCACCTGCCACAAGCCGTTCAACGACATTCGGAAGTTTCTCGTGAATACGAAATAAACGCTGCCCAGACAAGAAAGCACCGTACACTTCAAAGAACTTGTCCGAGATCTCTGCGCCTTCCTTGCCTTCCAAGTTTGCACACAAGTGACTTGCCAACACACCCTGTAAGTCCTTGTCTAAAAGGCTCACCACTTTCAGGAACTCTTCAGACGACGGCGTCCATCCTATCTGGCCCGCGATCAACAGATTCGCATGTGACCGGATAGCATTGTCCAGGGTTCCGCCAAGAACTGGAGGCTTAGACAAAGAGCTAACGATCAACCCCAGTTGAACGAACGGTCCTCCAGCCAACACACTCAACGAACTCTCCCAATCAGCCTGCGAAGCCTTGCTGAGTATGTGATTTGCCCATCTAGATATGCCTGGCTGAGCCTTTGAACAACCCGGTTCGCCAAAGGCGAACAGGACAGCCTCATGGGCAAGCTCGGGATTCTGGGAATTGGTTGTGACTGCAACTCGGTTTTTCGGCTCTTTTAATATCTCACCCAGTAAACTCCGAAATCCTTCCTCTCCTAACGCACGCCTTAGTACGTCGAAGGATTCAGCAAACTCGGTCGCTGTCACAACAAGATTGGAATCAACACGAAGTGCGCGAATCTGGTAGCTCACCCATGGCTCGTTCCCAACTCCGGCACTCAACTGCCTCATAAGAAGTGCCCATGCTTCAGATGAGTGCTCGATAAGCCATCGACTCTGAGCATCAGCGATCTTCGTGTCAGTTGTCGGATTCGACAATATCTCTCTTAGCTTTAATATCCCTGCTGCAGAACTACGGGAGACCTGAGGTTCAGTCGTACTCAGTTGAACACTCAGAAGGAGCATGGACGTCGAAGCCGCTGCGATTTCCCAATCTTTAGTTACGGCAACAGCGAACTGGTGTGTACGACTTCCATCGCTGGCGAGCTGCTGTAAAATAGATTGACCCTGATCAGATCGAACCATATCAATAGCACTACAGACACCTTGAAGCTGAACACCATCTGTCATTTCGCTTGCTCTAAGAAAGTCGCAACATCCTGTCAGCACTACTTCAGGATCAAATCGGTCAGGACGAGCCATCAAGACTTCAAGTGCTTGTGCCGCTGGCTGAGGATTGGGAGCCGAAGTTCCGGCAATGACCATTTGGTTGACTTCAGCTGGAGTTGCTTTTGGCTGAATTATCTCCCAAGCTATTTTATTATCGGTTTTGGAGCGCAGATAAGCCAACGCTGGCACAAACTGGTTGTCAGGCACATCTAGTCGAACCCGCAAATTTGAAAAAGATTCTGGAGTAAGTGAATCAACCAGTCCTACTAGGCCATCAAGTGCTGAGTTGGCCGTCCCTTGTGCGTCTCCTTTCAAAGGCTCGATTGCTTCTAAGAGTGCTGATCTGACACTATCTTCTAGCACAAGACCGGTAACTGCACCGATTCCAATTCCAGATTCTGTGTCTGCTAACCGCCAGGACTTTACGAGAGAGACCGCCTTAAGTAGACAATCGTCGATCCAATCGCCTGCGACATCCCTAGTGAGAAGACCAGCCTTGCTCAGAGATGCTACAGCGCGTGACAACTCCACAGCTCCGTCCTGAGCCCAACCAGATAGGTCAAGAGCGTCAAGAGCTTCCAAGAAGCCATAGCGATTGGACAAGCTTGTGAGTTCATCCGTGTTATCCGTCTTCAAGGCCACATCGAGTGAACGTCCAAGCAGCATTTGATTGGCAATTGCAGCCTCGGTCCCGAAATGAATAGCTATGAGGTTCTCTCGCACAGAATTACTCAATAGATATGCAAGTGAGCCGTGAGGGATAGCTCCATCCTTCGTCAACTCGCCGATGAGCGGAACACTGTCACGCTGAAGAAGACTAAAATACGCGACATCAATTAGCGGAACGTCGCTCCGCTGTCGAAGAATAGCTCCGATCGAGTTCACGTACTGCTTAAGTTGACGAGGGGTCGGCTCTTCTTGTGCTACTCGTCCCGCTGGCGAAGCAGCGGGATAAAGCGCACGAAGACGCACAACGTTACGATGTTCCAAAGGTGATCGATCTGGTAAGGCCTCGTTCAACAATTCAGTAAGATAGCGTCGCCAATCGGTTAAAACTATCGGAGGCGTCAAAAATCGAACTGCAAAGAGCTTTGCTAAAAAGTCATCCGCTACACCCGAGTTCGAAATTGCAGCAACCTTCGTGATAGCTTCCTCTGCCGGATCTCGTGGCTGCAAATCCCATAGGTGATCCAGACCTTTCTTGTCGTAGGGAATCAGAGTCCATACTCGGTCACTCCACTCGTCGTCGGCTGTCCGCGCCGTAGAACCAGTGAAGGTTTGCATCGTTGCAAATATGGAGCGTGCGTCGTTCTCATCAACTCGATCGAGATTATCTAGCACCAATACGCAGCGTCGGCCGCCTTTTAGGGATGCCTTAAGAATTTTCCGAAAAAAGTGTTCAAACTCCACTGAAGTTGGTTCACCGTGCTCTATCGAATCCGTGGTAGTTTCAACCTCTTGATCCTTACGGAAGAAATTAAAGGCTTTCGTATCCTCGCAGTGCTCGAAATAATGCAATACTCCGAGAATGATCCAAAATCCAAGTATTACTAGCAGCGGTAGCGCTGCTAGTAATAAACCTATAACGATTATAATTCGGTGATAGTGAACAAACCGATTATCGAATGCCGCTACACCCAGAGGAACAAGCAGCAAAGCTATCGATGCTAACAACCCTTCTAGAGTGAGATGCGGAGTTGCCGTCACGGTGCTCGTTATGCGCTTGCCCGTGAAGCGCTTCCGGAACCCCTTAGCCTCTTTTGAATCCAACCATTCCCACTTGACGAGGTATCTTAAAAGACTTTCGAGAAACGTACGTCTCAATGGGTCACCCTGGTGAGCCCACGCATCGAATACAGCAACTCGAATCTCGGCACTGATTGTAGACGTATCATCTTTTGATTGATCTTCAAGCTTATGCTTGAGAAGAGTAACAATTGTGGATTTACCTGATCCCCAGGTACCTTCTAGTCCGATGACCCGACCACCGTGTTCATGGGTGATGAGCGCAGCAATTGCAGCAGCTACCGTGGAATGCGCGTGGCTACTAAAAAGATCTTCTTCTGAGGGAAGGTCCGAAACCAGATTCACCGTCTTCACCGATGGCTTGCTACTGTCGAACTTCACGATCTGATTTCTCCGTTCAGAGAATTGGTCCACCTTTGTACGTTGTGTCCCACTCTCCATATAATAAACACCAAGTCCATTCTAGATAGACTTTAAAAGATATAAACTAGTAATAACTTGGAGGTTAAATTATATGGCTAAAGGTATAATTGTTGATTTAAAAATTAAGTCAGAGATAATAACTAAAATACGTGATGAAGGTATGACAGTAACCGAAGCATCAACTAAATATGGTGTAGGCAGAACTGCTATATACACTTGGTTACGTGATGGAGTAGTTAATACTAGTACTAGCTTAATACTAGAGAATAATCGTCTTAAGAAGGAGAATGAGCAACTATACAATCTTCTAGGCAGAGCCACTGTAGAGATGAAACGACTAAAAAAATAGCCGTCCTGGAAGTAGTCGAACCAGGATGGCGAACTCACTTTTCTCGAGTACTAAAAATAGCCCGTTCTAATCTATATACAAAACCAGTAAAACAATCTTTTAATGATCAACTTGCTATAACTGAACTTAAGACTGTTAGTGATATTAATCCCTATTACGGAGTAACGAGGCTAGCTATTGAGCTAGGTTGGAGTGAGAAGAAAACTAGACGTATACGTAACTTAGCAGGAGTAGTCGCAGCCAAAAGAACTAAGAGACATAGTAAATCATCTATTAAGGCTGAAGTTAAAGCTCCAAATAATGCTCTTAAATCCTATATAGATTTTAATAACCCTAATCGACCACAGGATGGACAAAATTATTCCAGGATGACTGAATCTGGAGCTTGGGTACAGGATTTCACGCATATCTATTTTATGGGAATGTGGGTATATGTAGCTACTGTTTTAGATATTAAAACTAGAAGAATAGTCGGTTGGAGTATTGGTCTTCGACATGACACCGAACTAGTGCATAGAGCAATCCTAGATGCCTTCAGTAAGTATCCACCGCCTACTATCCTGCATAGTGATCAGGGTAGTGAATATCTGAGTTACCGTTTACAAGATTTATGTCAGAAGATGGAGATTATATTATCCTGCTCCGATAAAGGTAGTCCTTGGCAGAATGGTTTTAAAGAAAGATTTTATAGTACCCTAAAAGATGAACTAGGACCTGTTAAAAGATTTAAAGATATTGCAGAACTTAATGAGGGTATTGCCTTAACTATTTACTATTACAACCATAAAAGAATTCATACAGCTTTAAAGATGAGTCCAGCTGCTTATGCTGCTACATTACAAAACATTAATTAGAGAACGAACAAGGTGTCTAGAATTAGGGGAGGTTGACATTGCTTCATATTAAACTAAATTATGATCTAAGACTTGCGGAGGAGCAAGCATGAGCATGATCCCACAGTGACGAATTGACCGCTTACGGGACAAGTCTTTGGGTGGTTCATCATGCTGATCAGTTGACATTGACGAATGTAGCCGGGACAAATCGACTTGACAATCTAACCTTCGTTCACACATCACACCACGTCACTCTCCCGCAAACCACTAGGGGCTTTTGTATTATCAATGGCAAGAATGCTCTTGTACACAGTTATTTCATATTTTTGATTACAGCAATTTCCCCAGGAAGAAGATTATAAAGCTCATAGACAAGGTTATCAATTTCTATTTCAAGATTCTCCAACGAACCTTTGCCAGCATAGATGTCATCAACCTTGTCTGCAATCTGCTTTTGTATGGCAGGATTAGTGACGATTATTGGGATCGCGAGTAGCGGTTCTTTATCTATTTGATAGTTATTGCCCTGCATCTTGCCTTTATTCTTTAGCCAAAATGTCACTAATTTTGAATTCAGCAAGCCAGTTAGATATTTCAGATTAATGCCTTCAGTTTTTATGATGTAGAAAGCAGCAGATACGTAACAATCGAAATCTGTAAAAGTGAATACTGGTCGAGGTGTACTTTTCCTCAGCGCCATAATTTTTTCTCCAGTAAAAAATCTCGGCTCTCTTGCACGATGCAAACCATAAGGGTGATTTGCGGATGTGATTACTTCTCGAAATTGGTCTAAGTGGTTTTTTAGCGCCGGATAGGGATCCATGCTCCTGACGTTTTTGTAGTTCGAACCGGTGTAAATTATCCACTCCTCATTCGTCGGGAGCGCGCGATATCGTCCCAACTGTTTAGTCGTGTAGTAGGGTCTAATCAACGATTCTTCCTCAGGAGTTAGGTTTAACGTTGCCTTTTCCTTTTGGCTGAGTACGAATATCCCATCTCCAACTTTATGCGAACCACCAAGTTTGCTCGCTGCTTTCTTATTTACGTAGTCAAAGTGTGGATGGATACCATTGGCAACTTCATTTTCGGTTAACTTAATATCGCCCCGACTAATAATTCTTCTAAGAAGTTTCTCGCTCTCGTTATCTGAGAATGTGAGTAGCGAGTTGATGCGTTCAGAGAAATCAATAGTCGGCTCCAGATAGGCTGTATTAGCGCTTGCAGCTTTAGCCAGAAGATCAAGCATGTCTCGACCCACTGGTTTATCGGTGTAAATCTTCCGGTAGTCGAATACGTAGCGTGCTTCGTTAGTCTTTTTGAACATCATCACCATGGTTTGTATCGATGATGATTCAAATACAAAATAGCTCCCGAAATCTAGCATTTGTAGAATTGTGGCTTCTTGCAATATCTTGTTTCTAAATTTTGAGGCTCCTGCGTTTGTGGTCCAGTTGTTAGTTGCTATATAACACAGTATGCCAGCAGGTTTTAATATATCGAGGCCAAGTGCACCAAACAAATACCACACATCCATCTTGCCCTGATAACACTCTGAGTCTCTAAGGTTGTCGAATCTTGTTCGATCGTCATTTTCTTTGTAGTAAGGCGGATTTCCAATGACAATATCAAAGCCATCAGTAACACCGAACATCCATTCAGGATCAAACCAGTCTGTAGCATGGTGGCCGAATGGGTCCCATGTAGAGACTTGTCTTGTTAAATCTGCCAAATCGTGACTGCGTTGAGAAATTATTCCTTGCAACATCAAATTCTGACGTTGTGAGAACTGTAATTTCAGACTGCCTCTTTCTGAGTCATGACTGCTGAAATACTCTTTGCGGAGTTGTTTAAGTTCATTGATGCCATCCGTGTCCTCGAATAATCCAGTTTGGCCAGTGATACCTTTTTTGCCGCCTCCCAGCTTTATTAGACTGTTTGCTGTCACAAATTTAAAATCCAGATTAGGCAGTGGTTCAATGCCCCGGTTTATTGCACCATCTTCTACGGATTGGTCAACAATAAGTGTGAGAAAACAGCGCAGTCTAGATATTTCCGTAGCAATTGGTTGAATGTCAACGCCGTAGATGCTTTCACGAATCACACCTAGTTTGCGAATATAATTAAAATTCTTGTTACGAAATTCTTGTTCAAGATGGTTTCTAAGCTCAGGACTAGCCCCGGCGATTTGTTTTTGTAGCCATTCTTTGGAGTCCGGATCAACTTGCTGAAGGATAAACACGATCTTCTGCAAAATACCTATAGGGAAAGCCCCGGATCCGCAGGCTGGGTCTAGAATTCTTACCTCACCAAGAGCCCTAATAATCTCTTGTTTTTCGGTACCCGCAAAGGCGTGCTCGCTGTCATCGAGTACGTCATAGCTGACTAGAGCTGCAATTTTATTATCTGAAACCTTTGTAACGTTTTTGAGGTATTCTTTCAAGCTCTGGTCTACCATATATTCCACAATCTCACGAGGGGTGTAGAAACTTCCCGTGCCCCTACGCACTGTTTCGCCAGTTTCGGGATTGATTCTTGCAAGTAGATTTTCAAATATGCGTCCCAGCATCTCAGGATCTATTGAGAGGTCTATGTCGTAGCTAGTGTTCTCGTCAACAGTAAAGTTATAAAGCTCGAGCAGATCAAACAATTTCCTGAGCCAAGTATCAGGAACCTCGACAAGGCCCGGGACTGAAAGTTGCAGGGCTTTAT
This sequence comes from Acidithrix ferrooxidans, assembly GCF_000949295.1. GTDB lineage: Bacteria > Actinomycetota > Acidimicrobiia > Acidimicrobiales > Acidimicrobiaceae > Acidithrix > Acidithrix ferrooxidans. Next base: position 11,287 of record NZ_JXYS01000069.1, read on the forward strand.
CAAATTTGTAATAGTCATCAGGATCCGGACTAAATAGACCTCCATTGAGGTACGGGATCGACGCATAATAATCACGTTGGAATTTGTCTTCTCGATTCTTAAGGTGCTTGTTAAGCACCTCGAAGAAGAGGGACGTCAAGGTTGCGTGATAATAGTTGTTCTCGCTAGCAGCGTTACGAGATAAAATATTTACTGGTACTAATGGCGTACCTGAGTCGCTTCGCTTTTCTCGTAAGAACCAACAGAAAATAATGCGGCCGATTAGCCGGACGGCAAACTCATGACTAGCTTCGCCATGATCGGGATATTTTAAAACACCTGGCGTTTGGTCACTACCAACCAATTCGTCGTATAGCTTGGCGACCTCTTTATAGAATTCGTTGTTAACTACCTCAACAGCAAACCGTTTTGATAAGTCATCGAAATCTGTAACTTGACCCTTTGAAATAAGTTGTTTGTTGGGTGTCTTCAACTTGCTCCCTGGGCCCAATAAGTATGAATGCCGTTTGGGGCTGGAAAACGTAGTAACAACTTTCCCGTTATCAATTGTGGGTTGAGCTGTCATGAGTGAAAGACGCCATTGATTGGTGTCATCAGAATAAAAAGCCACCAGACATCTATAAGATGCTGTAAGCTTCATAAGTTTGAAGCCGTCACTAGCTATGGCAGCTCGCTTATCAAGTGAACCTGATACTTTAACCTCAAAAATTTGCAAATCAAGTTTTGGTGAAGAACCAAGCGATAATACCTCAGAAAAGTGTGATGCTAACTCCGTAACAGTTCTCATATCATGACCCACGGATGGTAATAAGCTGTCAACAAGCTCAAGGAAGGCTTGCCGATTATAAGGTCGACCAAGATCGAAACTCATGCTTCAAGCTCCTCAGCAAGTAGTAATAGTTCCTTTCCTTCATTAGCTCGGTGAGCACGATCTATAACGTTGCGAATAAATTGAACCGGTATTAGTTCTTGCAGACGTGAATAGGTATCTTCGATATTTCGCATGTCAATTTGTACAATATCTTTCAAGGTACCTTCACTAACATCGTCGAATTCCTTGATGACCTTTATCAAATCCGAACAATAGCTTTCAGACCTTGGTAGGGCATCCTTAATCGCCATAAGATTCTTGATGGCATCTTGGCGCCGTCCTTTTATGGCCGGGAGTGGATGTTTAGCGAACAGCTTTTCTTTAGCTTTATTGAATATTGGTGCAAACTTATCCTGCACTTCGAAGCTCTGCTCATCCACTGTTGCTGCAAAGAGAGGGACAGCTCTTTCTGCACTTACTACTACAGGCTCAATATCACCATCGGCAATAGTAAATATTGATTGTTCGCCTTTCTTACCAAAAACCACCACAACGGAATCACTTCTATTCTTTCTTAGGATTCTTGATCGACGAGGAATCTGAAGTGCTTTAGCTATTAATAGGTCGTCCTTAAGGGCTTTAAAGTAGACGTCTCTATGTATAGCGTCCCAAGAGAGAGTTTCATTTTGAGCGTCAGCATTCTGATATTCATCTTTAAAATAGCTTTGAATTTGCTCGTCATTCGTAAGCGTCTTTGTGTCACTGCCTACAATCGAATTAATCAGCTTTATTTTGAGGGTTGATATTTGCTTTACACGAGTCTCAGCTTCACCAATAGCAGTTGGAAAAGAATTGAATACATAGAGATGATCAAAAACCTTTTTGTTTATACGATTGATACGGCCGACACGCTGAATGACACGAGTGGGGTTGTATGGGATATCGTAATTAATTACTACGCCTGCCCTATGAAGGTTGTAACCCTCGCTCAAAGCATCAGTAGCAACTAAAATGTCGTAATTATTTGATTGCTGAGCTTTTGGGACTGAGGCATCAAAGTTCTCTTTAATTATCTTCCGTGTAGTTGCACTGGCATCAGCGGCTGTGTAGTGGTACATGCGCTGAATCCCTCTTTTCCCAAGAGCTGCATAGAGGTAGTTCACTGTATCGGCATAACCTGAGAAAATAATTATTTTTCTATCGGGGTTTTCGGATAATAGCTTCGAAATTCTCTGAGCAAGATCATCAGTCTTAGGGTCTTCGTTGCTAATCCTGGGATCATTAAACCATTTGTCCCGGATATTGATCAATAACGCGGTGTCCTTCCGAACATCATCAATAAATTCAGGATCAATTAACTCCTTCGGTACAGAAATCAAACCTTTTTGCTCTTTTAGTTGATCCAGTTGTTCGTCTAATGCGTTGTGATCCTCACCATCATCCTGGTCGTAATCGGCAAAATCGTCAGGATCAGGAATTTGACCTTTTTTCATAATCGGGACACTGCCAAGCTCTTCCCACCAGCGTTCAATTAATTTGTTGGTTTGGATCATCTTGTTTAACGTGCTTTCAAAAGCGTATTTCGAGCTTTCAAAGCGCATGACTAAGAGCTTGCGCATAAAGTCTGCAAGGTTTACTTGGGCTGTTTTTAGGTCGGTTTCATCGAGATCTGCGCCAAACTTATCCAGAAACGCTTGCCGATCATTTATATAGACAGCAGGTTTATAGCGAGCACCGATAAAGCCGTTGCCACCATCAGTTGCACTAATCGTGTTCAGTGTTTCTAAGTAAAGATCCAATAATGCGCCGAGATCGTATTCCATTAACTCAGGACCAACTACATCGGCAAAATCTATCTTCTGACGTTTTAGATCTTCTCTATATCTTGTGATTTGTTTTAGATCAAGCCGTGACCGTCTGATGACAACGCTTTCAATAAGTCTTCTTTGTTCTTCAGCGATTTCTTCTGCCTCTTGATCAATCTGGCTTGGTTTCAAACCTCTGGTCATATCCTTTCGTAGTTTTTTGTAGCGATCAATGAGTTCACGAAATCTCAGACTTAGGTTGTCAACCGACCTAATCGTTGCCTGTCCAGGGGTTTGAAAGAGCTTTACAAGTGCGAAAACATCTTTAGGTGCATTGTTAAAAGGTGTAGCTGTAAGAACGAGTATCTTATTATCCGGGTGACTGCGACAAACTTGATGCAACAACTTGTAGTCGTTTGTATCTTCATTGCGATAGCGATGGGCTTCGTCGAGAATAATAAGAATTGGGTCACTAGTATCTTTATATCGTTCATAAACCTGGCTGATATTGCCTGAGCTGTATACACGAGAGCCTCGAATTCCGAACTGCTCTTTGTAATCTTCCCACTGGGGCATTAAGTGCGGGGGTGCAACGATAACTGTGTTCATGTCTAGATTTCTGGCGATGCAAGAGGCGATGATGCTTTTTCCGAGGCCTACTACGTCCGCAATTATGACTCCGTCGAATTTAGCCAGTCTTTCAATCCCCATGCGTACCGCATCGAGTTGGTACTCTAGATCCAGAAACTGGCCATTCGTAATTTTGCCTGGTGAAAGAATGCCTTCTTTCTCTTCGTGGCTAAAAACTTCATGTAATACTCGAATATACATTTCATACGATGATGGAGTTTGATACTTCCAAACCTTGGATTTCAACTCTTTGAAGAATTCCTCTTTGTTGTGGGAATCTGCAATTGCAATAGATTTGGAAGGACTCCATAAATCCGTAAATCGCTGCTCGTACTCTTGAAACTTTGATTTATCGCGGTGAGAGTCGTTGAGTTCACCTTGGCCAACAAGACCTCTGTAAGTCATGTTGCTTGAACCGCTAAAGACTGTACCTGGAAAGTCTCCGTCGTGTGAACTCTCTTTGTTGTTGTAAACGAGATAGAACTTACCGTGTTCATCAGTGATTGTCTTTCGTATTTCTAATGAACCATCTTGGAGCTTTTTAGCAAAGATATCAAAGGCTTTTTCTGCTTTAGGATCATCAAACGTATCGCTATCGTTAATAAAACCAACTAATGCGTCTGCATAATTCTGTTTCAGTCCAAGTGCGGATCGAGTCGGCTGTCTTGGCTGCCAACGCGAAAGGTCCTCATCTGCTTCTTTAGAGAATTGAACGATATCTGGAATACAAGATGGGTCAACTTCCATTCCAACGAGTATTCGAACATGCTTATCTTCAAGTTCTGCAGCCAACGCTTCGAAACCTGAAAAATAAAAATAGCCAACAGAAACGTCTACCCGATCAGCATTGCTCAGAGCATTTATCAACGCTTTTTGCATCGTTTGGGTTTTATTATCGATTAAAGTCATAGCAAAGCGGATTTCCGGGTCATTTAAAATCATTTTACGTCAATTTGGCTGAATTTCATAATGTTATAAAAAAGCGTATGGCTTATTCCTCAGTTTCTTGTGATTGCTCCTATTACTCAATATTGAGCATTAGGAAATCAAACATAACCTGGACTCCACGCTTCAAGCAACTCAATGGCCTTTCTCCCGATTAACTCGATTAAGGGCGCTGCGCTGGCTTTAAGGGCTCGCTCAAGACTAGCCCGCGATTCATCTCATCTTTAGATACAGAACATGCCAGTGGTGGCTAGTGCTTGCGGAGATCAGATCTGACAGATGCCCAAATACTCCACGACAATATTACAGATTATGGCAAATTGGCTGCCGAAGACAATCTCAGATAGTTGGAGCGTTTGAAAATTAACATCGGCAGGAATCATGATTCTTCGCAGTTGAGTTCTAAATGTGTCGTTGCTCGATTGATCATCTCAAGCGCTTCTTGACCGTATACTGAGCGCTCCGCAACCAATGTATGTAGCCTCACGAAAGTTGATATGCTGTCAGCGTTAGAAATGAATTGTTCTATAACTACCGTCTCGGTTGAAACAAACCTGCCGTCATAGATCGTAAACCCTGTAAGTGCACCTGGGATATTTCCACGAACAGTAGGAAGAATACCAATTCGTACATTATCCCATTTTATGTGCATAGAGAGCCACCTCAGCTGTTCAACTTGAACCTCTCTAGATGAGACAACGGTATAAAGCACTGATTCTGCTATCACGAAGTGAAAAGAGCGTTGACGTTGCGTTAGCACCTCTTGCCGTTCCCTACGTCCACTTATTGCTGCTTCTATGTCATTCTCTGGTACTTCGAACCAACGAAGTAATTCTCGTGTATAGCCCGGCAGCTGTAGCAGGCCCGGTATCACAGTTGGCTCGTATTGGTCAAATACTCGAATATACTTTTCGTAGTCCCGAATCTGCCGTTGCCGATTTTCAACTCCGTGCGCTATAACAGCACGCATGGACAAAGGTGGAAGCAGTGTTAATTCAAACTGTCGGACAACAATTGTTTCTTCATCAACCGTTAGTTCAAGGGTCTTAGCAATTTGGTCAAGATCTTGCCTGGTGAGTTTGGCGTGGCCATTCTCTATTTTGGAGACGTGGGATTGGCTGAAGCCCACGCGCTCGCCAAGCTGTTTACTTGTCAAACTACGAGACACGCGTAGACTTCGCAAAGTTTTCCCAAGCGCGATCTTGGCACGCTGAGTATTAGGAGGAATATGAAAAGTTAAGCGGCCTCCAGCCACAATTAGGCCTGATGTGTACAAGCATAGACGTCACGCAAATTGGGGGAATTCTCGAAAACTCTAAGCCACTGTTCAACTACTTTGATCTCGCTTGCCGAAGCAGTCGAAACCTCAGCTCCTTGAAATGAACCATCACTAAGGTAGTTCATCCACGCGATCCATTTACCATCAAAGAACCAAAAGTCGGATTCATATGCACAATCGATTCGCGGTGCTACGCGGATTTTTTCCCCGACACGTAGTCCTGCTTCATATGCTTGTACTTCAAAACTCTCGTAATCGGTAAGCGATTCAGACAACAATCGTAGCCGATTCACTGTCTTTCCCTCAGCAAGAAAATCTTCGACAAGCGCCACCCACGGCGCGTTAAATCCAGCAGGAATTGTTCCCTGTTTGAGGAATGAAGCAAACGCCAAATCCTCACCCGGCACACGATACGTAGGCAAACCTTCAAGACGAAAGGCGCTCGACTGAAAATTTACAAACAAAGCCTCTAGATCCATATATATTGCTCCACTCATACTTTGAACGTCTACAGTCCGATTGTCAAGACGGTGGGTACGGAGCCATATGGATCATATGGCTCCGTACCCTAATCACGAGCTACAATTCGCCATTAGCTACCAATTGCCGCAACAACCCTCGGGGTATTCGTACTACGCGTTCTCCGTCAGGAATTGAATTCTCTCTAAATAGCAGACTTGTTTCATATCCCTGAATGAGAATGTCGTCGCCCTCAGCTCCGTACACCGTCGGACAGTCTTTGCCTACACAGTCTTCTAAACCACTCCGATCAGTCTTCGCCAGGATCGGGAATGCACCACTTCCAAATTCGTGAACTTGCATATTCATACCCTCTCTACTCGATTGAGTACACCTAATTTACCTTGCAACGTCTTCGAACAACAAGACAACCCCAGATTATCAGGTGCCATGTTTACATGAGAAAATATTCCCCTCATCCGAATATTTTCCTCGTCAACTTCTTCGCCGAGAATCCAATAGTCCCAAATTCTGGCTTCTCGAAACACACGGGTCCTAGAAAAGTAACTGGCTAGCTTTAGCCTTGATGCGTGTCGAACGCATAAGTAACTCTTAGTGAAAGGAAAGTCTTCTATGAATAACCTAATTCCTGCAAACTGTGATCCTATTGCTCTTCAAACCCTTGGACAAATGACGCCCTCTCTCGCCCGCCAGACCCGGCGGCAGATCGAGCGAGTCGTTGGCCAAGGTCTGGTCGCCGAAGTTCACGAACAGGTTCGAGCAGTTCTGGCGAACACCGCACTTGATAACGTTGGAGCGCTTAGCGCCCTTGAAGCACACCTTATCGAAATCGCTCCGCTGGGAGAGGCTCGTTACAAGCACATTGTCGATGCCTACGCGATGGGCGCTGCTCGAGTGATCACCAGATGGTAAGAGTAATCGAGATCCTCGAGATGGCTCCACTGATCACGATAGTGGTCATGTTTGTAACGGCGGCAGCGGAGAATGCACCCCGATGGTTGCAGCGCCTTCGTGGAAGACATGCACAGCGCCTAGAAGCCGAATGCCATCGCCAAGAGATAGAAGCTCAAGTCAGGCTTCACTTGTTCGCATCAGTACTAAAGGCAAATGCGCATCAGGCCCGCAAAGAGTTGATCCAAGCATCGTTCATTGCCTCAAAAGAGGCGCAGAAGCAAAAAACTGACCAGGATTATTGACGAATCAACATCATCGTTTTTGCTACCCGTATTTCGCAAATCTGACCCGGCATGGGGTGTGCTGTCGCTCCTAATTGTTGGACGACACGCTCTTGTCCGGGCCACGTGAGTACTCAAGATAGCCGTGGAGGAATTGAAATCGCTTGGCTCTAACTGAAAGAAGGCATAAATGACAAGAAACAAGAAGTACTGCACCACCATGGCTGGTCTGCGGTGGGATGTTCGACAAAAAGGCAAAATTCCGGTGGTGCGAAGGACATGATGACCTTTGATCTAATCAAGGCGATGTCTTTCTGTGAACTCGTAAATCCTGAGTGCACCTGCGGCTACAACGAGCACTTGACAGGGAGATGTGGTGGGCCGAACAAAAGGAGGATTCAGATGACCAACAATAGCAGTGAACTTTCGGATACCGAACTTTGGACGGCCCGGCTACGCCTCAGTAAATTCATTCGCTTAGAGGCACAACGCACCGCGACAGAGCTCGGATTTAGCTGGCGTCCAGCGTCCATAGCCCCGAGCGATCTGGATGCCCTGCGGGCTGAGTTCCAAGTCTGTCATGTCTCTGGACTGCCACTGCGAGTTCTGCGGGATTTTTCAGAGGTCACCATCTACGACCGTTCAGCGACGAACTGGGCTTTCCGATACATGCATGACACTCGACATGTCTGGCTCTCGGCCGATTTCTCAACTGAAGCAGAACTGGCGGTAGCTTCTTGTCACTTGGCTAGGGCCAAAGCAGAAGGGCTAAGTCCTAGATCACTGGAATACGAGCTGTTATTGGCCGACACGGTGGGTCAGACCTTGTATATGGCTCACACCCACCGATTCGTTATTAACCAGCTCCAATTTGCGCTCGACTGCATTCGGTTTGACTTCGACACGGCGCTTGAGCGTGAGGCCGGGTGGAGTCTCATGCAAGGAACGGCAACATGATCACACCAAGTTCGTCGGGTTGGCGCAAGTCACTGACAGGTGCCGCCTTCACACTATTGGTCTCGGCTTTCGCCCTTTACATTGCGATGCGACTTATCGAGGCAATGCTGCCGGTACTAATCGCAGTGGGCGTGGTAGTAGGCGTTGTTTACGTGTTGTGGATAATTCATCGCCGGAGGCAAGGGTGGTAACTACTGCCCACAATGAGAACGGTACCAGAGGTAGAAGATGTCCAATCGGTGTTGTGGAATTAACAATCATCATTGACTAATGCGTAAAAGCATTATTTACTTATCAGTCCATAGTAATGCGTTTCAGCAGCAGGCGAAATGGATCGGTGCGGGTGTAACCCGTGTAGTTCATTCCGTTTGCATTCAGGGCTCTGGAAATAATCGCCCTTGTTTATTAACCCATAAATAAAAGAAAAAAGGAGGTAACGCTATGAGTAGAACATTCCACAATAATGACGGTCATATCAGAGTCCGAGGTGTCAGAAAAGATCCACCTGATCTGCGACGTTTGGCGAGGGCGTTGATTGCCCTGGCTGAAGCTCAAGCCGAAACTGAGGCCGAGGCTGAAGCCCAAGCCGGGATTCAAGCCAAGGCAGAAATCCGGGCAAAGCGTAATAAAGCTATCCAGCCTGTCAAACCCCTCAAAGATGAAAACAACTCCGATAACCAAGGTGATGCGGCGTGAACGCCGGTCCTGTTATCTGGTATCGACTGCGTTGGCCCAGAAATGTCTCAGCCCAGCAGGTTGAACAGGCTTTTCTGCTGCTCAGCGCTACAGCTGGAACCCCAGTTGTAATTGAAACAGTTGGCAGTGCTGACTTCGTGGAGCATCGTCTGGCACTGCCAAGAGACCGGGTCGGAAGCATCGTCCATCAGCTACGCGCTGGTCTGCCTGGACTGGCCGTTGAGACAATAGACCACAATAACAGTGCATTCAATCGGGCGGTAGAACTGCGGTTATCGACCCGTCGTCGACCACTTGGTACCGACGATCCTGAAGTTGTCAGTACGGCACTGCTGAGCGCGCTATCTCACCTTGGTGCCCATGAGCGTCTGGTTCTGCAATGGGTACTTGGTCGTCAGCTGTCTTCAACTCCGGTTCCCAACAAGATCAATGCTTCTAGTGAATTCTGGCTATCCAACGTGGCCGATACCGTACTGGGTAAAGCACAATCAGCTGACAGCGAATTTCGCACTGCCCTGCGTTCCAAACAGGGCATTTCGGGCTGGCAAGTGGTCGGGCGAGTTGGCGTTATAGCCAAGAGTTACGCAAGGCAGCGTCAGTTGACTCGCCAAGTTCTCGGAGCACTGCGCACCTCTGAATCCCCCGGTGTCAGTTTCCGGGCTCGTTCGACCAGTCCTAAACGAATCACGGGTGTTCATGTTCCCTTATTCATTCCACTGCGGTTGAACGCTCTTGAGCTGGCCACGGTGTCCGGGTGGCCAATTGGCGCCACCAGTGATCTTCCGGTTGCCAAGGTTGGCAGCCGGATGCTGGCCCCAACATCTGCGATACCAAAGTCGGGACGCATTATTGGCGAAGCGACATTTCCAGGGAGGGAACGACCGCTGGCGGTCTCGGCAACTGACTCGCTGCGCCATCTTCACGTCCTTGGTCCAACCGGATCCGGAAAATCTACATTGCTGTTAAATCTCGTTGTCCAGGATATGGCAGATGGCAGAGGCATCGCGGTGATCGAACCCAGAGGCGACCTGATAAAAGATATCTTGAGCCACGTCCCACCACACCGCGCTGGCGACGTGGTTTTGCTCGATCCAACCGATGACAAGCAACCAGTGGGGCTAAATCCCCTGTCTACTCATGGTCGTTCGCCTGAACTGGTGGCCGATCAACTGCTCGGCGTCTTTCACAACCTCTACGCCGCAAACTGGGGACCAAGGACCCAGGACATTTTGGGTAGTGCCTTATTAACCCTTGCCCGCAATCCCGGTATGACACTGGTGGCTTTGCCGTTGCTTCTAACCAATGCCGGTTTTCGCCGTCGAATGGTGGCCAACCTCGATGATCCGATAGGCCTGGAACCATTTTGGGCTTCCTACGAAAACTGGAGCGAAGCCGAGAGAACTACCGCCATCTCCCCGGTCATGAATAAGCTGCGTCCTTTCTTACTACGTCCTCAAATTAGGGCCATTATCGGGCAAGCTAAGCCCCGATTCGATGTCCGTGAATTATTCACCAAACGGAAAATCCTGCTTGTCAATCTGGCCAAGGGAGAACTGGGACCAGAGACCGCGGCACTGCTTGGCAGTTTGGTTATCGCTCAGTTGTGGCAGGCTACCCTGAGCCGTTCGATGATTGCCCCAGAGAAGCGTCACCCGGTCTTTATATACGTCGATGAGTTTCAGGATTACCTGCGACTTCCAACTGATTTTGCCGATGCCCTGGCTCAAGCCCGGGGTTTGGGCGTCGGATTTGTCTTGGCCCATCAGTACATGCACCAACTGGATATACCAATGCGTTCAGCGGTAATGAACAACGCCCAGTCCCGCATCGCCTTTCGACTACCGAACGAAGATGCCAAGCTGATCGCCGCCGGTAGCAACTTAGAACCGGAGGATTTTCAGAGTCTTAACGCTTATCACTGCTACCTGCAACTGTTGGCCCGAAACTCGGTTCAGCCCTGGTGCAGCGCCCGGACCCTTTTGCCAGATAGTTCGACAAGCGATCCGGAGCTTATTCGCACTGCATCGCGTGATGCCTACGGCATTGACCGAAGTGTTGTCGAGGCCGCAATTCGTGAACTTGCCTATGGGCGAAAAACTGAGCCAACTAACGATCTTGGTCGTCGCCAGCGCACTAGTGGGGATAGCTTATGAGTGGCCTGGGGCGGTGTCCGCTCGCTCTACCGTTCGCGTGTACAACAGGGGTGGGAACCACCTGGCCAGAAGTCATAAACGCTCCGACAAGGGCGCGGACTCTATTGCTACATTGCTGCATTCTCTCTTTCTTCGCCAAAGGCCGGAGGCCTGAGCCGACGGCGGCAAATAAAGGCTATTACTCGACGGACAGAAGTCCCAGAACAATCAATAATCAGCTAATTGCAAAGGGTTGTCTGTCCCATCGTGTTGCCAAATTCCCACTCACTTACACCTTTCATACTCTCTCTACAGGCGCGGAATTGGTATGCAACTCCGGGAGGTTTCGATGAGTGATCAACGAACCAGTTCAAAGGGACTCAGAAGATCTCGCGAACAACTCTCAACCCGGGATCTTGAGATAATCCGCCAAGTTTCTGAGCTGCGGCTGATGAGTACTCGCCAGATCGAAGTTCTCTATTTTTCAGCCGATGATCACGCCAGTGCCTTATCGGCGGCCCGCAGCTGTCGTCGGGTTCTGGTCGGACTAACCAGGGACCGGTTGCTGGTGAGACTGGATCGTCGGGTCGGTGGGGTTAGGGCCGGATCGGCTTCGTATATTTACGCCCTTGGTCCGGTTGGCCATCGGGTAACGGCAACAGGTGGCAATCGTCCCAGGTTTCGGGAACCAACCACGATTTTTGTCGATCACACTCTGGCTGTCTCCCAGGTTGTGGTTGACGTGACCCTAGCCAACCGTCAAGGTGCGTTCGAGATTCTGAGCTGTCAGAGCGAGCCTCGCTGTTGGCGGAAATTTTCCGGATTGGGCGGTCCGATGTTTCTGCGGCCTGATCTGTTCCTGGCGCTCGGTGTGGGCGACTACGAACAGCGATGGTTCATAGAGATCGACAGAGGCAGTGAACACCTGCCAGCCCTTCTTCGCAAGTGTCGCATATATGACGCCTACTATCGCTCCGGCAAGGAACAGGCGGCTCACGGTCTCCATCCCCAGGTTTGCTGGATTATGCCAGATAACAAACGTACTGCACGATTACAAGCAGCCATTGCCCGTGATCATCGATTAACCAAGGAACTATTTGTCACTACCGTCTTTGAACAAGGGTTGTCGACATTGAGTGGAGGCAGCTCATGAACGGCCGCCAAGGCAGAAGTCTGCCCGACAGCTCAATCACTCTAAACACCGTCATCGTCGGTGATGCCCGCAAGCGGCTGGCGGAAATCCCCGAGGCTTCAGTGGATTCTGTCGTTACCTCGCCGCCGTACTTCCAGCTTCGGGACTATGGGACTAAGAATCAGATGGGTCTTGAGCCTGACGTGTCAGCCTGGGTAAATGAGCTACGTCTGGTAATGGGTGGACTTTCAAGAGTGCTCAAGCCAACCGGATCGGTCTGGCTGAACCTGGGAGACAGCTTCAGTCGTCACCCACATTTTGGCGCACCGTCGAAAAGTCTGCTGCTGGGACCGGAGCGGTTGGCACTTGCTCTTATAGAAGACGGCTGGACGATTCGAAACAAAGTCATCTGGGCCAAGACCCGTTCCATGCCAAGCAGCGTTCGGGATCGACTGTCGTGCACCTGGGAGGTGATCTATTTCCTGACCCGTTCCCATCATTACTACTTCGATCTTGATGCCATCAGGATACCGCATCTCACGTCACTGAAACACCCCGCCAAAGCACTGAAGCCCTACCCACCATTATCGGCCAGTCCACCAAATTGGGCCGGACCGCTGGCTGGCAACAACGTTGGACTGGCAAAGTTAAAGGCCCAGGGGTTGAGTGGTCATCCGCTAGGTAAGAATCCCGGGGATGTCTGGACAATGGCATCAGCAAACTTCCGAGGTGAGCATTTCGCCACTTTCCCGCCCCGCCTGGTAGAGCAACCGCTTTTGGCGACCTGTCCGGAAAAGGTCTGTGTTGGTTGCGGCGGTCCTTGGCAGCGAAATCAAGCTAAGACCGTTGGGCAGCTTACTGTACCTGGTGATTTACGTCCATCTTGTAAATGTCGCAAGGGGTGGCGTCCCGGAGTGGTGCTCGATCCGTTTTTTGGGGCCGGAACCGTTGGCCTGGTTGCTGAAGCACACCGGCGGGATTGGCTTGGTATTGAGCTGAACCCCCGCTTTGCCAAACTGGCCATGGAACGGATCACCAAGGCTAGCACCGAAAAACAAGCAAAGAAGGAGGCTTCATGATGCATGAGTACCTCGTCGGTGAAATGCGGCTTTACGAGGAGATGCCATTAGGGGATCGCCGGTCGCACCAAACCGAGGAGGATATGGTTATGAGCCATGTTGCACTCAAGTACTTCTGCCAGGAGGTGGCACTGTGAAATCACTAGCCATTCGACTTGAAGAAGATACACACGCCCAGCTGACAATGATTGCCCAGCTCGAAGAACTCACGATAAGCGACGCTATTCGCCAAGCCATCGAGAGTTTCATCGAGACAAAGCGCAGCAATCCGCAACTGGCTGGACGGGCTGAAGCCGTTCTCGCTGAAATCGAGAGCGATGCCGCCAAACGGCGTGAAGCCATCGTCACCCTATTCGGGGGCGAAAGTGTAGCGCCGGAGCAAGGCGGTCCAACGGGAGCAAAATCCCAACGGTCCAACCGCTCAAAGGAAAATGAGCCAGCTTTGAGCTGAGCATCCTTTCCACCCTGACAGGGACTTTCTGAATCGCAATTATGCGACCCTCAAGAAAGTCCCTGTCATCAACCCAACAAAAGATAACGAATAACTAAGGAGGTGAACTATGGAAGAAGAACCAAAGATAGAAGTAGATGGACAAGAACAAAATAAGACTGAATACCTGGAAGATCAGCCACGCATTTACGTGGCCAGCCTGAGTGACTACAACGACGGCTACCTGCACGGCACATGGATAAATGCTTCACAGGAACCAGAAGATATCCACTCAGCAATTCAAGACATGCTGACAAGATCTCCAACACCCGGAGCTGAAGAATATGCCATACACGACTATGAGAACTTTGGACCGCTGAAACTCGGTGAATACGAGAGCATTAAAACTGTTTCCCTACTGGCTCAGGGAATCACTGAACACGGAGTGGCCTATGCCCACTGGGCGGCACTGGTTGAAGATAGTAGTCCCGAAGCACTGGGTCGTTTTGAAGATGCCTATCGCGGACATTTTGACAGCCTGGTTGACTACGCCGGTCAACTCTTTGATGATTTCGGTTATAACGATCTGATTGAGACTATCGTGCCAGAACACCTTCGGTCTTATATCCGTGTTGACATTGAAGCCTTTGCCAGAGACCTTGAATTATCTGGAAGCATTTCCACAAGCGAGGGAGACGGGGGCGTTTATGTATTTGATGAAATTTATTGAATTTCCACGTTGTGGAATTGGCAACAATGGGATGCGTACGCGCATTATTCCTGGTAGAATGGGTATTGGGAAAAGGAACAATATTCATGAATCCAGAACAATCACAAGCACTCGGAGAATTATTCCGCCAGAAACGCAAGGAACTGGGGTACTCGGTCTATCAGGTGGCCGATGCTGCTGGAGTGCGCAGCTCAACCGTGGTGCGTTTCGAACAAGGCAAATTCGCCGCTCCAAGGCCAGACAAGCTGGCCCGCTTCGCCAGCCTTTTGCAGATACCGTTGGCCGATGTATACGCCCGGGCCGGATACCTGGTACCAGAAGAACTGCCAACCTTCGAGTCTTATCTGAAAACCAAGTATCGGGATCTTCCGGCAGCTGCGGTTATAGAGCTGAAGAAACTCTTCGAAGAACTCTCAGCCCGTCATGGTTTAGACAACAATCAGGCAATTCCAATTACAGAAGAGGCAGGTGATGATGAAATCAGAAATAGCGCATCATGAGTCAGGAGCAACAGAGGCCATGACAAACACTGATCAAAGCACCCTTACACTTCCAACGGAGATGGCCCGCGATCAGAGGTCAAATCCGGAGGATAACGATACAGTTCCTCAGGATATTTCCACCAAACGTGCCGTTGCCTATATCCGTGTCAGCACCAAGGCACAGGCGGAACGTGATGGAAACCCGGAGGGCTATTCCCTGCCGACTCAGCGAGCAGCTTGTTCAAACCGTGCCCACCAGCTTGGAGCGGTAATCGTAGATGAATACATAGACAAGGACAGTGGCACCAGCGTCGACAAGCGCCCTGCCATGTTGACGCTTATTGATCGGGTGACCCAAGAACGAGACATCGACTACGTAATCGTGCACCAGCTCAGTCGCTTTGCCCGTAACCGCCTGGATGATGCTAGTATCACCATGCGTTTGGAGGCGTCTGGTGCAACCCTGATCTCCTGTATGGAGGGTGGAATAGATCAGACTGCTTCAGGTCGAATGCTTCAGGGAATGTTGGCCGTCGTCAATGAGTATCAATCGCGCAATCAGGGCGACGATATCAAACGCAAGACGCTACAGAAAGTCAAAGACGGTGGAACTCCATCGCTTGCGCCAATTGGATATGTTAACGTTCAAGGTATCAATGCTGAGAAAGATAAGCGCTGGGTGGAAGTAGATCCAGAGCGTGCACCTCTTATCACGTGGGCATTCGAAGAATACGCAACCGGGAAGTGGTCGCTCGCTAAGCTGCTAGCGGAACTTACAGAACGTGGGTTAACGACTCGTCCAACTCCGAAGAGACCATCACAGCCATTGCATCTATCCCTTCTCCAGCGACTTTTCACAAGACCGTACTATAAGGGCGTCGTGGTATATCACGGCGTTGAATACCCTGGCAAGCACATTCCACTGGTATCGGCTGAAGTTTTTGGTCGAGTACAGGAAGTACTGACAGCTCATAATGTTTCAGGGGAGCGGCATTGGAAACACGAGCATTATCTCAAAGGTACCATATTCTGCGCAAAGTGTGGCGGGCGCCTATCTCTAACACACGCAACTGGACGTGGGGGAACCTACGTCTATTTCTACTGTCTGGGGCGAAAAGCCAACGGCCAGTCCTGCTGGCAAAAGGCACTGCAGGTGGAGCTTGTTGAACAACGAGTGGAGGAATTCTGGCAAGGAGTTCGAATCACCTCAGTGCGAGCGGAAGAACTTCGTTCAGTTCTCGCGAGTGGCCTTGACGACGCCCGAGCTGATGCGGAACAACAAAAACATCTGCAGCAGTCTCGGATCGCCAAGCTAGTCATTGAGCGAAAAAAGTTGCTTGATGCATATTACCAAGGTGCAGTGCCGATGGACTTATTGGGATCTGAACAGGATCGCATCAGCACAGCGATGGACAATGCTCTAAGACAGCTCGACGAATCTAGTCTGGCATTTGACGGCGTAGAACAGACGCTCAACAAAGCTATTGGATGGGCGTCTGAACTTCCCGAAGCTTATCGATACGCGAATGATAAAGTTCGTAGAGGACTGAACCAGGCGGTCTTCACTCGACTGATGGTCTGTGAAGACGGAGTTACAGCTTATGAGTACACCGATGGGATGGATGTCTTTTTAGAAAGAAACCCAAGGGTAGTGCCGATTCCAGAGCGATTTGAGAATATTGATCTACAAGACAGAAACCCATTCAGATTCTCATTTGAGAAGTTGCAAAATTATATTGGCATTGCTTTCGCCCAGGGTTTGGACGTCATGCATCTGGTGGAGGTGAGCGGACTCGAACCGCCGACTTCTACGATGCGAACGTAGCGCTCTTCCAACTGAGCTACACCCCCGTTATTTACTTATTTAGCTTAGTAGTAACCAACTTTAAGAGGATCCCCTTTTTGGAGTTGGCCCTCTAGCTCAAAGTAGCTAACATCCTCATTTAGTGCCTGTCTTGACAGATATGGAGCTCTTTGCGGACTATCTTCACGTGGCGAGCGAGGAGCCGGCGACGGATATTGAAGTTGGGCGTTCTGCCGGCGATAATGGGATCCTTTGCGGTTTCGCTTGATTGAAAGTAGAGCCAAGATGTAAACGATTACCAGTGCCAAGACTCCGACAAATCCTAAAAGTGCAAAAAATGAGGCAGAAATTACAAGAGCTAGGGTCATCAATAGCAGTGCTGTCAAGAGTGCGAAAAGCGTACGAGTTCTTCGCTCAACTGCGGTGATCGGATGATTTCTCACGGTTGAGTCAGTGGCGCTTTGTGTCAGGACCCTATGAGGCTGATGATTATGGCTATGAAGGTGGGTTTGTCGCATGTAAAGGGTGTGAGTCGTGGAATAATTATCTTCACCGTTATGCAGTGTTGAGGTCCTGCCAAGTACTAGCAATTGTTCGTGAAATTGTGATACTGAGGTTACGACGCCTCTATTATGCACTTTTACAGCGCTAATTGTAACTAGGGCAATAAACCACCCTGAAAGTACCAAAATAATATTCATTTTCAGCCTTTTAGGAATTCCTCGTTAACCTAATAAATTACACTAGTGTAATTTATTAGGTTTGTCCATCTCTATTTTGGAATTAGCCTTTAATTGACGTTAAAAAAGCGGATCTGCGAGCTTATCGTGGCCGGGTCGTTTCCAGGTTCCAGATTTCCCGCCCACCTTCTCCCAAAGAGCGAGATCTGTTATGGTCATCGATCGATCTATGGACTTGCACATGTCATAGATCGTTAGCGCAGCGATAGAACACGCCGTCATGGCCTCCATTTCAACTCCGGTTCGATCGATCGTCTCAACCTGGGCCTCAACCTCTACGAAGTCGTCTCCAATAAGAAAGTTTACGTAGATGGACCCTACCAAGAGTGGATGACAAAGGGGTATTAGGTCCGAAGTTCGTTTTGCTGCTTGAATCCCAGCGATTCGTGCCGCACCGAGCACGTCACCCTTATTTATTGCGTTACTGGCAACTTTAGCCGTTGTCTCAGCCTCCATCACAACCCGGCAGCGCGCAACCGCTCGTCGATGTGTTGGCTCCTTGGGTGTGACGTCTACCATGCGAGCGCGTCCAAGTGGGTCTAGATGGGTCAATCCGGAGTCTGTCATAGGGGTTAAGCCTAGATCGTATTTTTGCACTGTGATGCCTTAGCGCGATCTTTGCGCGATTTTATCCCCCGATTTGGCTCATTGAACGATTGGGACGTAAGAAGTTGACGTTGCCGATCTGGTGCCCTGCCCATTTGAGACCCACAGCTCGTTCCATTTCCGCAGCCAATTCGTCGTCACTGCCTCCGCGTCGCATGATCTCACGAAGATCGTATTCCTCGATAGCAAAGAGACAAGTTCGAAACTGTCCTTCGGCTGTAATGCGAACTCTGTCGCAACTCTCACAAAATGGTTCTGTTACAGTTGGGATTACCCCAAACTCGTGGTTGGTATCTCCTAAGCGATATCGGCTAGCAGGGTCTGAACCGTTGTTTATCTTTGTCAATGAGTATTTGCTAGCTATAATGTCGACTATCTCATCGGAGGGCACTACCTTATTTTCAGACCAAGCGTCGTCTGCATCAAGAGGCATAAATTCAATGAAGCGTGGTGTGACACCCAGATCTACTCCAAATTCGATGAAATCAAGTATTTCGTCGTCATTAATTCCCCTCATTACTACCACGTTTAGTTTTACGGGATCGAATCCAACGGCTTTTGCAGCTTGAATTCCACCTATTACTTTTAGTAGCTGGTCGCGTCGGGTAACTTGAGCGAATTTTTTCCGGTCCAAAGTGTCAAGGGATATATTGATTCTGTTCAACCCAGCTTTTTTTAGATCTTCAGCCAAAGTGGAGAGTGTGGCCCCATTGGTCGTCATTGCGATATCGACTGGTTTTGAAGTAAGCGGATTTCGCAAGGACGAAAGCTTTTCCACAAGGAGTGGAAGTTGTGCGCGAACTGTCGGTTCTCCGCCTGTCAAGCGGATCCCGTCGAAGCCGTATCTTTCGACTCCAATTCGTGCAATTCTAACGATCTCTTCGAAGGTGAGCACATCTTCTCGACGCACCCACTGCATCCCCTCGGCAGGCATACAGTAGAGGCACCTAAAGTTGCATCGATCGGTAATTGAAATTCTTAGATCTTTTACGACCCTTCCGAATGAGTCCACCAAAGCTTTTTCCTGCATAGTATTCAAAGCCTATCACTATGGTTGGAATTCGGAGTGTGTTTGGTTGGTTCTGGCACTAGATGTAACTTTCGTTTCTCTTTGAGGGTTCTATTTGAGTTGAATGTGTCGTTTCTCTAAAGAGCACCAAGAGGTAATACTTCGACCTCTTGGTCTTTGAGGAATCCATCTCCGTCTTCGACGATGATAAGAGAATTTGCTTTCGACATCTCATGGAGCATGTGTGAACCTTGTTTGTCAAGAGGCTTTACTGCTAGGGCTCCACTGTTATTTACATGTAGATTCGAACGTACAAAGTGTCTTTTACCGTCAGGGGTTCGCTTGTAAGCGCCGGTGGCTTTTGCTAAAACTGGCCGAGGGAGCGGCTCTAGATCTCCTTGCATCTTTCGAAGCGCGGGTTTGACCAATAGTTCGAAGCTGACTAACGCGGAGACGGGGTTGCCGGGTAAACCGAAGAATGGAGTGTTGTCGATTTTTCCAAACGCAAAGGGCTTGGCTGGTCGTATCGCGATTTGCATCCACTGAGCTTTTCCATTTGACAGTTCGTTTAAGATTGCTTTGGTGTAGTCGAAATCTCCTACACTGACGCCGCCAGAGGTTATTATGACGTCTACCTCTTTGGCTGCGTCTAAAAATGCCTTGCGTAGATCCTCTGGTCTATCTTTCACGATTCCTAGATCGAGGACGTTGGCGCCGCTTGAGGATGCAATTGCAAGTAGGGAATGACGATTTGAATCTCGTATCTTTCCGTAGGTTAGGGCCTGTCCGACCTCGGCGAGTTCGTCTCCGGTCGAGATCACGCCAATTTTGATTCGGCGAAAGGCTGGCACTTTCGCAAATCCCACAGATGCTAATACACCTATATGAGCTGGGGTTAATCGGGTATTTGATTCAAAGAGCCGAGTTCCAATTGCTATGTCTGAACCTTTGCGTCGTATGTTGTCACCCGGCGCAATTCGACAAGAAATAGTCGCCATAATATCGCTAGCAACGACATCTTCTATCATTACCACGGCCGAACAATTTGATGGTATTGGTGCGCCCGTCATGATTCGAACGCATGTACCCGGGGCAATCTCTACCTTGTCTGGGCTACCGGCGGCAATGGTGGCTGCGATTCTTACCTCGATGCTCCCTGAGAGGTTTAGACGATCTATCTCCTCTGATCTAATGGCTATTCCGTCGACTGCTGTGTTGTCAAATGGGGGAATTTCTTCCATGGCCTCAAGCGAACCCGAGGTAATGAGTCCGTTTGCTTCGTCGATAGGAATTGCCATTGCCCGTGAGGTATCAATATTTGACAATACGTACTGCTGTGCCTGTGTTAAGGGGATCATTCTCTTTGAACCTAACTAGATATTTCCTTTTATATACCTACGTTAGATTCAAAATGGAAATTTAAGGCGAGTGCGTACAGGCTAAAGAAGTGCGGTCACTCTTAATGGTCTCCATGGTGGCGATCCGATCTTGGGAATCTGGGCGCCAGGGGTTTCACTTGGATGATTGCGCCTTGGTTGGGGTGGCGACTAAGGCCAAAAAAGTGATCCCAAGCCTATTTAGCCGATGCCCGTATGGGGGAGTTTGCAAGGGTGATTTTACCCGAGGCGTGATCTGTTGGTTGATGAATCTTTATTGTAGGTTTGCCGGTACTTCTTTAATCTCTTTGTGGCCACGATGAGATTTTGAGTAGTTGTTGAGACTGTGCTTTGAGTATCTTGGCGAATTGGTAGTAGATTCGACGGCACTTGTAACTAGAAGGCTTGAGTTTCGATTTTTGCAAGATTTGCCCTAAAGATCTGACTCAGAATAAGTTTGTTGGGTTTTGTGGTTCCGGGTAAAGCGTCGGTTGAGAATCAATATTTAGAGGGTTTACTTAAAATAATTGCTTCTGACGGATTTTCGGTTCTACAGGATATTTGTGGAATCATGCAGAGCAATTACCATATCAGCTATAGTATCGGTGGCTAAATCAGACAGAACTTATATGAGTTTGCGATCTAGATCAATCTTTATATCGAGCAGGTCTTGGCACATTTCACGTAATTTTGTATCATTGGCAACCACGTTTGCAAGAATTTCTCTGAATGGACCCGAGAGGTCGCTGCGATCTAGTGCAGTTTCGACCGTTGCCCTCAGGTAATCCAATTTATTTCCGATGTCATATCGTTTTTCCGAGGTGATGAGGCCATAGATTGCCTGCCATCCAAGAAGAATTTGAATTGCATCAGTTAATTGGATTTCACCAGCAAAGCCCGGATTTGTCTCTGAAAGCGCATCGAAGATTTCCGGAGTGAATATATATCTTCCAGTAACTGCTAGGTTGCTAGGTGCATCCTCTACGGTAGGTTTTTCAACTATTTTTGATATTCTAGCAAAATTTGGAGTCACGAATTCAGGCACAGCGCATCCATAAAGACGTATGTCGGCTTTTGGTACCTCGCGAAGGGCAATTACAGAACGACCGTTTCGATAAAATTGTGACAGCATGTCAGGTAATAGGGTAGAGTCCGACGCTGCAATATCATCAGCCAAAAGAACGACAAAGGGCTCGCTTCCAACGTGAGCTTTAGCAGCTAGTACTGCATGTCCGAGACCTCGTGGATCCCCTTGTCGAACATAGTGAATCTCGGCTAGGTGGTTGATTTTACGAATTTCCGCCAGTTCTTTAGTTCTGTTGCCTTCTTCTAGGTAGTACTCAAGCTCAAATGATCGATCAAAATGATCTTCGATCGATCGTTTTGATCTGCCGGTAACAATTAGGATGTCGTCTAAACCTGCTGCGA
Organism: Acidithrix ferrooxidans; assembly: GCF_000949295.1. GTDB lineage: Bacteria > Actinomycetota > Acidimicrobiia > Acidimicrobiales > Acidimicrobiaceae > Acidithrix > Acidithrix ferrooxidans. The sequence goes on from NZ_JXYS01000069.1 coordinate 33,013, forward strand.
GTGCCTCTTCGACTACGTATTGTATTGAGGGCTTGTCGACTACGGGAAGCATTTCTTTAGGTTGAGCTTTGGTCGCCGGAAGAAATCTTGTGCCGAGGCCAGCGGCTGGTATCACGGCTTTGCGAACTTGTTTCAATTTGAGTATTACCTCTCCCATGGTGAGGTAGCCTCCGGGTTGTCGGTTGGGTCGCATTTTGACAACCCGGCGACTATAGCTATTGATTATATAATCTTAATCCTTAAAATGCAATTGCTAGTGTGAGATTTGTAGAATTAGAAGACTCCAATCCTAGATTTATCTATTTCTAAGATTAGCTTTGAGGCGGTGGAAATCACCATAGGATGCCCAATAAAGACGGCGCTTTTAACCTTTTGATCGCGATGATCTGACTTTGACTACTTTTGAAGTGGGTTAATCTTTTTGGTGCAGAGGTTTCGCGTCAGTTGCAATCTTTCCGGCACCGAAGAGATTTTGTTCTATCACTTTGTTTTATCGTCGAAGTCATGCGTACGAACTTAAGGCCAAACCATACTAAAATTAGCACTCAGATATATTGAGTGCTAATCGTGAAAGACCTTTAGATTTAGGAGTAAAAGTGCCAAAGTATGAATACCTCTGCAAGTCTTGTGGCAATAACTTCGAGGTGACTCAATCCTTTACGGACGATTCCTTGACGGTGTGTGAGATTTGTGGCGGAGAACTTCGCAAGGTTTTTGGAAGCATAGGAATTGCCTTCAAGGGAAGTGGATTCTACCGAAACGATTCCAAATCCACTTCGAGTTCTATTAGACCGCCCGCTTCAACTGGTGAAGCTACTACAGTTGCGCCAACCACATCAGAGTCGGCGGCTCCAGCAGCGACAACAGAGAAGAAGTCGACACCGGAAAGTTCGCCGGCGCCTGCCTCTCCATCTAACGCGTCCTAACCACCAAGTATTACTCTGGGACCACGACCCCAAGATATGTAATGCCAACTCCAATTGAGCAATACCGATAGGCGATTGCGGACGCCCAATAGGGTCAAAAGGTGTAGAGCTAACCATGCGAGCCATGCGGTAGATCCCGTGAGTTTCATTCCATTCGTTAGTTCGGCGACTGCTGCATTTCTTCCAATAGTGGCCATCGTCCCTTTGTTGCGATAGACAAACTGTGTGGTCGGCATTGAAGTGATTAAGGCCTGGATCATCTTGGCAACGTGCGTGCCTGTCTGTATTGCGGGCTGAGCTAGTTGCGGAACTAGGCTTCCGTCTGACTCTAGGGTTGCAGCTATGTCGCCAACCGCGAAGATATTTTCATGGCCTACGACCCTAAGGTCATCGCCAACCTCAAAGCGCCCTTGTCTGCCTTGGGGCAGCCCTAAATCTGAGAACTGTTTTGAAACCCCAACACCTGCACTCCAGATGACCAGTCGAGAGTCGATGAATTCGCCGTTGGCAAGGTGAACTCCAGCATCGGTTACGCTTTTCACTTCAGTGTTGAGGCGGACTTCGACGCCACGACCTTTCAGCTCAGCTGAGGCATACTTTGAGAGCTCTGGCGAGAAGGCGCCTAGGAGTCGCTCTCTAGCTTCAATTAGGATCACTCGCGCTTGGGCGGGATCTAGCGATGGATAGTCTGTTCTAAATGCGCGCAGCTTCAATTCGGCAAGGGCACCTGCCATCTCGACGCCGGTCGCACCTCCACCAATGACGATTGTGGTCATTGCATTTCCTTTGATGCCCTGGGATGCTGCCCGTTCAAAGAGAGAGAAGACTTTGTTTCGCACCGCGAGCGCTTCATCGAGGGTGTAGATGCCGTGGCAGTGCTCTTCTGCGCCGGGAATTCCGAAGAAGTTTGTAGTTGCCCCCATCGCTAAAACAAGAAAGTCATAGGGTACCCGCGCTCCGTCCACTAGGGAAATTTCGTTTGCAGCACTGTCAACACCCGCCAACATCCCTTGTCGAAAGGTTACGCCTTTTTGTTTTCTTAGAAGAGTCCTGATAGGAAATGCTACATCTCCCGGATTTAGGCCAGCGGTCGCGACTTGGTATAGTAGCGGTTGAAATGTGGCAAAGTTGTGCTTGTCTATTAAAGTAATCTCTACATCTTGGTGGGCCAGAGCCGACATCGTGGCTAGTCCACCAAATCCAGCTCCAACAATTACAACGCGTGTCATATCTGAATCCTTTGTGATTGTTCCTAGGTTGAAAGGGCTGAATATTTGAAGTTGGCGTAATTTTGGATGATTCCCAGAGATGTCTAGAAGTTGACCTCTTGTTATTTTACTTGGAATTTGAGACTTGCTTTGTCGAATTGACCAACGGAAATATTTAATTAATACGAATAATCCAATTAAATTCATCGAGCATGGATGGCTATCTCATGAAAGGCACCATCCTGATGGCTCTTATGTACGAGCATTTTCGAAGAAAAACCTTCTGTCTGGAGCTTTTTGCTAAGTATAAAGCTGCTACTGGCTCTCCTTTAACGGAGCAAAATTACCATCGAATTGGATGATAGGCAGCGGTGTTAAAGGTCAGAGCTGTAATAAAGTATTTGTGGCTCTCCTAACATAGATGTGGATCAAGCAACCCTTTCGTAGGGGAGCTTGAGATCAATCGGACCGCATGAAAGCATCACCAAAGCAAGTGTTGATTTTGCAGAGTGAAGACCATAGCATCTAGCAATGGCGGATCTAATATATTGTTTCATACTTATCAAGTTTCGTAAGCAAGAGCCATTTTGGAATCAGATTCGCGGAGTAGCGGATGTGGAGACGCAAACACACATGTATTGAGAAGTCGCTCTACCAAGGACATTTCAAAGTGCCTTCGGTTGAATCGGTATGCGAATTCCTCGAGGTAAAGTTGCTTATGTTCCTCACGTCCGTGGTATGTTCCGTCGATAAATTTCTTGCAGTTCCCTATCAGGATGTTGAGCCATTTGAATGTTACATGTGCTTGTTCGTCTTTGGATAGAGTGATCGAATGCGCTAGTCCAAGGTCTTTCAGCACATACCCCGTAACTTGGGTTACCATCACTTATCAGCTTGGTATCGGAATCTAAACGTCTCACAAAAACATCTTTGAATGATTTAGCAGTGGTATCTTTGATTACTTCCATGAAGCAATGAGTAGGAGCACCATTGCTAATCGACACTCCAATTAGGACATTGGTTTGTTTTGTTCCCTTTCCTCTTTAGCCTTCGCCATGGCTCTCACTACCTAAAAAGAACTCATCTACCTGGACGTTTCCTCCAAGTTTATATAAACCATTTCGGTCAGCCATTGCTTTTCGTAGCTTATTTAGCATCAACCAGCCAGTCGAATAAGATACTTGAACGAATTTAGCAATGGTAGTAGCCGAAAGACCACGCTTGTCGTTGGACAATAGATAGATAGCGGAGAACCACTTGGATAAAGAGATATGGCTTCGATGGAAGATGGTTCTGGAGGTAACGCTAGTTTGACGTCGACAAGATTTACATTGAAAAAGTGGAGCTCGAGATGCTGCATTTCTTCGATGGT
>NZ_JXYS01000070.1 GCF_000949295.1 Acidithrix ferrooxidans
TATCATCAAGACCATGGCAAGATCATCAAAAANGAGACGCTTTGACAAAGTAATCAATCTCACTATTACAGAAAAAACCCACTAAAGCCAAAGATGATAATCTCCAAGGAGCCTACGTCATAGACACCAGCCATAGCGAGCTAGATGCAGGTGAGATCTGGAATATCTATACGACTCTCACTAAAGTAGAAGATGCCTTTAGATCCCTCAAGAGTGATCTTGGACTTCGACCGGTCTATCATCAACTAGCTAGCCGAACTGCTGCTCACCTCTTCATCTCAGTACTTGCCTATCACCTCCTTAGTGCCATTGAGCTGACCTTGAGGCAAAATAACGATAAGAGAAGATGGTCAACCATCAAAGAGCAACTCAACAGTCACCGCCGAGCCACCATAGTTCTTACATCAGATAAAGGCGTTGTCTATCACATCCGCACTAGTGGTGTTTCTGAGCCGGTTCACAAAGAGATCTACCGTCTCTTAGGAGTTAGTGATCCCCTTAAACGGATAAAGACCATTGCGACGCATTTGTAGTGTCCCAACGTAAGACCACATACTCAACTAGCTGGGAGAATAGGTTGATTTTCGGAAAGATGGGTTGGCGGATTTGTTAAATTAAAGAGCCATTACTTGATGGCTTCCTGAGGAAACTTTTAGTTCGAGGTAGATATTTTGGCGGATCTGTAGATCCTTTAATTTCACTTCCCCACACGGGGTCAACCCATTTATTAAAGTCAGATAAATCGCATCTGATTGGCTTTTGGTAAGTGTTGGTTTTTGGGTTCCTTAGAAAGGATGCAGCTCTTTGGGCGACAGGAGACGCTCGGCGCTGAGATATCAAATCCTCTGTCGCCTTGGGTGAAGCCTTTATCAAGTCCTCTTCGGCTTCGACTACCTGAGCTTTATCATATCGAAATGGACGTTCAAGAAGGAAGGTCTCATCTGCTATCGCGTCTTTGCCTATATTGGCGACATTTGGATCGCTAAAGTATCCAATTGAAACTAGCGAGTCACCGTTACGCTAGTTAGTAGCGTAACGGAAAATGGTTGACAGTCGGTTATGGATGAAGAGTATCTTGTGGTCACTGGCCCTAGGCGTCGCAACTTTGGGTAACTTTGTAAAGGTGGTCAAAGATACAAAGATAAGGGCGTGGAGTCTCCTGGAATAGGTGAATTAATCGGTATTCGCCAGAATTTCGCTGACTATCTCCCTGACCTGATTTTTCTTTATCTTGCCAAGTGCTGTCTTGGGGAGGCTTTCTAAAATTACAATCTTGCGTGGAGCGTAATACCTTGGGAGTACCTCTCGGACATGATCTTTGACTTGTGATAGGGAGATCGGTCCATTTGTTATGAGTGCGGCAACCGTGATTTGGCCAAAGTCCTCGTCGTCTATGCCTACAACCGCAACGTCTAGCACTGCATCGAGGGTTCGAATTCGTTCTTCAAGGAGAGATGGCACAACCTTTTCGCCTCCGGTCACAATCATCTCGGCCGCTCGTCCCCAAACCGTCAGTTTTCCATCTATCATTGCCCCTACGTCGCCACTGTGGAAAAATCCATCCGAGTCGGTTAGAGGACTACTGTCTCGATAGCAACTAGCGAGCATCGGGCCGGCTATTAATATTCCTCCGTCCTCTTTGATCTTCACCTCTACGCCATCGAGGGGGACTCCGTCATAGACGCATCCTGATCCGGTCTCGGTCAGTCCATAGGTAACAGAGGCGTTTCTGGGTACATTTTCAGGAGGTATTCCGGCTCCCAGGATTAGACATTCAAAGTCGCCCGGATTGATTTGAGAGAGATTGGCTCGCACGATAGACATGTAGACCTTGGTTGCCTTGGCAATCTCGGTGAATCTATCGTATTCAAATCTCTCAAATGTTTGAAGTGGCATCTGTGAGTATTGAGCTTTTGTGATCGTAGAGAAGCCACCTATGTGGCTAATAGGCAAAGCGTTGAGCCAAAGGCCATCGCCTATTTGAGCTCCAATTCGCTTGAGAGTGGCATGGGCTGAGGCTTCCATTGCCAAATGACTATGTTGAACGGCTTTTGGATGGCCCGAGGTTCCCGAGGTTGTAGCCACCAAAGCACAATTTTCGATTAAATCGTGGATTCTTTCCCGCCTTTGAATCGATCCATCAGCCCGCACGACCTGATCCGGGTCGATTGTAGAGATCAATTCATCAAGAAATGGAGCAGGTGCCCTCGGATCTAGAACGCAGACTGCATCTCCTTTGTCCCAGCATCTATGAATTTCATCGACTAGAGCATTTGATTGCGACTCTATAAAGGTGATAAGACGTGCCACAAAAACTAAGGTTATAAGTAAAAGTTGCTTTTGACGGCCGATTCAAAGCCTCTTTGCTCCAAATAAGAGATGGATCAATTAGAGTTGGATCAAAACAGATTTGTCTTAGAAGGCCTGAGTCAAAGTCATAAAGTAGCTATGTTGTTGCCAAAATGGGCTGGCTCGGAATGCTGAGTTGCCCCTAAAGCGTTATTGATAGCTGCCGGGTTGGCAGTTGTTGAATTTGAAGGGTAGTTATCGTGGGTTCATCTTTGTTTGGCTGGGTTAGCGCAGGCGACTTCGTAGACATCAAGTATGAACATTTGGATGGGATCGCTAAGATCACCATAAATCGCCCTGAGGTTCGGAATGCATTTAGACCTCAGACATTGGTGGAGCTGGCAAAGGCCTTCGAAGATGCAAGAAACGATCCGAGCGTTGGCGCGATAATTCTAACTGGCGAAGGGGATCTGGCCTTTTGTTCAGGTGGTGATCAGAGGATCCGGGGCGAGGATGGATATATCGGGAGTGATGAGCTTGGAAAAGCGGGTATCGGACGGCTAAACGTCTTGGATCTTCAAGTTCAGATTCGAAGACTTCCTAAACCCGTCGTTGCCATGGTTGCAGGCTATGCCATTGGTGGTGGCCACGTCCTTCATCTGGTATGTGACCTCTCGATTGCAGCTGAGAATGCTAAGTTTGGCCAGACTGGGCCAAGAGTCGGTAGCTTTGACGGTGGCTATGGCGCTTCATTGCTGGCTCGAACGATCGGGCTAAAGCGTGCCAAGGAGATTTGGTTCCTCTGTCGTCAATACGACGCACAGACAGCTTTTGATTGGGGCCTTGTAAATGCGGTTGTACCTCTAGAGAACCTAGAGGCGGAGACTGTCAAGTGGTGTCGAGAGATGCTGGATCTTTCGCCTTTGGCTCTAAGAATGCTCAAAGCTTCATTCAACGCAGCTGACGATGGTTTAGCCGGGGTTCAACAGTTGGCCGGCGACGCCACTTTGCTCTTTTATATGACCGAAGAAGCCCAAGAGGGACGGGACGCCTTTAAAGAGAAGCGAAAGCCGGACTTTGATCAATTCCCAAGGAGACCATAACTTTTCATCGTGGATTGCAGGGTTTTTGTACATTTATCAAATGTGAGAATTTTTCTTCGGGCTATGGTGCTATTGGTGTCTTTTTCTAGTTTCGATTACTCACAAGTCAGGTTGGTTAGCTAAGTGGCTACTACTAAGGAATGGGTTGCAGGAGCTCGTCCCAGGACTCTACCCGCTGCTCTGGTACCAGTTGCCATTGCAAGTGGTGCAAGTGGCAGTCATTTTGTTTGGGATAGAGCAGCTTTGGCTCTTGTGGTTTCTTTGGCGATTCAAATTGCGACGAACTACGCAAACGACTATTCCGACGGTAAGCGGGGCACTGATGACGTTAGGGTTGGCCCAATGCGTCTTGTCGCGAGCAAGAAGGCAACTCCAAAGCAAGTTCTATTGGCAGCGATGGTATTTTTTGGCGTAGCAGGTGTTGCGGGCGGCGTCTTGGCGCTGATAGCTGCTTGGTGGCTTTTGATCGTGGGGGCTTTGGCGATTTTGGCTGGGTGGTACTACACCGGTGGCAAACATCCTTATGGCTACCTTGGCTTGGGCGAGGTCTTTGTCTTTGTCTTTTTCGGGCTGGTTGCTGTTCTGGGCACCTACTACGTGCAGGTATCCAAGGTTGATTTGACTTCAGTGGTCTTGGGATGCGCTTCGGGGTTTTTGGCAGTTGCTCTGCTGGTGATAAATAACTTGCGCGACATCCCAACAGACAAAGCTTCTGGCAAGGCGACCTTGGCCGTGCGGATGGGCGACACCAGAACACGAAAGTTCTACGTCGGGTTGATGGTAATGGCAGTACTGCTTCCTCTTTTGCTCGTTGGGACCTTTCCCTATCTTTTGATACTTTTGATACTTTTGATTCCCCTTTGGGATCCTATCAATTCGGTACTAAATGGAGCCAAAGGAAGAGATCTCATTGCAGTTTTGGGTAAGACGGGTCGGCTTCAAATTCTCTTTGGTCTCTTGGCTACTCTTGCTCTTGCTCTCAAATAGCTGCTCTCAAATAGCTACTCTCAAATAGCTATCTGTTGAGATCAAATTGTTGAACGAAGATCCAGTTTCCATAGCGAGAATTTCTTTGCAACCTCTGAGTTGTCGAGTAAGGGTTTGACCTGACGCCTTTACCCATCTATATGGTCTATTTTGACGGGGTCTTTTCAATAAATGTTCCAAAGGGCTCTTGGCGTTATGGGTTCTTCGGTGAATTTATGGTTCTCATGGGCAGTGAGCACGGGGACAATTGCGCAATTCGTAAATCAACTCTTTCAGGTGGTATTTTTTGACTCAGAATGCAGGTACTATGCCTTATTCGACATTAAGTGCGGAGCTTAAAATCCAAAACGGGTAAAAATCCACTTTTGCAATTGTCTCCTTGGGAGTTTCTGGTACCTTATGTACTTTCTCACCGTACTTCTTCACTTTCTCTAATGGGGCCCCACTACAACACACTATCGACTATGAGGGTGACCAGAAGTGGTTCCCCCCACAAAGCATCTTGGGCTTCCGGCCAGTTCTTTGGCTTGCTCTCATGGCCGATAGCGTGTTCATAGACATCACCAGTCTCGATAGAGCAACTTTAGCTGCGTTGGTTATCGACAGGTGAGCATGATCACCGTCTGTCTCAAAAGCATCGGAGATGGAATCAAAACGAGTACACACTTCAATGAGAGCGGATTTGATCTCGTCACTTACTCTGTTCGTCATTACATAACGGCGATATTTAGGAACCAGTACAATGTGGGCATGAAATTGATATAGACCACATGCCTTGGGTTACGCCAATCATCGATCATATAATGGAATATAGAACCTAGTAAATAATGATATTTCAGATGTAGAAATGGTTAGTAAAAGCCCACAATACACAACAGCAATCGTGGCCATCTTCTTGATAGTCGAATCCGATCGCCTAGTTCACGACTCATGCCATAGTCATGCCATAATCAAGACATAGCGCAGCACTGTCATGGAACCAAGGCGTCGATTGGGTTCATGGCCCTAGGTGTCAAGGAGAGTGAAAAGCCAAGCGCTCTGCGAATAAGTACGACATCCAAAGGTTTCTCAACTCGCTAGACCGCCAAGATCGTCCACTACACGCCCATGCCACTGAAATAATCGCACATGATTTACACGAGGTCATAACCACCTTTAGGACGAACAGTAAAAGAGCTATGAAAGTTCGGTCTCCTTGGCACAAGAAGAACTACCGCCCTCTATCGTTCTCAGCTCTGTGGTTCTCACCTCTATCGTGCTTAAGGGGGTACGGTTGGCGTATCTCCAAAGGCCAACTCCACCTATCACTAGGAAGAGGCCGTCCACGTATTGACGTAGCGATTCCAACTGTTTTGGACTCTTACATCTAACAAGAATGTTGACCCCGAGCTGTTAACCCTAGCTATGGGGGGTGAGATTCAACTGTGTTGGGATCAAGATCACAGACGCTTCAGCCTCCATATCCCTTACAAGACGGTGCGTGACGGCTCTTAGTCTGATAAGTTGTCCTGAGCGTTGGTGATTCTCCGGTTTTGGTATCAGTAAAATCTCTTTCGAGACACTTGGTGTAGTCAATGAAGACGGTTAGTTCTCACTCGTCTTTCAACTCTCACTTGAAAGAGTCTTTTCTCTAACTTTTTAGTACCGTTTTGGACAACGCTCTCTGGCTAGTGTTCCGTATTGTAATCGATATAGTGGCGGCAATTTCCTCCCTAAAGGCGATTCCAGAGGGCGAAGGTCCGTCGCTTATCATCAAAATTGCACTGCGATTTCTATCGCCTTGTAGGGGATTTACAACCTCTTTCGTTCATGACGCACGACCAAGTTCGGTCTAATTCGCTGGGCTAGACGGCAATAGAAAGGATTCATTACCAGCATCTCGTTGACCTTGTAATGGGTGAGTGGTGCCGAAACAGATTCACTTATCTTAGCTGTCCACTAGTGGATTGTCTTGTGAGATCTCTGAGCTCTCAATGTTTTGAGTCGGACCACCAGAGGTTTTTACGTACGAATCTTCAAGGATGGAGGTAAGGACTTTATTTGGCTGATCATCTCGATAGCCCTACCTCCAGCTCGAATGGGCCATAACCTTCATCAAAGACCGCAATGACTTTCTAATCCTATTATGGGATGATTATGGCTAAATAAATCTCATAAAAAGAGGCGCCTGGTAGTAAACTTCTGGTACATTAGCGAGGAAAGCAAGGTTCAATAACGAGTGATTACGAATTGTGTGACTTAGGTTCGTGAAGCTAGCTCCATAGGTGCTCTAGTGATTCTAACAATAGGAGAATATGGATATGGCTCCCGACTCGATGGAAGAGGATCTATTCGAGAATTACAGCCAACGAAAACCTGACAGTCGAGGCCTATATCTTTGCTTTGGTCGGTAATGATACGCCGTTCTTACCGTAGCTTAGAGGAATTACTTTTTGTGATCTCAGGAGCGGTTGGTAATCGTAAAGGGGACTTACGAAAATTAAATTACGTGATTTTATTCCCGTTATCATACTTTTAGTGTTGGTAGCTTGTGTCGTTGATGATATTCGGTTGCACCATCCGCTTGGAATGATTGTCTCGCCGATATTCGTTTCAGTCTTTTTGTCTAATTACTACTGGGGATCCCCACGCGGCGAGATCCACTTACTGTGGTTGAGCGTCGGATTAGTAGAGATCTCGGTGGCTTATACTTTTCGCCACGAGGGGCTAAACGTTGTTGCATTTCCATTGGCGGCGATAGGAATAGTCACCATGATAGGGGCGGTAGTCGTCTATCGCAAGAAAACACGCTATCACTCGGAGATATTAAATTGATTCTCGAATAACGGACTACCTAAACATTAGCGGAACCAGTAGATCAGCAGCCCTTTATCTTGAACGGACAACAAGGTGCCATCTCTAGAGACTAACCATCACTAATGGTGAAAGATAAGCAGAGAGATAGACGTGGGTCATCTCATTAATCTTTTATCATCAAGTCGATCTACATGGTTGTGCACTAGCTTTTGTATAACCGTTAGCAGCTTTTTTTATGACTTGGCCCTATCCATTGCAAAATATATCCATTAGAGAACATATCCATTAGAGAACTAAGCACACGAATAAACACAGACCCACTCTGAGGGCTAGGGCTCGGGGGCACAATGCTTTGAGCTTTCATCGCTGTTGGTGCTAGGCGGTTCTGGCTAGAGATATTAAATGGCTTGTGGAGTTCACCACAAAAGTGACTTTAGGCAACGAGCAAATGTCATCCCAATTTGAGAACGGAGAAGAAGCTTATGATAGAGCGACACATTGAGAGCATTGTGGTAAATAATTACGAGCGAATAACGGTTACCCCGCAATTGCTCATCATACTGGCGGGTCCCCATTTAATGGTCCAAAATTAATGTGATTTTTGGATCGGGTTATTTTTACATGTTAGCGACTCTAAGGAAAATTCATAGAGCCTTTTGCGTTTTGTTTGTACTTGTTCAGCACGCGGCTTCGATCGTGGATGCAAGCTAATACGTTTGCGCCACGGTCATCAAAAGTAGCGCCTTACGTGCGTGAAGCTCTTCGGAATACGTCGGGTGAGCCAATGTACCTAGATTCGGAGACTTGGTTAGCTGGGTAAAAGTTGTTATATAAAATACGGTCAGGGCAGTTTCTGAAGCTTGTGGCGGTCATGGTTTTCGTGGCCATTGTGGTATCGCCGAGAAGAACCCCTGCTGGTTTCGCACTGGCTTTCGGGATGGCAGGCGTTATCTCCTTCGTTCTTCTTCCTGTGGATCAGTTGTTTAAACTGTGCATCAAGCGTAATTTAAGTACAGCCAATGGTACGGATTAGCCGACATTGATCGAGGCAAAACAAGGGATGAAGGTGAACGTGGGTCATTTTGCCGTCCATTTCGTTACCAGGTAGGCATCTATGGCTTTTAGCTAGTTTCACTATAGGCGGAGCAGATTTTTATGACCTGACTTTGCTGTGACCTCGGATTCAACTGTAGCTATGGGCCAAAAGTTCCTCCAATGAAGTCACTTTTGGCTTGGTATCGAGGTCCAGTCAGAATTGGACTTGGCACAACTCGCGCTCGAGATTCTCTCTCTGGAGCGAGAACTTAAAGTTGTGGCTTCGATCTCGCTTGGCCATAGTTGAGATTAGTTTGATTCGTCTCGGAGAAAGGATCTACCAAGGGTTGCATCCTCACGTTGACTGCTTAATCGTCTCTGGCTCGGCCTTTTAAATTTGCAAATACTGTTCTTTACCAAGCATGGCTAAGTTCACCATAGTGGCCTAAGGGTTAGTGAATTATAAATCTGGCGACTATGGGTTAAAGTGTCGTTCTTTTTTGTCTTATCCCAGATGTCGATGCTCACAAGCGCAGTGGAAATAGAGGTTCATTGGTGACGATAATCCTAGGATCGATCCACATCAAAAAACCAAAAGGTCGCGATGGTCTAAATGATCAAACGGGACCTTTTATCTTTAGTACCAGGGACTTTTGGAGCTGGTGTCTATTTTGACTGTTGGCCATAGGCTCTTTGGTCGGGACTGATTAGATAGGAATCTACTCTATTGACCCCTATGAGGGTTGAGAGATTGATCAGTTAACCGGATGCGAGAGGCACAAAGATCTCGAATAGGGGCCTTTGTCACAAGAGAAACCAAAGCTAGCCCCTAATCAATGCATCGGAATTATGGTTGGGTTATGTAGGGAGCGTTCGGTGCCGATTCGCTTTTGGTTGTTGCTAAGACGCAACTAGAGCTGGATAAATGGTGTCACCCATCGACTCCAAAGGAAGGCAGTCATGAAAGCACTTATCTATAGAGGTCCTGGCAAAGTTAGCTGGGACACGGTTCCAAACCCTGTAATTCTGCAGCCGACCGATGTAATTGTAAAGATGGTCGCCACCACTGTTTGTGGTACGGATCTTCATATTCTAAAGGGCGACGTCCCTGAAGTTAAACTTGGTCGGATTCTTGGACACGAGGGAGTTGGTGACATCGTTGAGGTAGGAACTGACGTTGAGCGATTTAGCGTTGGGGATCGAGTAATTTTGTCGTGCGTAAGCTCTTGCGGCAAGTGCTCCAACTGTCGACAGGGTCTTTATAGCCACTGTCTTGATACAGAGGGACTCGCGGGGATTGGCTGGATCTTTGGGTATATGATCGACGGGACTCAAGCCGAGTATGTTCGAGTTCCCTTTGCTGAGAATTCGCTCTATAAACTTCCAGAGGGCGTATCGGTAGCTGAGGGCATCTTATTGTCGGATATTTTGCCAACGGGATTTGAGATTGGAGTTCAGTACGGCCATGTGAGCCCTGGCGATGTAATTGCTGTGATCGGATCTGGACCTGTCGGATTAGCTGGGGTTATCACCGCTCGTCTTTATGGCCCCTCAAAGATTATCGCTATTGATCTAGATGAATCTCGCCTAAAGCGTGCATTGGAGTTCGGCGCGACTGAGACGGTGAACTCAACCGATGCTGATTGGAAGGAACAAGTCTTAGCGTTGACCGATGGAGCGGGAGTCGATGTCGCCATCGAAGCCGTTGGGCTTCCTGGCACATTTACCATGGCCACGGAGATCGTTCGCCCTGGTGGTAGTGTTGCTAATATTGGTGTGCATGGCAAGGCGGTCGAGTTTGCGCTTCAAGATTTGTGGATCAAGAATATTGATATTTCGATGGGCCTTGTGAATACGAACACCCTTGGTATGTTGTTAAAGCTCGTAAGCCAGCACATCTTGCCGATCGATAAGTTCATTACCCATGAATTCTCGTTCGATCAGATGTTAGAGGCCTATGACGTCTTTGCGAACGCTTCGCAACACGACGCGCTGAAGGTCATGATTTCATAGGTTGCATTTAAGGCCGAGATCTGCTGTCGAGTTGGCTCTATTGCCCTTTGACTAACAGGGCTTGGCTAACATCCGATGGCTAGCGCCAATCGGTGGGCGAGGGTCTCGAATGAAAAAGTTTTGAAACTCTCGCTCACCAGGTGGCTTTTACACAAACTTGAATGTTTGACGGTGTAGCTCACATGGTCGTCATGAACTTCAAATTGATGATCCCTAGATCACCAGATTCACTCACTACGCGAAAGTGAGAAAGATCCCTGAGGCGAGGTTTCTACCCTAAATGCAAGCCAGAGATGTGGCGCTTCGGGGAGGACTCCAAGCAAAGCACGACCAACCCATGTTGGATGGAGGCGATGGGCAACCATCGACCTATTTAGATTGCATCTCTATGGATAGGAGCTCAAGCACTGAAGCTGCGATTTAGCGATGACTGATGAGACAAAGAGTACCTATAAATACGTAGGTATTTTGGAGGGGATTAACTCTCGGTTATCCAGATAACGATCGGGATAGACCAATTGTCAGGTTCCTCATGACTATTAATAAATTTAAATTTATGAAGTTGTTCACCAGATCGCTGGATGAAGTTGTCTCATTGATCCACCGACATTCAACTGCGATCTATACCATCTTGGCTAATGGTATCACTTGTGCTTTTGTGACCTGTTTCGCCTTCATGGATGGTCGATCTAGATCTTTCTATCTTACTGGGATTGGGAGATTGGCTAGTTGTCTCGGGTAATCGTGACGGTTGGAGAATTGGGCAGAAAGTGCAGGCAAAGATGTGTACCCAATATTACAGGGAGATCTTTTAGCGAGATGAAGATAGCCGTTTTGATAAAGCAAGTCCCAGCAGTTTCTGAACTGGCTATGGGTGAGGACGGTCGTATTCTTCGTGATGGTATCGCCTCAGAGATGAACCCATATTGCCGCCGAGCCCTCTCCAAAGGGCTAAGCATGGTTGAAGAATATGGTGGCACCTGTTTAGTCTTTACCTTTGGACCTACAAGTGCACTCGAAGTGCTTCTTGAGGCGCTTTCAGCCGGGGCAAATTGGGGCTACCATATAACCGATCCTTCCTTTAGGGGCAGCGATACATTGGCGACATCGAAGATCATTGGCCGGGCCCTAGAGAAGCTCGGTCCATTCGATATCGTTCTTACTGGGAGAAACTCGATCGATTCAGATACCTCCCAGGTGCCCCCTCAGATTGCCCAAGATCTGAAGCTTCCTTTTTTAATGTCTGCCAAGGAGCTAACCCTTCGAGGCAACCAGGTATTTGCATACCTAGAGGACGACGAGGGATATAGCGAGGTCTCGGTTGATTTGCCGGTAGTTATAAGTGCTGCAGAAAGATTATGCGAACCCACCAAGGTTCCAAAAGAGTTGTTCGATCCAACTAGCCACTCCAAGGTGACTGTGCTTGGCGCTGAGGAACTTGGCTTTTTTGAGAAAGAAGTTCCATCGTCAATGACAGCGGTAGTGGGGACCAAGGTTCATAGTTCGATTCGCATGCGGAAGCGCTTGATCGGATCTGTCGATGAAATTTCCATGGAACTCGCAAGCGAACTATACGAAAGAGGCGCATTTCGCTCTATCGTTGCTCGTTCGGGGTCACCGGATCTCGTTAAGAATTCTCTTGTTAGCGAATCTTCCCAGGATGATTCTTGTGAAGATGATTGGGACGAATTTTCTTTTGCCTTCGATGATATGAATTTGGATACGCAGCAGTCTCAGGATTACGTGGCGGTATTGATCCCCGGTGGTTTTGTCGAGCAATCACGTGCGCTCACTGCGCGTGCGGGTGAGGTTGCGACTTCCTTTGGTGCTTCATTGGTCGCCTTTGTCGTGGGTAATGTGACTCCTAGAGAGATCAGCCAGATAAACGCAGATGAAGTCTTTTTGTTAAAAGGCGGCTTCGCTCCCTTGGAATGCGCACAGTATCTGAGTCAATGGATGAGCCAACATCCAACGCGCGCACTTTTGGCCCTTTCGACCACTGCTACTACCGAAACTTTAGCCCGGGTGGGTGTTATCGGCTCGTATGGGATGATTGGTGACTGTATAGATCTTGAAGTAACAAACGGCCGAATAATTGGCCATAAGCCCGCCTTTGGTGGATCCACAATCGCATTGATTGAAGCGCTGTCACCCACAACTCTTGCAACATTGCGTCCGGCTCTAAGGGCCTTGGGGACCGCTCCAAGACGGATAGCCAAACGACATGTTGTGGAGAGTAAAGGGCTATCGTCGATTGTGTTTGGCGTACGTAGCCATCTTGATGACTACGGGGTTTTGGAAAATGCCCCCATTATCATTGGCGTTGGTGCCGGTGTTGAAGGTGGAGACTACCTTAGCTTGGATCCAGTAATTGACCTATTGGGGGCATCAATTGGTGCGAGTAGACGCGTAACTGACAAGGGCCTGATGCCCAGAACCCGCCAGATCGGAATAACGGGATCTTTTGTTAGCCCTGATCTATATATGGCAATTGGTATTTCGGGTAAATTGAACCATATGATAGGGGTTGTCGGAGCTGATACGATAGTTGGAATTAATCCCAATCCTTCAGCGCCGATCTTTGACCATTGCGATTTTTCAGTGGTCGCAGACTTTCGTGTAATGATGCCAGCTCTTTATCGCGAGTTCTCGAGAGTGCTTATGGAAGGCCCGTTATAAAGTTGTAGACCATTCGATCGACGTCAACTTATTGAGCGCTTAGAACGGTATCTTTGCTGGTCTGCCTAACCTCTTCGATGAGATTTTTGTGTCCTGGTAGCCTAATTGCCGGCTAAAGCCATAAAGTCCTGCAATGTATTATTAACTATCGCATCCAAACGAAGTTTTGGTCGATTGTCACAACTCTTCAATAGTAGGGTTAGGCTGTTTTTGTGTCTTATCTGGGTATCTATCTCACAAGTCTGGTAGTGATCTTCGTTGGAGAACTTCCAGATAAGACGATGATCTCGACGATTATTCTTGCTCGATCTTTTTCGCGCACCAAGCTATTTATAGGCGCAGGTCTAGCCTTTATCTCACAAACAATAATTTCGATCGTTGCTGGCCGATTGGTGGGAACGTTGGCTCGCACACTAGTTGTCGACGTCTCGACTGCATGCTTTTTTATTCTTGGCGGAGTCGTATTGTATCGCGCGATCAGAAATAAAGAAGAGGATGCAACTTCAACCGCATGGGTTAGAGAAAAGGTGCGAGGCCAATCGCAACTAGTAGCGGCCTTTTTGATTGTTTTTATCGCTGAATTTGGCGACATCACTCAACTTGCCACCATAAGTTTGACAGCTCGATTCAATTCGACACTTATGGTCGGCCTTGGTGCAGTTAGTGGGCTACTTCTTGCATTGTCGGTTGCCTTAGGGGCCTCGGTTGTATTGGATCGGATACCAGAGAGAAGGCTTGAAATATTCGCGGGTGGGGCATTGGTGGTGGCTGGTATTTTAAGTCTGTTTCAATAGTGGCGCTTCGGCTTCTATCTGATTGGTTATCCTATTCGACGGACTCCGCTAGTTAAGGCCCCACCACAGTCCCCGCCAGCTTGCCAATACCTACTTAGGTAGCTTTGTAGTTGGCATTACATCTGTTTTAACTTTTCGTCGCGAAACTAATCATTTAGCCACAGCGCCCACCTGTCCAACTGCATAGAAGCGAAGAGTTCGCCGCAACATGGACCATCTTTTGGAAGCGTGATTGCCTTGAATCGGCTATTGCTTAACTTGTGTATAATCTATTGGCGATAGGTTTTGTAATCTTTAGTAAAAGACAACCAAATGAGGTTGTTTGTAGTTCGAGACTACAGGGCTTGCTTTGTCACTTTCCTCATAATCAGAATGATCTTGGCTAAGCAGATCATTAGAACTTTGCTGGCCTTGATTCATAGATTCAAGACAACGCCCTCTTTGTGAAATCACAGCAGGAAATCGAAACGGGAAAATGCAGTCAATGCCTAGATTAGGAGAGTTCTGTATTGTTTCCGGGCGGAATGCTATCTATTTTTTGGGATAGTTTGCTCTGTGGATTCAAATAAATCTTCACATTTTCTTGTTGCCATACGGAAGATATATTGTCAGCACGGCCCCACCTGAGAGTTGGTTGCTTGCAACTATAGATCCGTTATGTAGCTTTACGATCATCTCGGCGATGGAAAGGCCCAGACCTGCAGTGTTGACTCCTCTGGTGTTGTAATCTTTGCTAACGGCGCGGGAGAATGGCTTGAATGCTTCAGAGATGAATTCCGGTGGAAATCCAGGCCCCATGTCGCTGATTGAGATTGATATTTGATCGTTTGTGATTGCACTTGAGATGGTGATGACTGAGTCATGAGGTGCGAAACGCAGAGCATTTTCCATCATATTTTCGATGACTCGTCCAAAGTGGGCCGGATCGACTTCAACCCTAATTTGCTCATCTAGATCCAAAACGAGCAGCACCTCTTTTTCTAGGGCAGCACTTTGATATGGGGTAATGCTCTCAATGATGACATCTCCAATTGGAAGCAGTCGCTTTTGAAGTTCTATCTCGTGTCGTTCGCCATTGGCTAACATCAACAGGCTATTACAGAGCAGATTCAAGTTCATGATTGAATTAGATGTGTGAGCGATCAACCTCGTAACCTCTTTGGGGTCTCGATTAGGAGTTAAAGCCAATTCCAGATCGGCCATTATTCTCGACAGAGGCGTTCGAAGTTCGTGACTAGCAGAGGCAACAAAGACTTTCTGCCGCTCTATAGACTCTCCTACGTCGGATAGAAAGTGATTGAGTGTGATCGCCAGAGAGGACAGTTCGTCTTTGGTCGCTGGGATGGCTAGCGACTTTGTGGATCCCTCATTTCGTAGTCGTTCCGCCTCCAATCGAAGACGCTCAACTGGCTTTAGAGCTCTGGTAGCTAGCCAAAATCCCCCAAAGGCAGCCAATAGGACGAGCAGGGGTATCCCAAAGATGATTCTAGAGAAGATAGTTCCCTCTGAATCTGTTAGCTGATCGGTTCCAAGTCCGATGAGGAAGATCTGTTTGGTTCTTTCGTATTGGATTGCCTGGGCGAGGTACCTTTTGCCGTCGCTTCTTTGGCCTAGAAGTAGATATGTCGGCGATGCATCAACCTTGGACAATTGACTTTTTGAGAGTTGACTTGAACTTCCGGCTTCGATGGTTGAATAGAGCAATTGGAATTTGGCGTTGTAGATCTGGAGAAATTCGGGATCGCTATTCAATTTCGCCTTGAGAGCGGTAGCCGTCTGGGGGAAGATAAATTGGCTGGTTTGTGACTCCAAGATTGCAATGCGTGCATTTAGATTTGCCTTGATCGTTGATTTGATGGTATTGGCGTTGCTGACGTATAGGTACCAACCGCCAAGCGTCGTTAAAATAAGCGTGGCGATGGCGAAGACTATCGCCATTCTCAATCTAATTGACATTTTTAGAGGTGATGAGTTTGAGACGATAGCCTAAGCCGTGCAAGGTCTCGATCTCGATGTCACTGTTTACTCCGCAGATCTTTTTTCTTAGTCGTCGCATATATTGATCGACAATATTTGGAGCAACCTCTGTCGATTCGTGCCATATCGAATTTATTAAACTCTTTCTTGAGACCACAAAACCAGCCCTTTGGATAAGGGTTTCAAGTAGCTGAAGCTCGCGGGGGGTTAGTGCGATTTCAATTCCGTTGCGACGCAGACTACGAGAGAGCGGATCTAACGTCAATGAGCCAAAATATACCATTGGGGGACGAAGAGTTAAGCCTCTACGGCATAGAGCTTTGAGCCTAGCTGCGAGTTCCACTAGCGAGTAAGGTTTTACCAGGTAGTCATCGGTGCCCGCATCAAACCCTAAAATTCGATCATTGAGGGTGGAAAGAGCCGTCACCATAATTATCGGTGTCCAGTCGTAATGTTCTCTGACGTACTGGCATATTTCAATCCCGCTTCCATCGGGAAGCATCAGATCAAGAATGACAGCATCGTAGCTAAAGCGCGATAGCGACTCTTTGGCCTGAACTAGAGTTGTCTTTACTTCGACGATAAAGTTATTCTCAGATAAAAATTGACTTACCGAAGATGCCAATTCGATGTCGTCTTCAATTAGTAGGATTCTCGATGGACCCTCAGGTCCAGCACTACCTTTTTTTTGGGGACCATATGCTAATAGTGGGACAGAATCGTCTTGTGATGAAATATCCTGTGAACTCAAGACAGATGCCTCATTTTGATTGTGCTTTCGAGCGATTTTTGTCGATGCCAAAACCGATATGAACTAATTTCTAGTTTATATCGGTTTTGTTGATGGGCGCGCTCGCGTGAAATTGCAGCTCCGATGAGATAGATCTAAAAGTACCATTCGGTATATTTCAATGCTTATCCTAGATATCCATCTTGGAATATGGCAATTGCAGTTCCGATGAGATTCGACAAATGACATATCTTTCGCGATGGTTCATCTATTTGGAACCGAATCTAACGATTGCTGATTTGGTGGTAGCTCATCAAGATGATGGCTTGAGATGTTCGAAGTTTGACCTATTATACGAGCCACACAGTCACAGATAAATTTCAAATTAGATATGACTAAGGGGAGGATAATTTGAAATATCCTGACTTGGTCTTCTAAGAAATAATTGATCAGATGAAGATAAATCTCTCAGATCATTATTGTTAATTAGCCACGGCTAAAAAGGTGGAAATCTGCAGATCTATCACATCTAGTGGGTAGTCCTGATATTTAGTGAATCCCAAAACCTGGATTCTTTATGCACTCTCAGCTTGCGCAAGCCGTCGTTGTAGTCGTGGATTGTCCTTTGGCGATCTCTATCGTTTGCGGGTTGTGATAAGGATCGGACTCTAGCAAGGTTTATGACAGACAATATTACCGAACCCTGGCCTTTCCTTATTTACGATGATATAGCGGGAGTTTTTTGTGATAATAGTTGGCAATGTCGAAATTATGATTTTGTTCGGATAGGATTCATATGTCGCTAGAAAATGAGGCTATTTGATTGAATTGAGTATTGACTGCTCACTTTGTGTACCTCGTTTATACATCGATAATTTTTGAATATGAGTGGTTAGGGAAATATTTTATTGTAGTAGGAATATGCTTGATGTAGTCTATTGGTGATTTAAAATCTTCTAACTATAGTAATTTAGAATTATAATAATAAAGTATAAAAGCTTTTTGTTTCGGTTTATTACAGGTCATATTGATTGGTACAACTGTAAAGCTGAATGCATATTCTAACAGTTGATCAATGTGTTTTACTTCATTATTAGCGTTTAGGTTGTTAAGAATTAGATTACTGTTAAGCCGGAGTTTACCTATGCGCCGGCTTTGATTCCAAAGTCGCGAAGGTATTTCCACTTTGGTCGTTATTTTCTTGCTGGCAACTCCCGAAGTTCGATTTCGACACCTTTGAGATGAATCGGATTGGGGCGTCAATAGAGAT
Source organism: Acidithrix ferrooxidans (assembly GCF_000949295.1). GTDB lineage: Bacteria > Actinomycetota > Acidimicrobiia > Acidimicrobiales > Acidimicrobiaceae > Acidithrix > Acidithrix ferrooxidans. The sequence continues at coordinate 17,674 of NZ_JXYS01000070.1, forward strand.
GGCGCGGTGAATCAAGATCGAAAGTTTGATTCTTGGCAAGCTAGGCCGACCTATACAAACTTAGAGGATGGTCATTATGCCCGAGGGGGATTTTGGTGGTAGAAATGGAATCAGAGCGCTCTGATTGTTACTTGTTTATTTAAGGTTGCTTGTATTACTTCTTTAGGGCTGCTTGGTGCGCACGAAAATAATCGACCCTCCTGCAGGATTCCTATAACTTTGTCTATCTCAACTCTTATACCCATTACGACTTCGACTATGACGAAAAGAACTCGCAGCGGTAGTTGTCTTTATATGTTGGATACGGTGAGAAACTGGGATATGGCGATGGCGCATTCGTATGGGCGTTCGCCCAAGAGATAGTGCCCGCTAGAGGCGACCTCAATGAGATCTAGGTTGTCTCTGAGGCGCTCTTTCATGAGGTGGCCGATTTGGCCGAATTTTGCGTCGTTTTGGCCATAAAGATAAGCAAAGGGCACCTTTAGCGATGCTAGTTCTTCAAGAAGGTAGCTTTGTTCGGCTAAACCCGTTGATTTTAAAGACTGTGCCAGCTTTATGGGTTCATTCACAAGGCGTGATCCAATTTGAGCTTGATCTGGATGAATTCCTCCAAAGATTGGCGCAGAGAGCCATTTCATCAAGAACTTCCTGAGCTCTGCTTCGTTAGTGATTTGCGATAGTGATAGTGCTAGCTTCTCATCGCTTTCTCTGCGACTTTGGAGAGCACTTGAATCGATCAAGCCCGGATTTGCCCCTATCGCTATGAGGCCGGCTGCGGCTTCGGGTCGATGGATCGCTATGTGGTAGGCGATTCTACCTCCTAGGGAGTATCCGATGAAAACCGCGGAGCCGAAGGTGTCGCCTAGCATCTCCGCGATCTCTCTGAGATTTAGGTTTGGAGGGTTTTGGCTATTGTGGCCTGGTAAATCGACTAAGTGCAGGGGTCGATTTGTTAGCTTTGCGAGGAGGCGCGCAAAGGGAGTAAGGGTTTTTGCATTTTGGGTAAAACCGTGGATTAGCACGATTTTGTTTTCGTCTTGTAACTTTGTTGGAATCGCGCTTGGCGCTATTGTGTGGAAGAGTATCTTAGCCATTTCCCGGGACCTTCGTTAAAGTCATTCTTGGTGATGGATGATAGCCTAGATATGTAAGGATAAATTTAGGGAACTTTTTCCTTATCTTAGAAGGTTGAATCTAATTTGAGGTTTTGGCGACTAAGAAGTGGCGGTTAAGTTCTCTTTCTTCGTTCTTGGTTGGAAGATGTTTTGTAAATTGGGTGTAAGTTGACTTTCGAAATCGACGAGGCAGTTGGTAATCAGTTCGTGGCTATGACAATAGTGGATGAGCTCTATCGAAATGGAGTTCGCTATGTCGCCATCTCTCCTGGATCGAGATCTACTCCGCTAGCTTTGGCGTTCCTTGCTCACCATGGTATCTCTGCTCGAGTCATTTTAGATGAACGCAGTTCATCCTTTTTCGCGCTCGGGCTAGCGAAGGCTTCTAATGCTCCCGTTGCTATTTTGACTACCTCAGGTACGGCATCTGTGGAGTTGAGCCCCGCCATAACCGAGGCTTACTACTCGGGTCTACCTCTGATCGTACTTAGTAGCGATAGGCCGCTTGAGCTCTATGGAACGGGATCTTCACAGACGATAAATCAGACTGAGCTGTATTCTGGTTTCGTGGTGGGGAGGATCTTGATTGATGCTGGCGCTAAAGGAGCTTGGAGCAGTATTCGATCATCGATCTCAAGGGCTGTCCTAGAGGCCAAGGGTCTATTTGGACCTGGAGGACCGTTTCATTTGAACGTCTCGTTTAGGGAGCCGTTGATTTCACCCCAATACGAACCAAACGGGCAGTTTCAGGGTAGGGGAAACGAGGAGCCTTGGTACGAAAAGATAGATCTCGCCTCGCACGACAAGACTTACGAGTTCGCGCGCACTCTATGCTCGGTCAGACGTGGTCTCATAGTGGTTGGAGAAGATCGTCAATTAGAAGCTATATTCGCGATCTCTGAACTACTTGGTTGGCCGACGCTAGTCGATCCTCGTGCTGGAATCGTGAGGCGTTCTCGTTTTGCCATTACCCACTTTGATTCAATTTTACGACAAGGAACCCTAACGGAGGCCTTGACTCCAGCGGTCATACTATATTTTGGAATGCCATCTGCCTCTAAGGTGCTTTCGCAATTTATAGCGAGGGTCTCGTCGAATGACAATGGCCCACTGACCAAGGTCTTTCGATCTGGGCGTAGAGCATGGGATCCAGAGGGCACGGCTTCGGGGTTCATAGTTGGCAACCTTGAACGATTGGTAGCGCAACTTTCTGGCCAAGCAATCGAAGAGCCCTCTAAACATATCGAAGCCTTTACCAACGCCTTTTTGGACGCTGATGGCCGAATTGAAAAGGTTATCGAGGGCTCTTTGGACCTTGGCGTAGAGACTCGTTCGATTCGTGAGGTAGTTCGACATTTGCTCCCAAGTGACCTCTTGTTTGTATCAGCATCGATGCCAATTCGCGACCTTGAGAGTTTTGCCTCAAATGAGAATAGCTTTCCGGTGATCCTGGAGAACCGAGGCACCAATGGGATCGATGGGATTATCGCGACTTTTTCTGGAAGTGCTAGCCATCTAAGTGCGCTCTGTCCCGATACGATAGCGGTTTTGATCTTGGGTGACCTCTCGTTTCTATACGACGTCTCATTTTTAAGGGAGCTCTCCCGTCTTGATTTAGCAGCTCTAATCGTCGTTCTTGACAACAATGGTGGAGGCATCTTCTCGTTTCTTTCACAAAAAGATATCGTCGATGAGAAGTCGTTTGAAACACTCTTTGGAACTCCACATAATAGTGACCTAGACCGCATTGCTAGAGGGTTTGGGATTGATGTAGAAACATCAAAAGATTCATCACGAATTCAAAGCGCAATTGAGGAGGTCAGAGGAAGCAGAAAGACCTCGCTCCTGGTGATCAAAAGCGACCGAGACGAAAATCTGGCGGCTCATAAAAAGATAAATGAGGCGATCGCAAAAGAGTTTTCCATCGATTGATTTATCATTCAGCACCGAAGATGAGCCAAAACCCATTAGAAATCGCCATCAAATAGTGACCAAGACTTTGAGAGATCTCTGCCTGTTTAGAACGCTTTAGTAGCGGCTGTCGTCACCTTGGTTTGGGGTTCATCAATTATGGGGCCATTGAGTGGGTAGCTACATGGGCGACGAAGAGTCAAAGAGGCAGAGTCGGCGAGGAAAGATCCCCAGGTGGGAGGTTTTAGGGTAGTGCTGGCTATCTGCAGTGCTGGCTATCTGCGGTTTTGGGAGGTTTTAGTTCCGATCGATTTGCTCTTTACATATTGACGATATTGACCAGGGATAGATTTAGATGGAAACGTCAAACAAAAAATAGAGGATCCATGCAATCCAAGGTGAGTGATGGTCCTCGAAGGAACAAATTCACATCGCTAGTGCCACTAGGATGATTGCTATGAGCGCTTCAAATTTCAGGGTTTCGGAAGATCTTAGATGGCGTGGTCTTATCTATCAAGTAAGTCACGACCAAGTTATAGATCTAATTGATAACGGCGAAGCGGTAGCTTATATAGGTTTTGATCCATCTGGGGACTCTTTGCACGTTGGCAACTTGATCCAACTGCTGAATCTGCGTCGTCTTCAACTGGCTGGTAATTCAGTTATCGCGTTAGCTGGTGGGGCCACAGGTATGGTCGGCGATCCATCGGGGCGCTCCCAAGAGCGCAATTTGCTTGATCAAGATGTCTTGGAGTCCAATGTGGCCAAGATTAGAGTGCAACTCGGCAAATTTTTAGACTTTGAATCCAAATCGGCTAAGGCACATCTCCTAAATAACGCTGATTGGCTATCAAACTACAGCATCTTGAACTTTCTCAGGGATGTTGGCAAGCATATTACTGTAAATCAGATGATGATGAAAGATTCAGTACGAGTTCGTCTAGACGAACGCGATAGCGGCCTTTCCTTTACTGAATTTAGCTATATGCTCTTGCAGGCTGCCGACTTTGCTCATTTGAGTGATACCTATGGATGTAATCTCCAAATGGGCGCCTCTGATCAGTGGGGAAACGTGGTCACTGGAATTGAACTGATTCGAAAGACCCGGCAACGTAGCGTCTATGGAGTAACTTCGCCTTTGTTACTGAAGGCCGATGGGACAAAGTTTGGAAAGAGCGTAAACGGAGGTGTCTACTTAGACCCAGAACGCACTTCTGAATATGAGTTCTATCAGTTCTTTCTTCGTTCTCCAGATCAAGAGATGAGCCAACTCCTAAAGTTCTTTACCTTTTTTAGCCGTGATGAGACTCAAGACCTAATCGATAGTTCCATTCAGCGACCAGAAGAACGCGAAGCTCAGCGGGCATTGGCTAGCTCTATGACCGAATTGGTCCACGGAAGCGATGGTCTAGCGATGGCTGTCAATGCCTCCGAGGCTCTCTTTAGCGACGACCTCTACTCGGTGGATGACAGGGCGTTATCGATGGCCTTGGCAGGTGCGCCTCGAAGTGTAATTGCTCGAGATCTCTTGATTCAGACGGCTAATATCGTCGAATTTATCCTTGGTGCTGGATTGGTGACATCCAAATCAGAGGCAAGGAAATTGATTCAACAGGGCGGACTCTATCTCAATAATCGTCGAATTGAAGATGATCAGAGAGTCGTTACTCTGGATGATTTGCTCGGAATTGGAGCGGTTCTACTTCGAAAGGGAAAGCGAGACTATCTTCTGGTGGATGCCAAATAGTTAATCAAGCAGTTGAGGTTAGATTGAGGCCCCTAGAATCTCGCGATAGTATTGCATCTGCTGCTGCGACTCGTACTTCAACGAGGGACTAGACGACGCCCGATAGCCATCGTGGTTGCTTCTTGGCACTACGTGAAAGTGTAGATGTGCAACGCTCTGGCCAATAACGTTGTTGTTGAATATCAGATTGCCGCTTGCTTTTAGAGCTGCACGTTGACATTGGGCAACTTTTTTTACTACCACCACCAACGAACCAAGGGTTTGTGGGTCGCACTTGGTTTTCTCTAAGATGTGAGCATTTGGGACTACTAGGACGTGACCTTTTACGACAGGTGATCGATCCAGAAAGGCGGTAGTCTCTAAATCTTGGTAGATGATATATCCCATCGAGTGTTCCTCGATGATATCGCAAAATGTGCAGGTCACTTTGTTGATACTATCAATTAGGCTCGACAAATAGGGAAAGTTTTGCGACTTAGTTAAGGTTGCACCAGAGGTATTGGATACGCATTGAAATTTGAGTCACCGATGGAACAAAGTGAGCCATCGAAAGAGACCTCGAGAGATCAAGAGGAGTTGACATATTTGCGTGACCAAAGGCGCCTTCTGTGGTCCTTGCCCACCGGGCTGTATCTGTTGGGAACCAATTACGACAAAGCACCTCATTTGATGACGACCTCATGGGTTAGCCAGGTGGCGACTTCTCCAAAGATTTTGATGTTTTCGGTAGAGGCCTCTTCGAAGACGGCTCGAAATCTGGACCATACAAAGACATTTGCGCTTTCAATATTAAAGACCGCTCAACGTTCATTGATTAGGCGATACGTAAAAGGCGACCAAGTCGTTAATTTTACAGAAGATCTTTTGGAGATTGAGGGGAATACTTTTTCTCTAACCTCTAATTTCGATCCATTTGTTCCAGATGGCGTTGGAATGATAGAGGGAAAGATTCAATCGAAGGTAACTTTCGAGAGTCATTTCGTGTTTTTTGGCGAGGTCACTAATATGGCGCTCTTTGACAGTGAGTGCGATGTATTATCCATGGCCGATACAAAGATGAATTATGGAGGTTAGCAAAGGAAAGACAACTCCTTTGCTAGCGCTAAGTGAGAAGCTAGGTTTCTTAGGAAGGTTTGAATTAGGTGGCACATCGCTATATTGAACACGTTAGAACACTGGAGGAGGCTGTTAGGTTCCTTTCGCGCGCTGAATTGGTCGCTATCGATACGGAGTTTCACAGAGAACGAAGCTACTTTGCCAAATTGGCGCTTGTACAAATTGCAGCTGACGACGAGGTATTTTTAATCGATCCGTTGCGAGTAGACTTGGCTCCACTGGCAGAGGTGTTTGAATCCGATGCTGAGGCGGTTTTCCATGCCGCTAATCAAGATTTGGAGATTTTAAATCGTAAGGTTGGAACTGTTCCAAATAAGTTTTTCGACACGCAAATCGCATCCGGTTTTCTTGGTTATTCAACGCCTTCGCTTGGATCACTGGTGGAACAATTCTTAGGAATTGAGTTGGATAAATCTGATCGTTTGAGTGACTGGTTAGTTCGGCCACTCGAGGAGAATCAGCTCAAATATGCGGCTCAAGACGTACTTTATTTAGCTGATTTGCGCGATGCCATAGTGGATGCCGTTGTAAATTTGGATCGTTTGGATTGGTTAGTCGAGGAGTTGGGTGACTACATTTCACAGGACTTTTCGGGGATGATGGAGCCAAATCGTGCCTGGCAAAAAATTCGGGAGATACGGGGCCTAAAGGGTAGAAGTAAACAAGTAGCTATAGCGGTAGCGGCCTGGAGAGAGACAAGAGCTATCGAAGAGGACCGCCCGCCTAGGTTTATCTTGGCTGACCTAGCAATTGCTACCATCGCTCAAAACTTACCCAAAAGGGTCTCCGAGCTCAAAGCCCTTCGAGGAGTGGATTCTCGAAGTTTATTAAATGGGGCGGATATCGAGATAATCTCTGTAGTTGCAAAGGCGCTAGAGGCACAAGGACTGTCCGATGAGGAGATGTCTATGCCAGATCCGATTGAGCTTCCCGGTGGCGCTGCGGTATTTTTGAACACTTGGTTGACGAGCAGAGCTAAGCAGCTCAAGATCGACGCCAATCTTTTGGGGAGTCGCAGCGACATCATTGAGCTATTTGGTAGTGTTCCTCAAGGTAGGTTGTCCAAGGGGTGGAGAAAGTTGGTTGTTGGTGATTACGTTGACCGACTGATGAAGGGTGAGATAGCGCTAGCCCTTGGGGCGAACGGTGAAATTGAAATGGTAGAGAACTCTGGAGAAGTAATACATTAAATTCTCAGAGCGGAAGATAAATTTCTTCTCCAGAGGTTTCATGGTAGATTGAGTGTCGATTTTGAGGTCGACAATGAACATAGTTGGTGATTAGTTAGGTCTAAGGTCGATGCGAAAGACTAGGATTCCGTCCTCTAATGACGCGTTAGCGTCACCGAGCATAGCAAAGTCCATATAGTCGTCTTTGGCTTGTTGGATAAATCTCTGTCTTTCGGGTCCCTCTACTGGGGGAATTCCTCGAGCTTTAACGGCGCGAGCGCGGGCTTGGAATCTTTTAATCATCTCTTCGGGACTAAACTCAGTGTTACTCATAGTTAATAAGTTATCTTGAATGCAAAGTATTGCAAGCACCGTTAACGATGCGCTACTAGGCTGTTTTGGGTAAAATTGGCATCTTGAATAGACAGATGGTCACGACAAGCTTGTACCCGTCGGTGACGGCGAAGGTAGCGGATTTGGGATTGTTGCGGTTTTGAGTTATCGGCGATGTGCATCGCCTTCCGCGACTGGAAGTTTGGCTCCTTCGCTCGAAGTATTAAGGGGAGTAATAGGTGAAAAAAGGACGACATAGGCGTTACGAAGAGGCACGGATGGCCAAGCGAGCCTTTGTCAAACCTGTCGTTCGTTGTGTTGAATGTAATGGTGACTCGGTGCGCGGGCATGCAGATTGGTGCATGGCCGCCTCAGAGGAAGAACAATTGCTCGAAGAAGGGGAACTGTATTCCAGCGGTGCCCTGGACGACGATGATGATGATGACGAAGATGAAGAAGATGAAGAAGATGAAGACGACGATGATGATGAATATGACAGAGACGTCAAGGGTGTTCATCGCATTATTGACGGACGTCATTAGTTGAGATTTGATGCTGCAGTATCTTATACAGTGCAGTATCTTATCGAGCGCCAGACTTGACGGGTTGGCTTATATGGGTGCTTAGTCGCTTTTATAGGTCTTCCCATGGACGGCCCTGAGGTGATCTTTGTTGCCTCTTTCGGACTAGATTCAAATGGGCTCACTTTCAATTAGTCTTGCCCAATTGGATGATGGTCGCTGAGATTTGTATTTTGATTGGTTTATGAAAGCGTAGAATTGCTCCGAGCTTTTGATGATGGAAAGATATTCGCAAAGATTGATGGCCATGGCCCTCAACTTGTTGTAGCGCTTCATGGTTGGTCAAGAACTTCAAATGATTTTTTGAAGTTGGTGTCAACTTTGGACATGAATCGTTTCAGGTTAGTTCGTTTTGATCTACCAGGTTTTGGCGAATCTGCCCCTCCGGACGAGCCGGTGGGAACACAATATTATGCGAGTGCTATAGATCGCGCGATCTGTGAACTCCTTAGTGGCGATGACGCCTTTGGAGAGGATTCCAGGGTTATCTTAGTGGGCCATTCTTTTGGTGGCCGGATCGCGATTCGAATCGGGGCCGCTCGTCCGAAGTGGCTTGGGTCGCTGGTTGTATCTGGAGTTCCTCTCTTTCGAGGTGGCTCGTCTCGCTCTGTGCCTCTTTCTCTATCGATCGCCAAATTCCTAGCATCGAAGGGGATAATTGGAGCGCCTCGGCTGGATAAGATCAAGTCAAAACACGGCTCGTTGGACTATCGAAATGCTCAAGGAGTGATCCGAGATATCCTTGTCAAGTCGGTCAATGAAGACTACTCCGATGCTCTAAGTATGATCGAAGTGGATACATTTTTGATCTGGGGCGCCCTAGATAGTGCTGCCCCAATAGATATGGCACGGAGGGCGCTTGAGATCTTGCCGCGTGGAAAGTTGGATGTGATAGCTGATGGTGACCATTTTGCCATCTTTAGTGATCGCTCTAGCCTCTCGAAAACGATTGACGAAATAAGCAATAATCGCTTAGGAACCCTTTGAAAGGAATCGGCGAGGGCCAAATATGATTCTGTCGCAAATTAATGTCGCAACTTCGCCGATCTTCCTCGTGGTGGCATTTGCTATCTCTGGAGCATCGGCAATTCGATGGATACGTGTGGCTCAACGCGAGCACTATGTGCCAGGATATGTCTTTCGATTCATGCTTCGGTGGTACTTTGCTCGCGACAACGCTTGGAATTTCTCTCTTTCGTTTGTCATGATACTTTTGCTCTTTGCAACCACATCAAGACCGGCAGTTGTCTCTTCGTCGGTCTTTTGTTTCATTTCGATCGGCATCTTGACATTGGTTTTGCCTTTGGGACTGGGTATCAAAGGTCGAACTTCGCCTTTAAAGTGGACCCGTCGTGCGCGATTGCTCTTTGGCGTGACTCTCGCTATAAATTTCGTCATATCGGTTGCCTCTTACTTTTTTGGTTTGGCATCTTCAGTTGGTGCTGTTGAGATGGCAATTGCATCTTTGGTAGTAGAGTTAGGTACCTGGATTACCGCCCCTCTAGAGGAGCGTTCGATAGCCCCTTTTGTAGCGTCGGCAACTTCGAAACTTAATTCGATCAATCCAAAGAGGGTTGCAATCACTGGCTCCTTCGGAAAGACTTCGACCAAGGTCTATTTGGCTCAATTGTGTCGGGAGTCGATATCAACTCTGGCTTCTCCTGCTAGCTACAACAACCGAGCTGGATTGGCTCGTACAGTTAATGAGAATCTCCTTCCAGGTACTGACCTCTTTATAGCTGAAATGGGCACTTTTGGGCCTGGTGAGATTGCCGCTCTTGTTGAATGGGTGCGCCCAACTGTGGTCGCGATTACTGCCATTGGCCCTGTTCATCTTGAGCGTTTTGGCTCTGAGGAGAACATACTCAAGGCAAAGACAGAGATAGCCAAGTATGCAGAGGTCGTGGTGTTGAATGTCGATGACCCCCGCTTGATGGTTTTGGCGAGCGAGCTTGAGCGTCAAGGCAAGAAGATCTGGCGGGTTTCTGGCGTGGAACTTGCACGCAGTGTCGCAGTATTGACAGATGACGACGGTCGTAACGTCGTCTACCACGATCAAAGGCGCATAGGTTCGACTATGACACCCGTTGCCAAGACCAATTTGGCAGTCGCGGTGGCTATGGCTTTAGAGCTTGGAGTCACTGAAGCTGCAATTGGGAGCGCTCTTACATCTCTAGAGCCTGCCAAGAACCGTATGAACATAGCCAAACTTGAGAGTGGGGCATCGGTAGTTGACGATACCTACAACTCAAATCCTTCTGGTGCGCGAATGGCTCTTTCGCAGGCGGCAACGATGTTATTTGCCGGTTCTAAGCTGATCGTGGTTACCCCAGGAATGGTAGAGCTAGGAGATCGTCAGTACGATGAGAATCGACTTTTCGGCGAAGAGATCGCCTCAGTCGCGACCGATTTGGTTATCGTGGGACTAACCAATAAACGAGCTCTACATCGAGGAGCACTTGGCGAAGTCCAATCGGGACGTTCTAAGGTGCGAATCACATATCAACCCACCAGAGATGCAGCGGTCAAATGGATCAAAGCTAACTCAACCTCCGGTGATGTTGTTTTGTATGAGAATGACTTGCCTGACCACTATGCCTGACCACTATGCCTAAATACCCAGACGCCTAAATGCCTCTTTGGTTAGATAAAAACAGGCCTTGAAATGCCTATCGGCTATAGGTAAACAATGGTATTTCTTGGGCGCAGCCTATGGCGTCTTTGGCCGCCCCTTCACAGATCTATGAGTGCCTATAATAGAACGCCCGAACAATGGTACAGGCTATTTTACTGGACCCAAATTCTATTCCATAACGTGCCCGCCCTGCCTTCTGAGGGCTCCTTCGGCGCCCAAGGAGAGATGTGCACCATCTGGCTTACGAGCCAAGTGTGCCCCGTGCCATCACGAAAGAGAGCTTGACCATTGTTTCTCTTACTGTCGGCTGACCAGTAAATCTCCGTGGGGTGTTGCGGTTCACTCACTGGGTGGCTTTAGGGTTGAGGCGGTCGCTATCTATCTCGATAGCGTGACTTTCTTCGACTTCGACCACCTCGCGGCCAGAGGTGTTCAACAAGTCATCTATACAACTGACTATTCCACAACTTGCGACCACGCATAAGTGGAGCTTGCTACCACCATCAACGTATCTGAAATTCGATACTAGATGTCTCGTTTTTCGAGATTTATTATGGATAAACCTCCCTTTATTGGATTAGAAAGTCACTTTCGTCTTTCCGCAGGGTTGTGGAGAACTCCTTTGGTGCCTAGAACAGGCGCCAAAGTCACTAAAGGATTTTGGCGACTTTGTCATGTCCAATATTACTAAGACGCTAAGTGAGCGTGGTAGTAAATCTATTGAGATGAATGATACGGCCACTTTGAAACGATGGGGGCCGTATCGTTCATCTCTTATTTCAAAAGGCAACGTGGCAAATCAACCAGCAGTGAAATCTATCCTAATTTAGATGCGATAGTGCCAGCGGATGAGAGCGCCGATCCATCAGCTCCTGCGGTGGTAGGTGCGAAGGTGCTAACTTCGGTTGCTTCAGCAATTAGGTCTAGGAGTAGATTTTCAAATGGAATCATAGGTTCTATGAATAGATACTTAGAGAGACTTCCAGGTATGGTATTTATCTCATTGACATAGAGTTCATCGACTCCGTTTGAGAGGAAGTCAATTCGGGTTATTCCTCTCAGCGGCACCGCATCTACAAGGCGGTTGGCGTAGTTGTAGATTGACTCCCTGATGACATCCGATAGTTTTGCTGGAAGTTCACGAGGAGCCTCCACCATGCCTGTGCCGCCTACGTACTTGTCCTTGTAAGTTAAAAATTCCCCGCCAGACTTGTCTCGTAGCGGTCGTTCAATGGCCGACAGAACTAATTTAGGGAATGTTTTTACCGCAATTTGTAGATCGAAAAGATCGCTTCTAAATGGTTCGATTACTGCGCCCAGTTTTAGATGAACATTAGTTCGCAATCTAGCCTTAGCGGTTTCGAGATCGCTAACCACGTCAATTCCGATGGATGAGCCCCCGTACCTAGGTTTTAGGATAAATGGTGAACCGAAGGTGATTGTTTGTGGTTGGGTCGTATGGCTCAGGAGGTGCCGGTCTAAGTGGGCTATTCCCAAGTTTGCGCATAGGCCAGCGAATGCGAGCTTGTCCATTCCTAAACTAGCACCTAAGGCGCCCGGGCCGCTGTATTTGATTCCCGCAAGATTTAGAAGGGCTTGTAAGCTACCATCTTCGCCGGGTCCGCCATGTAAGGCATTCAAAACCACGTCAATCTCAAGTTTTTTTGGCTTAGAGAAGCTCTTGCCGCCCTGATAGAACCCAGGAGAATCCCCGAGGTGAATTGTAAGTTTTTCTACCTTTGCTGGTAATCCGCTTGCGAAAGAGGAGGCCTCACAGCCATTTGGAAGTAGAAAAAAGTCCCCACCTTTTGACCAATAAATACTAGACACCTTGTGGATGGAGTTCAAAAGACCCCGTTCCGCTTGGAGGCCTGTCAGGATGGAGATGTCGTGCTCTGGTGATATGCCTCCAAAGAGAACAGCGACGTTTGCCATATCTTTTCTCCTACTTCGTATTTAGTCATAAATTGTAATTAGTGCGCAAATGAACCCACTGGGGCATTTTTTAGATTTGCGCTACTTCAAGATGTCTAGCCTACCCGAAGATCTCTTTAGAGCCCATCTGAAATTTTTGCCGCCTAAGTAATTTAAGGTCTTTATTATTTGGAAGGAAAGTAGGGAAATTCACTCGGACCATCGATTGGTATCAAAGCCTTTCACGGATGCATCCTGGGGATATATCAATTTGACCATCAAATATTCGATCTTTGGTGATTTTATGATCTGACTTTGATCATATTGGCATCAAAACGAACTCGAAGGGTTCCCTCAAAAGGCTACACTTTCCTATCAGTGCAAGATCATTTCGAAGACAAAGCCGAACAGCGCTTCACCGATGCGGGTGAAGAGGTCCTTTATGTGACCAATCCGCACTTTCTATACCTATTTCGAGCTATAGCGTCGGCCTTTATCATGGCGGTACTCTTTTTCACTTCGATATTTATCTTGCCTTGGCTGCCGATCCTGATTAAGTTTTTGCTTGGCTGTCTTTTGATTGTAGCGGTTTGCTACTTTGTCTTTAAATATCTTCAATGGAGGCGAATTGAGTGCGTAGTTACTCCAAGGAGGCTGATTACGGCGTCGGGAGTTTTTACGATCCGAAGTTCGGAGGTTCCACTTGAGAGAATCGGTGAGATAACACTCAATTCGCCTCTCTTTGAGAGATTGATCGGAGTCGGTAATCTGAGAGTCGCCTCCCTTGGCGAGGATTCAGATATTAACCTGCACTTTATCCCACAACCGGCCAAGCTAAAGGCTGCTATTAATAGAGCCAGAGAGGCACGTAACACCAAAGGGACAGGTGCTGCAGCGCCAGCGGCTCTCTTTTCGGCACTCGATGAGATAGTAAAATTGGGAGATCTTTTTGATAAAGGTCTAATAACTCGAAATGAGTTCGAGCGCTATAAAGCGATATTGTTTGCACGCTTCGAACGAGACCATGGTGCTCCTATGAGCGGTGACTCTTAAAACTGATAGATACCACAGCAGTAGGCGCTGGCGGGTTTAGGCTCAGAAAGTGAGAAAGCTCCTCGTAGTGATCCTTGGTTATACATGCTCGAGCAGCTATCCTACTTAGCTCTGTCGGATCGCGAAAGTCTCCACGAGGACGCTCCCATCGGTCGATCTTTGGTTCGAAACCCAATGCACGAACGATTTCGACGATAATTTCGTAGTTGGGGTCGATGGGTCGTTCATAGTGATGAAATTTGGTCCAGATTTCACGCGTGCTGAAGTGTGGATGCATAGCAGTGACTTCTATTACCACCTGAGCTGCAGAAGAGTCGACCAATGCTGATATGAACTCTACAGGCGATGCAATGTTATAAAGGACGTTCGCACAGACCACAACAGCGGCACTGACTGGTTGCGAAGTCGGCCACTTGCTCGTCAAGGTCGTGAGTTTTTGGTGCGGTATCTGAAGGGTGTCAGCGGCTATTTTCAGATGGGCAAGCATCTCTTGGCTCGCATCGAGAGCTGTTAGATGGGAAAATGTCTGGTTCAGCAAGAGTGAAATGCCACCTGCTCCGGCCCCTACGTCAAGCAAGCTACGGTCGCTTGGGTCAAGTCGCTCGAGAGCCTCTCTGACTTCGCGAACTGTTGGTGTTTGGGCTCGTGAGAAGTCCGGATAGAAGAGCAAAGGATCCAAGCGGAAGGGTTCAAGGCCCTTTGCCTTGGTGAAGGAATCTGGAATCGCCCATCTCTCTAAGGACGTTGACCAAAATGAATTTAGCTTCTCTAATCGTGACTTCATAGACTTTTCGTTCAAGCAATTGGATCTTTATATCAAGACAATAGCCCCAAAAACTATTCCGAGCCACTCCAAGGCGACAACAAGATCATATTTTGCTTGCATCGATCGACTAATTTCACCTTAGGTAATAGGCCAATCGTTTCACTCGCAATTGGGAGTGAAACTTGGACCATAGGATAAAGCCGCAATTCAAACGGCGCCATTTAGGTTTGACCTAGGGTGGCCTTCTCGTCATAGTTAGTTTTAGCCGTCACCAAGGGAGTGCGCGCTTTTTCTTTTGCATCTACGACCTCGATCTAAAGTCCAAAGGATGAAACGCTTTCGAGGGCAAGATTGTTTAGAACAATTGAGATTAGGGCGATTGCAACTTTGATACTAGTAACCTTTTGAATCAAACGTGAGGTAACGTTTTGATACTGTTGAATCAACCCTGGGGCGCCGGCAAGCCATTTACTCCAAGGTAGGAGCCTCTAGAGATTGACTTTTGACCCCGAAAACATTTTATTAGGCTTATTAGAGAGGACTAAATACCATGGTTGGAAAGGGTGACGGCCAGAATGTATCTAATGTCGCTGTGCCTAATGACGCTTTGATCGCCTCGGGTAGCGGTGGCCAGGCGATGATAAGTAACTCTGCGCCGCTTTTAGGTTTTAGAGTGCTGGAGTTTGCCGGAATTGGTCCTGGTCCATTCTGTGGGATGCTCTTAGCAGACTTAGGGGCGACAGTCGTTAGAGTCGATCGAGCCATAGATGGTGATAAAAAAGATGACCGCGAACTTCAAGAGCGATACCTATCAGATGTGATGGGCCGCTCTAAGTTGTCGATCGACCTCAATCTAAAGGACCCTGCCTCCCGTGGAGTCCTGGAGGAGTTGATTGCCAAGAGTGATGTGCTCTTAGAGGGATACAGACCCGGAGTGATGGAGCGTCTAGAGCTTGGCCCATTGGATGTCGAGAAGATAAATCCCACGATGATATATGCCAGAATGACTGGTTGGGGCCAAAGTGGACCATTGTCGGCACGTGCTGGTCATGATATGAACTACATCTCCCTTGCCGGTATCTTGTCGATGATTGGTCCGTTTGAAGCCGAACCTGTGATCCCTCTAAACCTCGTTGGTGACTTTGGCGGCGGTGGCATGTTTATGGCGTTTTCGATCGCTGCAGCTCTAGCTGGGCGTGCTTCAGAGGAGCGATTCATGGTGATTGACACCGCTATGTTTGAAGGGGCGGCGACGCTTGCATCGATGATCTTTGGTATGCGCTCGAATGGCTCTTGGATCGATGAACGCGATAGCAACCTGTTAGATGGCGGAGCGCCATTTTATTCAATCTATAGGTGCAAGGACGGAGGATATGTGGGGGTTGGAGCTTTGGAGCCTCAGTTCTATGCGACTTTGATTGATCGTTTGGGACAAAGTGAGAACGAACTTTTCTCAAAGCAGTACGATAAGGCAACTTGGCCGGCGATGCGAAGTGCCTTTAGCGAGATCTTCCTTGGTCAGAATCGGTCCTACTTTGAAGAGCTCTTGGGCGACATAGATGCTTGCACCTTTGGGGTTTTCACTCCTAGTGAAGCGATTGACCACCCCCATAGCCGTTTTCGTGGCTCATTTAGTGAAGTTGGAGGAGTGTCTCAACCCTCTCCAGGGCCAATCTTTAATGCGACACGTCCTAGTGTGCCAGGGTTGCCTCCTTATCCTGGACGTGATCGGGAAAAGATCATGGAGATCTTTCAAATTCAAAGGTAGCGTGACCGCTACAGAAGTTGTATCGGGGCCGTAGGAGATAAAATTGTGTAACATATCCGTAATCGAAAAACTGATCGGGTCTAGTTCTTGTATCAACTAGATTCATCGTATTCAATTGTGGGTGAAAGACCCAAATAGTGATGAATGAATAGTCAAGCTAATGGAACCATCAGGGAGAATGCTGTGACGTCGCAAAGTCTCGACGTTTTGAAGAACGATGATCCACGGCTAGGCTATTTTTATCACCCTGTCGCTCTTGAGACGGAAATCACCGATGGATGGTTGAAGGCAACACTTCTGGATGTCGATTGGCTGATCGTCAAGACGTTTGATGGTTCCCTGGTGGCATATCGAGATAGGTGCCCTCATCGAAGCGCGCCATTGTCTACGGGCACTGTTTGTGATGGCATAATCAGTTGTGGCTATCATGGGCACCGCTTTGATGATAGCGGCAGATGCATAGAGATCCCAGCCATACAAGATCAAGCTCATATTCCACCCACAGCCCGTCTAGAGGTCGCATATGGAGTTATCTGCCGGTATGGAATAATCTTTCTCGCCCCCAAGGAGCCTAACGCACCGATAATTGAGATCTCTGAGGCGACAGATAGTGCCTTTATGGCAGGGTATCTGGTTCCAAAGAATGTCCGCCAGCACTGTGGTTATTTGGCTGACAACTTTCTTGATATGGCGCATTTCCCCTTCGTTCACACTCAAACTTTTGGCGACGAGGCGACGAGGCTGGTTGACAATTATGAGATTATCTCCAAGTTGGGTGGTTTTACTGCGCGTTATGCACATCAATTTGCCAATCGTGAAGATCCAGGCGTTGCTTTGGGGGAGCGAGAGTTGATTCAGCGACGTGAACTGATCTACACCTATGTGGCGCCTTTTAGCTTGAGCTTGCGTATATCATTTTTGGAAGCAGATGGCGTCAATATGATCGGATTTTTCATATCGCCGGTAAGAGATGGTGTCTCTCGCCTGTTTTGCATTCTCTGGCGAAATGATATGAATGGTACGCAAGCCGAGATGGATGAAGCGGTCGCTTTCGAGGAGCGTGTTCTTCAAGAAGATCTACTACTTCATGAGCAGTATAAGACAGATGGTTTCCCGCTGGATTTACGCTTTGAAGTCCATACCAAAGCCGATCGTATTACGGTCGCTCTTAGGAATGAACTTCGACGCAGATTGAGTGAGGATGCGATGTAACCTCTAGGCCTCATGGCTACAACTAGCTTTGAATGTAAGTCACATATTTCATAGGAATGCACCCCATAATTAGTCTGTTTAGGAGAAAATTAATTGGTAAAAGAAGCTTTTGAAATACCTATCGCGGAGTCTGGTCCCGTTGGTATTGAGCGGCGCGGTATTGACTATATACCTGCCCGTGAGCGCTGGGCTAAGCCGGTAAACCTCTTTTGGATGTGGGGAGGCGCGATATTCAATGTAGAGATATTGGTCTATGGCGCTGTCTTGATGAGCTTTGGCCTGTCGTTCGCTCAATCTGTAATAATCATTCTGGTTGGCAACCTCTCTTACTTTCTTTTGGGACTTACCTCTCTTCAAGGACCCGAAGCCGGGACGACGACCTTTACGATCAATCGGGCAAGCTTTGGACAAAACGGTTCTAAGTTAATAGCCTTCTTCAACTGGCTGACGCAAGTTGGCTTTGAGACAGAAGGGCTGGCTCTGATCGTAATAGCGGGCATTGCCCTCTTGTCGAAGGCCGGAATTCATACATCGACTGGAGTTAAAGTTGCTATCTTGCTGGTAGCTGCTGCGATTCAGTTGCTTCTGCCGCTCTTTGGCCACCAGGCCATTTTGAAGGCGATGAAGATGCTGTTTTTGCCCTTTGTCCTATTGTTTATCGTATTTGCGATCTTAGGACTTGGCAAAGTCAATCTTCACTCGGTGGCACATGGAGCTAACTGGCAGACTATGACCGAAGGACTTGCCTTTATCCTTGCCGCATCTGGCTTGGGTTGGACTGAAAATGGTAACGATTTCTCTCGTTATTTGCCTCGCGAGAGCTCGCACAAAAAGACAGTCGGCTGGGTCTTTCTTGGAACTTACATTCCATCGGTTGCACTTATGATTCTTGGCGCGGCCGTCGCTACTTATGTTGGCAGCGCATCGGGGAGCATCACCGGTATTGCTGAGAAGTTCACTCCTTGGTTTATATGGCCGTATTTGATCGTCTCCATCATTCAGTTGTTCGCGATCAATAGCTTGGACCTTTACTCCTCTGGAGTTACCTTGCAGGCGTTGGGGTTGAAGATCTCTCGTTGGCAGGCTGTTATCTTAGATACTATAATCTGTACTTCGCTGACGGCTTATGCTATCTTTTCTTCCTCCTTTAACACCCTATTGCAGGAGTTTATCCTCTTTATAATCGTTTGGGTTGCCCCTTGGACTGCTGTCTATCTGGTTGATTGGCTGCTTCGAAAGCGCCGTTATTCCGCTTTGGATCTGCAGCGATCAAAGGGAGGCATCTATTACCGTAATGGTGGTGTTCACTGGGTGGGTATCATCGCCCAGGTATTGGGTATGGCGGGAGCTATGTTGACAATTGACGTTTACCCCCATTACGTCTCGATCTTTTCGAACGCGACCAACGGTGCGGATATCTCGGTGTTCGTAGGATTTTTTGTAGGCGGTATCTCTTACTGGCTGTTGGCGCGAAATCAGGTAACCAAGGAAGCTCTAGAGCAACCTCTAGAAATTGACGAGTTGGCTATTGCAAATATCAATCCAAACTAGTGCCAGAGATTTAAGATTAATCTGTTGGGCTTATAGCCCCGATATGACTTGATGATCTAAAGATATGATCCCTTTGGATCCTTTGATGTTCAAAGGATCTAAAGGGATTTTTTTATCAGGGACCGCCGATAGGTGCTTGAAGATAGCGTAGATCTACATTATTTGGACTGTTATGCCAATGAGTTAGATCTGGATAGAGCTATACCCACCCCTGTATTTTTAGCAATGCGACTCTAGTGATTAGTTTCGAGCAATTCGTTTCCAGCAATTGACCTTGAAGGGGCTTGGCAATTTCGATGCAGCAATAGTAAAGCAGCGTCAAAGCATTCTTTGATATTTTTACCTTCGATGAGCTTGAGCTCTTTAATAGAAAGAAATAGTCAATGGCGTCGATTGATCAATTGCAGGTGGTTGCGGAAATACAAAGAGCGTCAATACAAGGTAGTAGTGGGATATCTTTTGCATGAACTAATCTTCAATGGCTATCAATAAATGGTGCTTTAGAATAAATGGGTGGCTCCACCCCTCACCGATGTAGTGGTGCTGGAGCTATTCCAATTTCGTTAATGGGGTTTTATGGGTGCATTAGCAGCGGCGTTAGTTGGGCGGTATCGAATCGGGAGCCAGGCCGATCGAGATGGGAATCGTTTGGATTTATCTATGTGAGGTTTCAAGTTGTTGATCGAGATTGACCTAAAAGTCTTTATTGGCCAAGGCTACTTTGATTTTTTAGAGGGTTTTAATCGAATGAATCTAAATTTAATTGTCGCGTGGAAGGCCTTAATTCTCTTCTGTTGAGCAGATCTTTTGATTTTCATTAATTTTTATATAAGATAAAACTAAATTGTGATGATTGGTGCGGCAATTGTTTTACGTAGGTAAAGGTAAGCGCGGTGAAGTTCGCCTCTCGAGTGAATCCCATCTATTGGTTTTGGGTCCTCCTCGCTGTGGAAAGACTAGAAATATCGTCATGCCTAACTTGAATGAGCTCGATTGTGCTGTAGTGGTCACCTCGACCAAGGAGGATATCTTCAACGAGACCTTTCGCATACGCCAGAAACTTGGGCGGATTTGGATCTTTGACCCACTAGAAAGTGTGCCGCTGGACGACTCGCAGACGATTCGTCTCAACTTTTCGCCCGTTACTTCTACTTGTGACTTTGAGAGAGCAGTACTTATGGCACGTGCGATGTTGGGTGCGAGCGTAACTGGTGCAAGGGGCGGCTCGCTATCTTTTTGGGAAGAGAGAGCCGAGGCGGTAATTGCTCCGCTGCTCTTGGCTGCCAATGTGGCAGGTTGGTCCATGGTCGAGGTGATGGATTCTATTGAAAATAAGGAATTAGAGTCCGCTATATCGATTTTGGAGGCTAATTCGCATCCAGAGGCGGCTCGGACCTTGGCCTCAATATCACTTTCGGCACCCAAGGAACTCTCGGGAATTACTTCAACTGCAGCGGGGATATTGTCGGGATATAGGACGCCGAAGGTTCTACGATCGGCAAAGATGGCTAACTTTTCTCCAAGTGACTTCGTTAGCTCCAAAGACACCGTATATATTGTCGCACCCTCAACGCATCAGGCTATTTTGGCACCGATTGTACTGGGTCTTCTTCAATCGATCAGAGAGGCTGCCTATAGCCAGGCTGCTTTAGACCAACGAATGGCCAAGTCTTCTCGACCTCGACCCTCAGTAGCTCTGCTTTTAGATGAGATGGCCAATATTGCGCCGATTAGAGATCTTTCTTCTATTCTCTCTGAGGGCGCATCGCAGGGGATTTTGGTGATGGGAATTTTGCAGGATCTCAGTCAAGCCCGATCTAGATGGCCAGGTTTGAGCGATGGCTTTCTTACTCTCTTTGGTAACACAGCAATCTTTCCTGGGATAGCCGATGTTCGCACCCTTTCGGATCTATCTATTCTCTCTGGTGAGCGAATTGTAGAGCTCCCTACGAAGTCTAAATCTACCAGAGGATATCGCCAAGAATCGCTCACATCTTCCTTCAAGCCCCTTTTGGCCCCTCACGAGATCTCGACTGGGATAAAGGGCGAACTCCTACTCTATGTGACGAGGAGTGGCTTTTCGAGAGTCCTAGTTGACAACCGTGACAGTCCGAGCTTCTCATTTCGAAAAAGGGGATTTGGTGATACGACGAGAAAAAGAGAGATCCGAGCGTCATTTTCTCGTCGACTCTCCCAGGGCAATTACAAGGACAAGAAGAGGGATGACGGCCTTTCGATCTGAGTTTTTCAATTTCACATATCCAAAGGGCCACCCTGGTAAATAAGATGCCGAGGGATCCTAGAGCCTCAGCGCTTGAATTTTTGCGATACTGGCGAACCCAATAGATAATAAAGCTAAGCGCTGTGGTGGATGCTTGGTTGGTTAGGCAAGCTAGAGAGGTATTTTGGAGTTAGGAGAACACTCGAATTTATGGGGGCACTCGACCTTGGCCGAAGTCGCCTTTTGAGCATGGATCGACGCGACTGGAAGTGATTTTGTGGAACTTATTTAGATTTCTGGAGTCGGCTTAGTGAGGATCGGTGTTAGCTTGTGTTGCTGAGACGATTGCCCTTTGGCGGCCAGGCCTATTTTCTTGCATTCCGGGGGTGTGGTAGCCTCTATGAGAAAACAGAGTTTTTGGTGGCTTTAAGAGATCGACGAACCTTTTGGTATTTCATTTTTCCTTATATTCTTTGAGGTCTCTTTGGTCTGTCGACAATATGGTGGTTTGCTCTTACGACCCTTACGTCGATGAATATCGCTAGCGTGGATGCTAGGAGGTAGCAAGAGTAAATCATGATAGTTGGATCAGTAACTAGCTTTCACGCGGCATGGGCTTGGATAGTCATTATAGGAAACGCATTGGCGGGGATTTGGACGCTTTTGGCGATTCGTTACCCAGCGCTACGAACGCGTGCGTTGTGGTGGTTTACTATCTTTGTCCAAGGCGCGATATATGTTCAAGTCCTTACAGGGATCTACTTGGTGGCTTCGGAGCACAAGAAGATGATTGCTTTTCATCCTTTTTATGGATTCGTGGCGATAATTGCATCGGGTTTTTTATTTGCATATCGCGATTCAATGCGCCATCGACTCTACTGGCTATATGGCATCGGCGGCCTCTTTGTCTCAGGTCTTGGGATACGCGCATATCTCGTTGCCCAAAGTTTCCATTAGCTTGGTGCCTAGTTCATTTTCCGCTTTATTGAGTGGTCGGGTGACTTTGACGTTGCGCTTGGTTCGAACGATTGCCAGGGTTTTTGAACTGCTTATCGCTGACACTTACCAAATAAGAGCCCCATTTATTTCTTTTCGTCTAGGAATTATCTTTTCCTGAATTGTCGTTGATGGATTTTCTCTTTCTGAGGTGGCATTACAGGAACGTTTTTCCAACTGGCACTTTATGGTCGTAATGTTCTCGATCAACTAACTTTTGTGCGCTGACTATTTTTGGTTCTACATATCCAACTTTCCTTTCGCTCGTGTCGAATGACTACTATGTTAGGCTGGTGAGGTCAAAGAGATCTCTCCAGTATCAGATGATGGCGGAGAGCAATCCTATTTCATTTTGATTAACGTCAAGCCGTAACTATTTGTGACTGCAGAGTTAGTTAAAGTCTTGGCGGAGTGTTTCGGCGAAACTCTAATCGCAAATGTGGATGGCAATATTGATCTGGCGAAAACTTCAACCTTTCATTTATTTTCGATAGGTGTCTAGGACAATGTCTCTATAGCGTGGGTTGGTCATAGCGTCTCTTGGAGCTATGAATTTCATCTTTTTGAGGAGACTACATTGAAGGGGTCTGATAGGCGGTTCTTTGGCCAGCTAGAGCTGATTCAGAAGTTTGTTTGCTCATGGTACAGTAGAAGATTTGACGGAGACTATGGATATTTATGACTGAATCAATGTTGCTTCTTGTTCTGAATCTAGCAGGAGTTTTTTTCTTTGGTCTCAACGGTTCACTGATTGCGTTGCGCCAGACCAGCCTTGACCTTATTGGTGTCGTGGTTGTTGGAATGGTGACTGCCCTCGGCGGGGGTACCATTAGGGACGTCTTGATCAATTCACTTCCACCGGCGACCTTCGCCGACTGGAGATATTTGGCTGTCGCTGCAGCGGGAGCCCTTATTGCCTTCCTCGTGGGCCATCATTTGGAGCGCTTTATCTCCGTCATTGACGTAGCTGATGCTATTGGATTGAGCCTCTTTTGTGTGGCCGGTGCGGACAAGGCTATGGCCTTTGGCCTTGGACTCTCTCAGTCGGTTATTCTTGGTGCGATCACTGCGGTTGGAGGGGGGATGATTAGAGATGTGATCATCCGTCAGGTTCCTACCGTACTCACCAAAGGTCTATATGCGGTGCCCGCAATAGTTGGTTCGATCTTGACTGTCGCCTCGATTCGCCTTGGCATTTATGGAACCTCGGCAATTGTCATCGCTGCTTTGAGTTGTTTTATAATTCGTATTCTTGGAATGTATTTCAATTTGAATGCGCCCAAGCCGCCTTTTAGAGACAAGATACAATAATGTGTGGCGACGGAGCTTTTGTTTATGCACATACCAATAGCTCTTTTAGCGTGGATAGGTGCCGCAAATTCGCATCTAGAACAAAGGATCTGATCTAGATATTAGAGGCTGGCACCGCTAGGTATCAACGGCAATTAGAAAATGCATGAATATCGCCATTTAGCATGAATAGTGCCACGTAAAATACATGCGCAATGACCGATAGAGAATGCCTCATATTGTTAGAAAAAGAAGAATTAAGGGCCTTGTCTACGGCAACGTTGAACTTTGACGACTCCTAATGTCTGGCGAGCCCAAAATTTAGGAATAGCTAGTTTGGGAATATCTCTCAAGTTTGACTTCCATTAGGGCTACTGGAGGCAATGTGCCTTGCGCTTAGGGGCTCGTAACTCGATAAATTGATATAACAAGATCACAGGCCCAGATCACAGGCCCAGATCACAGGCCCAGATCACAGGCCCAGAGTGGTTTTGCGATACGATAGGGGACCGGACTAAGGGATCTTTAAGTTTATAGCAGCTAGCCTCCGAGAAAGAGTAAATAATATGGTGAAAGAGCGAGCCAGTCGCCTCGTAAAATTAAAACCCGACGATTTATCTCAAGATCAGGCGGTGCTCTACGATGAGATTGTATTTGGCCCAAGGTCAAAAGGATCCCAGCAATCGTCCCTTGTCGATAGCGACGGAGCTCTAAGGGGACCGTTTAATGCAATGTTACTGGCGCCTAAGCTAGGTCATGCTCTTTCTCAGTTGGGCACGACAATTCGCTATTTTGGTGAACTCTCTGGTCGAATTCGAGAGGCCGTAATATTAATGGTTGCCAAAAAGTGGGAGTGCGACTTCGAACGGAGCTCCCATGAACCTTTGGCGCTAGAGGTCGGTCTCACCGACGAAGACCTCTCGGCGATCTCTCAAGGTGGCTTGCCATCGGCGAAGACTCCTTCAGAGGCAACAGCATTTTGGGCAGCAAGTTTGCTTTTGGGAGCTGCAGATTTGGACGATTTGGATTTTGAACGCTGCGTTAGAGATCTTGGTGAGAAAGGGATCTTCGAACTCACAACCTTGATTGGTTACTACTCGACTCTCGCTCTTCAAATGCGAATCTTTGGGATTTAGGCGACTCCAAAGTAAGCAGGTTAAAGCAATTGGACACCACCTCTATATCAAGTCGCATTCTGGGGATTGCATAATAATACGAGATATTGCGATGAATAGCCGCTATAGTTACCAGTGAGTCGGAGTTTCTGGCGTATTTTTATCGCGGTCGCTTTGGCTAGGGTATAAGCGCAATTACTCGGTGTGAATTGTTAAAGTGCACATATTTAACATGTGACTTTTTTGTGATTCAGTCAGTTGTGATTCAACATAAAGCAAGGTTGGCAAAATAATTTAGTAGCCTTCTTCTTGGCTATCACGATTGCGTCTGATTGGTATCTTGGTCAGATCTTCGTCTAGGCTAGATCTTTAAGTGGGGTATTTTGTTTCATTAATGCCTTAGGTAATCTGTCAATTTATTCTTTTATTGATGCAGCAACTTTTGAGCTTCTTGCGACTTCCGCATGGACATTGGTCGTTTCTTTGAGCATGTTTGATCGCTGTGCGAAACTCCTTTTCTCGCTGTGCGATTTGATCCATTATTTGGTGAATCGGTTGCGACCTTCTCTTTAGTACTACCATTTCGCTAATGTAAGGCAGGATATGGCTATAGGAGGAGAGATATCCTTCGCAGAGGTAGTTGAGGCCGCTTTGGCCATCTTTACTGGTTGCGAATCGATCCTTTGGGCATCCGCCGTTGCAAAGTTTTCGCACTGGGCAACTCTTACATTGGTCTGGTAGTCCCGTTGATTTAGTGGCTCCAAATTCGACTTGTCGGTCCGAGGTCAGGAGTAGTTCAAGACTATCTCTTTGGATATTTCCTAAGTAATGGTCGTTATTTACGAAGTGGTCGCAACTGTAGATGCTGCCGTCGTGTTCCATGGCTAAGACATTTCCGCACTTTGGGGCCATAACGCAAAGATTTGCGGGCTTATCGTCAACGACAAGGAGACATTCGAGAAAGTTTTGGATTCCGATTCGTTTTAGGTCGTATCGAACCCATTCATCAAAGACCTCATTTAGAAAGTCGCCCATCTTTCTTGGTTCGACTGATAACGGTAGGAGCGTTCCGGTTTCGTCCCTAGCGACTACCGGTAGGAACTGTAGCCAGCTCACTTTCAGATCTAGGAAGAAGTGATATACCTCTTGAGGGTGATTTACATTAGTGGAATTAAGGGTGCATAGGACGTCAGGTTCAATTCCATTGGTGCGAAGCTGGTTTAACCCTTGGAGCACCTTTTTGTGGGTTGGTCTATCAAGGCGGTCTTTCCGATTTATATCGTGGAGATGTTCGGGTCCATCGATGCTAATGCCGACACTGAATTTATTCTTCTTTAGAAGTTTACACAGAGCATCGTCGAGGCGGGTGCCGTTCGTTTGAAGATTGTTCCAAGCTGACCACCCCTTCGGAAGATGGCGCTTTTGAAGTTCGATGACACGCTCAAAGAACCCTTTACCGGCAAGGGTAGGTTCTCCTCCATGGAAGGCAAAGGGTACCACGGGGCCGCTACTTGCTGCGATAGTTGACTCTATGTAATGCGAAAGAACCTCGTCGGACATTCTAAAAGGTTCTCGTTTTGGAAAGAGTGAGCGTTTGTCAAGATAGTAGCAATAGTCGCACGAAAGGTTACAGACCGGACCAACAGGCTTTGCCATCACTAGAAATGGTGAAGATAGGGCCATCGTTTAGCTCCTGTACTGGATAAATTTGTAGGTTAGACCTCGATTAAAGGCTTACCTAGGTTTCCATAGAACCCTAGACCGTTTCTTGACCGAAGGATCAATTGTGATTTCGTTTAATATAGTTGGTGCCGCAATTTGTTTAATCAACGCCTCGTCGATGGCGATAGGGTTTCTTCGCCCTGGGGAACATTGTCCATCTAAATGGCGAAGGCTTGGCTCTTTAGGTTTTATTTTTTAAAGTGGTCGAAGTCATTTGGTGGAAATTCGAATCGAACCTGTCTGAGGTCACCAAGGTCTGATAAAAACCTAGATCTAGGAGACGTTCAAGGTTTATGGAGTCTTATAAAGGTCCCGGCATGACAATGCTTTAGGCGTACAACCCTAGTGTCTCTTCGAGGGTTGCAGGGTTCTAAAGATCATTTTCTCGGTGGGGTGAAGGGTCTTCAGGAAGATTTAGATGACGTGTAGTCGGACACGTGAGGGTTCGCGTCACACCTGGGATCTTTTGGATTGCTCCTGTTACTGAACGTCCTAAGGTCAGCAGGTCGCTAGCGTGCACTTTAGCAATGATGTCATAGGGTCCCGTAACTTCATCTGCTGACTCTACTCCAGGTGCGTCCCTAAGGGCTTTTCCTACTTCGGCTACCCGTCCGATTTCTGTCTGTATCAACACAAATGCTGCTATCAAGGTTGCTTCTTCCTAGTTTTTGCTGATCCATTAATGTAATGGCCAGATTGTAATCTAAGGCATGGATCTCATCTGCCTGCCTTTAGTTAACTCTCAGAGATTCCTAACAACCTGGTGAAAGGTAAGGCCAACACCCCATAGTAAGCGGGTTCGAATTTGAGCCTAGCTCAGAGGCAGATTAGTTTGTGCGAATTATTTCTCGGGTTATCGTTGTTCGGAGAGCGATTGTCGGCGGCGGACTAGAAATTTTGCTCCGTTAAGGTTGATTTGTGCTCGGTATCGTATCAGAGATATCGGTACTCCAAATTGGCCTTTTGTCTCCAAGACGTTAGAGGGTGAGTTCATGGCGTAATATTTAGAGCGTTATCTTGGGCCTCCCATTAGCGTATTGGATTCGACTTTGGAAGTAATAGGATATTATTTTCCTGTTTTGGTTGATTTTGCGTTTTTTGCAAAAGTTGATAACCCTAGGTGTCGAAAGGTAAAACTTAGCTAAATTTCTTTCGTGGATCTTGCTTCTTTGAATCAGTACTTGTTGGTGGATAACCTTTGATATTTTTGAAATATTCTTGATGTGGTAATTTCTAAAGGCTAAAATAGTCTCAATTATTCAAAGGTATTTGATATCTTAGTTTTGAAGCCGCTCTGTGGTTTGAACTCAACGAATCAAGATCTGAGCGAATAGCTACGAACTAGCGTTCTTGAGTTGAAGAGGCGAGCAGTTATCATTTGGGTTAACCAAAGGCTGTTGGTCACTTTGGCCCAAGATTCGCAAAGATGGAGCAGTTGATGACGATATCGTTTGAAATTAGCCAATCATATCCGACCCGAGACCAAAGTGATTTGGAGATCTTAGATCCGAGTCGGGTTCGCGCTCTCCATCGTCTCTTTGACCGAAGCGACGATGACTTCGACCTCGACGGTGGCCTTTGCATTCTCGATCATTGGGTCTATTTCTGGAACGATTTTCCCACCTCTCTAATTGGTGATGACGGACATGAAGTGGTGGGCGATTTTCTTCGGGAATATAACTTCGCTAACCCTCGTCGTATGTATGCCGGTGGTGAGATCAGATCGCTCGAAAAGCTAGAGTTCAATACCCAGACCAGGATGGTATCGAAGATTGAGGAAGTCGTCAATAAGAATGGACGTTCCGGGGCCATGGTCTTTGTGACTATTAGACACGAGATCTTTCAATCTGAGAGGCTATGTCGAACGGAATCTCAACGTCTTGTCTACTTGGAAGGTCCGAGCAATGCTACTTATCCCGAAATTGTAAATATCGGTGCGCACTATTTACCTAGGGCTCTAATTGACTATGGGGAGGTCTCTGAACAAGGAGATCTGCGTGCACATATGATAGCGTCAGCTTCAGCTCTATTTCGCTTTTCGGCGCTTACTTACAACTCGCACAGAATACACTTAGATCGTCAATATTGTCAAGAGGTTGACCATTATCCGGGGTTAGTTGTCCACGGTCCGCTCTTAGCGATGGCGGCTTTGGAGGTAATTTCACGGATGGATCCAAGTCGGCAGTTGCGTAGCTTTGACTTTCGAGCTCATGCTCCGGTCTTTGAGGGCGAGTCGGTGGAGCTTTGTGCAAAGAATGTTAATGATGACAATGTTGAGGTTCATCTTTTCAAAGGTGATTTAGGGGTGATGGTGGTTAATGGGCAATACTTCTAATGAGAATATCCCAGATGCAGTCACTTCGCTGATGTCGATAATGGTAGGCATGGGTTATAGCGTTCCAGGTGACTCTCATCTGGCCGATGACTGTGTTGAGATAGCTCAAAATAGTGATCTAAAGAGCTTCTTGAACGGTAAAGATGGGTGGATATTGCCCGACCCGTCGCGATTCAACTATCGCCGCAAGGATGCATATGTGGTCCTAAGGGCATTTATCGAGGCGGTCTCTAATGGATCTGGCCTCTATAGAGATCCTTTTTCTAAGTACCATACGATGACGCCATTGTTTCATATGAATCGCGGCTTTTGCTGTAAGAGTGTCTGTCGGCATTGTCCGTTTTTGACGCGGGTCGTCTATGACGACAAGACAGTGGGATTGATTGAATGTGCACTTCAGGGCGTGGTGTTGGCCTCAAAGACCCCAGTAAAAAGCCGAGTAAAGACTTCGACAAAGACTGCAGCCATGAAGTCCTAGGATGCAAAGATTTCCGCGTACAAGTGCTTAGATTCTGTAAGTAGATTCTATACTAAGTGGATTTTCGAGTTGTTGATGGGGCACGCAGAGCGTGGTGGATAGTTCTGATTGACTTCTAGTTGTTTCAGCATCGAACTCTTCCTATATTCTCCTTTAGGAAATTGGTGATCAGGTGAATTTCGACTCCTTATCCATGATTCACAAGGAGTCTCGAACCTGATATCTGATGGTTTAACTTTGCCAGCAGGTTATTCGAGGGGCTCTTGAAGTGACTTTTTGGGTTGTTGGCCTAGCGTTTGCGACAAAGCATTTGCGATAAAAGTTTTATCTCTTAATCCAGCATCCTTGTTGCTTGATAAAAGAGATCGAGTCAATTCGCTGGTTTTCATACTCAAAGTCTCACAGAGGGTCTCGGAGGCAAGGGATCGTTTTTCCTTTTGAGGGGGCACATGACATAGAGCAGACGACACAGAGTTAGGCGGCAAGCTATAGACAACCTTTGTCGAAGCTTTTGAACTTACTCTCTGGAGCTGTTTTTGGACATCCTTTGGTAGTCAGGTAAGTTTGGCCAGCAACAGGGCGAAATTTACCTTTTGCCGTGGTCGCAGGATTAGTTGAAGTGCTGCCATCCTTTTGGCTGGTAGGTTTTTCCAAAGAGGTGACGCTGGTCTGGCATGGCCGTGCACTCTCCAATTAGATATGGTGCCGTAAGACCCGCTTTTTTAAAGGCCTCTAAGATTTGTTCTGGCATTGAGGCTGTAAATATCAACTCGTAGTCCTCGCCACCATTGAGGGCGTCAGATAAACTTGCTCCCCTGGCAATCGGTACGTCTGTGAGGTTGATGCCAACTTTTGATCCCTCTGCTATATGCTCAAGATCGCCTAGGAGGCCATCCGAAATATCAATGGCGCACCCAATACCTAAGGCGGAGATCAAAAGTCCCGCTTTCAGAGCGGTGTTTGGCTCAAGATGGGCTCTTATGGCATCTTTTTCATCTGAACTTTGAGGAAGCGCTTGGTTTTGAAGAAGTTTAAGGCCCATGGACGCACCCCCGAGTGGTCCTGTGACAAATATTGACTCTCCAGCTATGGCTCCAGAACGAACCATGACGCGACGCTTGGAGTCGATCTCTCCAATTGCGGTGATGGAAATTGAAAAATCTTTACCAGAGGAGATATCTCCGCCAATTAGCCGAGCACCGAATCCCTTTGCAGCTAGGTCGAGCTCCGTAAGGAGTTGATTTAGATCTACGTCGCCTGGAGAGGTTATTACGGCGAGTAGATACTTAGGAGTTGAACCCATTGCGGCTAAATCCGAGATGTTGACCACAACCGCCTTATTGGCGATCTGACTAAGGCTGAAATATTCACGGCTAAAGTGCACCCCCTCGACTACTATGTCCGCGCATACTACAAGCCGATTGGGTAATGAGATAACAGCTGCATCATCGCCGCCCGGAACGATAATTTCATCATTTGTCTCTTGGCGTGCCCTGTTGAAGGAATTTAGAATCTCGAATTCACTGAGTTTGACTTTTGAACTATTATTTTTTCTTATCCCCTCAGATTTCACCTAGTGCCCTATTTTCTGTAATAATAATTATTCATAACATTGTGGTAAACAGATATCAGTTTTCGACCATTACGAATCGTCTAAATCGATTCGAGAGAGAGGAATACCCGGTGAACTATCCTACTTCGAACAAGAAGCTTATCGATTGGGTGAATGAGATAGCGGATTTATGCGAGCCTGACGCAATTCATTTTTGTGACGGCTCAAAGGAGGAGTTTGATAGCCTTGCAGGCGAACTAGTCAACAAAGGTACCTTCAAGAAGCTCTCGGATGTGCGTCGGCCTAATAGCTATTGGGCCCACTCGGACGCAAGTGACGTGGCTAGGGTGGAGAACCGTACCTTTATCTGCTCTAACGTTGCAGATGACGCGGGTCCTACCAATAATTGGATGGATCCATTTTCGATGAAATCGACGATGACAGAGCTCTATCGCGGTTCGATGGTGGGTCGGACTCTATATGTGATCCCATTCTCTATGGGGCCATTAGGATCGCCTTTTTCAAAGATCGGTATAGAGATAACGGATTCACCCTATGTCGTGACCAACATGAGGATCATGGCCACCATGGGCACCGCGGTCTTGGAGGAGCTAGGCGCAGATGGTGATTTTATTCACTGCTTACACTCAGTTGGAAAACCTCTAGCTTCAGGCGAGCAGGATGTTGCATGGCCATGTAATCCGCAAAATATCTATATCTCACACTTTCCAGAGACGAGAGAGATCTGGTCATTTGGATCAGGCTATGGCGGAAACGCTCTTTTGGGCAAGAAATGTCTCGCTCTTCGGATCGCCTCAGTTGCGGCTCGGGACGAGGGGTGGCTCGCGGAGCACATGTTATTGTTGAAGTTAACTTCGCCTGCCGGAGAGGTTCATTACATGACTGGGGCCTTTCCATCGGCTTGCGGCAAAACTAATCTAGCGATGTTAGTGCCAACACTTGCGGGTTGGTCGGTTGAGACATTGGGCGACGATATTTGTTGGATTCGAGTCGGAGAAGATGGTCGGCTTTGGGGACTTAATCCTGAAGCTGGGTTTTTTGGTGTCGCTCCTGGAACAAGCTATGCAACTAATCCTAACGCCATGGACACTATGGTTCGCGATACGATCTTTACCAATACTGCTCTCACCGCCGATGGTGATGTCTGGTGGGAGGGCATCGACGGTGAGATGCCTTCGAGCCTGACCGATTGGCAAGGGAACCGCTACGATCCTGCTAGCTCTAAGCCGGCCTCTCATCCCAATGCTCGTTTTACCGTAGGCGCAGCACAGTCTCCGCACATTGCGCCAGAGTGGAACGACCCTAGAGGTGTTCCGATTTCAGCGATCTTATTTGGCGGTAGGCGACGATCATTAGTTCCGCTGGTTTCAGAGTCGAAGTCTTGGGAGCACGGCGTCTTTCTAGGTTCCACTATGGCGTCAGAGACGACTGCTGCTGCGGTTGGTGCCGTTGGAAACTTGCGTCGTGATCCTTTTGCCATGTTGCCATTCTGCGGATATCACATGGGTGACTACTTTGCACATTGGTTAAGTTTTGGGGATAACAAAGAGCTAAAACTTCCTAAGATATACCTTGTCAATTGGTTCCGAAAGGACGCTGACAATAAGTTCCTTTGGCCGGGTTACGGTGAGAACTCAAGAGTGCTAGCGTGGATCGTCGACCGCCTTGAGGGACGAGCTCAAGCGAGTGAAACTCCATTTGGATACGTTCCAGTTAGCGACGACCCAAACTTTGATGGCTTATCTATAGATAAAGCCCGCCTAGAGCTCTTGAACCAGGTTGATTCGACAGAGTTGGCTAGTGAAATAGAGGCGATTTCGGCACACTTTGCAACCTTTGGCGATAAGTTGCCTGCTCAACTTATCGATCAACTAAATGCGCTGATGGGATCCAACGGTAACTAGGGGCTAAATAGAGGCCATAGTTTGCCATCAAAGTTGCCCATAGTGCTGTGTGGAGCAGTATTAGGTGGAGTAGCACTGTGTCGAGCTAGCACTGTGTCGAGCTAGCACTGTGTCGAGCTCGCTGGGCCTAATTATGAAGACGCTATGAATAAGGGTTTATAGTAGGGAGCCTCTGGCGCAAGGGTTCTAATACAAGGGCTCTAGTGCACCTGTAGCGATTGTGGTTGAAGATCATTGAATTGCTTATGAACGCGAAGCGTTTAGAGGCAATTCAATGATCCCGTTCTAGCCAATCGTCTCTAGCTAATTGTCCACGAGAACCACAAGTTTTTGGTAACCCAGATACATCGGCGATTGAATCAGCTTAAAAGGTCTGCCAAAAAAATGTTCGGAATCGTTCGGAGTTGCGCAATTTCCTCAACCATCCTGATCCTCACCGTAGTCAAAGAGAACTTGCCCAATCACTCAAATTGTTTTGTTGAGTGCTTATATCCTGATGCGAAGCTTACGAGAGACGGTAATCCAGGTTATGGAGCATGTGCCCAAAGAACTTGGATTAGAGGATTCGATTACCCTATCAAAGGACGATACGTAAAATACAACATTTAAATGGATCAAGATCCTCAATGTGAAATTGCTAGAAATCTATCAAAGTGATCTATCACGGACACAGAGGAGCGTACCCAACTCATGCTTGGCAGAATTTCTATACCGATTTAACCGAATGCACTCTAAAAATTCATTGGCCAGCTACTTCTCAATAGATGTGTCTTTGCTTTTTTGCATCCGTTACTTCGACTTCGAGAATCAGAGTTCAAATGGCTCCTGCTTGAGAAATTTGACAGGGATAATTTGTTATGACGGCTGGATTGGCAATTGTGGCATTTAAAGAGGGGTAGATTACGCCAAATGGGATGTGTGGTCTTTTGTCGTGGCTGGGGAAAGGTCATTCAAAACGTTAATGAACTAACGAAACGATGAATAAGATCAGGATAATTAAAATTGCAATGCCAATTAGTCTGCGGATCACGACTCGTCCTCCTTTCTTCTTTGAATGAAAGGATTTGACCTTAGGGTGCAATCATCAACTTGGTCAGGTCTTGAAGACATCTTTTGCCTTTTCGGCTATTCGTTTGAGGTTGGCTCGCGCCTGTTGGGACTTTCCATGCGCCTGTAGGCTTCTGTTACCGGTGATTTTACCGATCTTTGCCTTTACTTTGCCGATCAACTGCTGAACCTTGTTTTTGATTTTGTTTTTGGTGCTCAAAGCGTGCTCCTTAGATATGGGTTTGAGGGATTGACGTTGAGTTTTGAGACCGAGCGTGTCGATCTATTGTGGGTCAGGTAGGTCGGCGGTGAAGGATGATACTGGCCGCACAAGATCTGAGACCATTGCTTGGAAAAGTTAGCCTTTTGGGAGGGGTCGCATTGGCACCCTCACTTACGCTCTTGGGAAAGACTTTGATGCTGAATCCATTTTGCCTCCACTTCGACGTGCCTAGCCGTTGGCTGGGTCGAAGGAAGCAGGGTCTGGGCCACCTTCCATATTTATTTTAGCATAGAAAGTGGGAGATTGGCAATGATTCTCTAAAGAGTGCTGTTAGTGAGTAGTACTTGCCTTCCAACGCCTGCCAGGTCATGTGCTGCGGATACAAACCTTGGCTCTCCTTAAACTCGCAGGTTCCGCATTTAAAAGGGTCAGAACGCCGATGACGGTGCCTCTGAGTCGCATTGGCAACGCGTGCACGGAGGCAACCGGCATTAAGAGCTTGGTTCGAGAATTGGGGCCACCGCTTGCCGGTGAGTGCCAGTCCTGGTTTACGACCGGTAAAGCAGTTCAAAGGCAGTCTAGGCGGGTACCTTCCTCTGACTGCAGCTCCAACAGTGAATGGATTCCGATTAGGACGCCATCATCCTTAGGGTACGGTCGGGACCATTTGCATTAGCCCAGCAGCTGCGACTTCGATAACATCGACACAACGATGTGCCAAGACAGTCAACAGCTCGACGAAGTCGAATCCTACCATTAGTGTATCTGCTAGTTCTACTAGCGTCTGGGTTAACTTTGCCTCTCGGGAGGTAGTCACCTTCTCGCACTTCCTCTCCAAGTGGGCTGGTTTGGTCCATGGCGGTTAACCGTGGGCCAGAAACGAAACGCGTTTGGCGTAACCTCTAAGGCCCGCTATTGGACGGTACAGTGCGAGAGCTCTGTGAAGGCGCACGATTTCTGCGTGAGATTTGCTGTGTCGGGCTGCTGGAAATTGAGAATCGTAAACAATGGAACTAAAGTGACCCACCTCCAACGATAAAAAATACCGTATAAATTAAACAATGCTCTTACGTGGAGAATGCAACCAACGCGATCGCAGTCTCTTTCCGCTAGGGGAGGGCAAGCCGCCTCAGCCTTCTCGGCCCTATGGGAAATTGTAACACCGGACAGTGAAAATCTAATAGCGTTCGTAGTCCAGGGATGATGAATCTCATCATTACATTTAGGCCATGAAGGATAGATCGCCAATGTCTTTGGCTGGCGGTTTTCTAGTAGCTTGAAGCTTTGCATGTCTTTATTCGCATGTCTACAATTGGGTCTCAGCCTAGAGTTGCGGTGGTCGATTAAGGTTGGGAGCCACCATGGCGATGTAGGAGTTCGAGGGCACCCCGGCGGGCATGACCCACGACGGTGGCGTCGTGGTCAAGGTATGCGGCAGCCATAGCGCCGTCGTATAAGGAAACGATCATGGCAAGGAGACCGGGGTCCCGGTTGGTTTCACCAATGAGTTCGGAGAAGGTCTCTCTGACACGTTGACGATGGGCAGCGACCTGCTCGGCGACTGGACCTTGATGAGGGAACTCTGCAGCTGCGTTGATGAATGGGCATCCGCGGTAACCAGGGCTTGCGGCTCGATCGGCGAGGAGATCGAAGGCCGCGATCACCATCGGGGTGGAGGAGGAAGATGGCTTCATTCGGAATCGATCTACTCGCTCGCTCACTGCAGTGGTCCAAGCGAGGCTTCGGCGGGCGAGGTAGGCAGCGACGAGTTCGTCCTTGCTTGCGAAGTGGGCGTACAGGGTGGCTTTGGCGACGCCGGCTTCGGCGATGACCCGGTCGACTCCGATTGCATGAATGCCTTCGGCGTAGAAAAGGCGGCTAGCAACATCGAGAAGCCGATCGTGAGCGCTTAATATTTTTACAACCATCTTTTTAATCTTATCTTGAGGAAATAAATAGACAGATCGGTCTGTTTTTTCGTCTGTACGATGGATCGACGTGTGTGAACACAGATCAACAACAGGGGAGACAATATGACTATAAGTCTTGCGGAGCAGCTTAAGGCGCAGAACCAAGCAGGCAGGGCAAGGATTCCCACCGAGAAACTAGCAGTGATGGACCGGGCAACGGCAGATGTGGCCGCCTCGGGAATCGTGGGATCAAGCCTTGGGGTGGGTGCTATAGCTCCTGACTTTAGCCTGGCGGATGCTAATGGATCTAAAGTAGAGCTATCTTCCCTTCTTGCGAAGGGTCCGGTGGTGCTTGCCTTCTATCGGGGTGGTTGGTGTCCATATTGCTCAACTGAGTTGAGAGCGTTGCAGGCCAAGCTACCTGAGATTACTGCAGCAAACGGTACTTTAGTGGCGATATCGCCTCAGACCCCGGACAATTCGTTGTCGACGGCGGAAAAACTTGAGCTCGCTTTTCCGGTCCTCTCCGATGAGGGCAACCGTGTCGCCGATTCCTACGGGCTTGTCTTCACACTCTCCGAGGATTTGCGAGAGGTCTATGCCGGTTTCGGCCTCGATCTTCCTAAAGCCAACGGTGACGATACTTTCCAGCTGCCTCTGCCGGCAACCTATGTTCTCCGTACTGACGGGACCATTGCATGGCGCTACGCGGACGCTGACTATACCAAGCGCGCCGAGCCCGATGAAGTTATCGCTGCTCTGAAAGCACTATGAGCCCAGCAATAAGGATCTCGAATCAAGAACTCGTCGGCTAGGCCGGCGTGTTCTTGATTCGAGGGGATGATATCATCCATTTGTCTTTGATCAATTCAATGTTCTATTTCCGACCTTATGTTGAA
Organism: Acidithrix ferrooxidans; assembly: GCF_000949295.1. Lineage (GTDB taxonomy): Bacteria > Actinomycetota > Acidimicrobiia > Acidimicrobiales > Acidimicrobiaceae > Acidithrix > Acidithrix ferrooxidans. The sequence goes on from NZ_JXYS01000070.1 coordinate 54,258, forward strand.
GATTTGGTCGGGGCCGCCCAGTTCTTAGTTGAAGAGGGCCACTTACTTAGAGGAGAAGCATAATGGCAGAACTTGACTTTTATTTTGACCCTGTTTGTCCATTCGCGTGGATGACGAGCAAATGGGTTCGCGAGGTTTCGGGGCAACGCGATTATAGCGTTGAGTGGAAGTTCATCTCGTTGCGTCTCGTGAATGCCAAGATCGACTACGCGAGCCATTTTCCAGCTGGCTATGAGCGAGGCCACTCAGCTGGTCTAGAGTTGTTACGAGTCGCCGCAGCAGTTCGCAAGGAATATGGGAGTGAAGCGATTGGATCACTGTACGCGGCCTATGGGGCGGAGATCTTCGATTCGCCCCCCGGTCGTCAGGCTGACCTGCATCGAGACCCGGAGGGTTTTGCGGCGCCGATCCTCGAAGGACTCGGACTTCGCGTTGGGCTGGCGAGTGCGGTGTTTGACACCACCTTTGACCCTGAGATCCAAGAAGAGACCGATCGAGCGCTAGCCTTGACCGGTCGGGATGTAGGCACTCCGATTCTGCATTTTGAGCCTCCTGAGGGTCCTGCATTTTTTGGCCCGGTTATTAGCCGACTTATGAACCCTAATGAAGCCGCGGAGCTATGGGACCACGTTGTTGCACTTGCACGTTTTGGTGGTTTTGCAGAGCTGAAGCGGTCACTGCGCGAGACGCCACAGCTACGCGCATTCGGGATCGAAGAGGGAGTGGTTGGCGCCCAAGAGGATTGGCACCAAGGACATCGTCGCGACACTGCGGGAAGCTGAGGCTATGAATAGGACTCTCCTCAGTCGATTCGGTATATCGTGAGCGCGCCTGCACAACGACCATCGGTCGTAGTCTTCGATGTCAACGAAACCCTGTTCGACCTGTCCGCGCTCCGTCCTAATTTTGAGGCGATGGGTCTACCTTCTTATGCTCTTGATTGGTGGTTCGCGGTCGTGTTGCGTGATGGTTTCGCACTCGCTGCTGCTGGGGACGCGTCAGCCTTCGTATCTCTGGTTGAGATTGCCTTAGATGAGGTCTTCGCCTCATTTGGTCGCAATCCTCCCACGGATGTGGCTGCCGGCCTGCTCGACGCCTTTAGGGAGTTACCGGCTCACGCTGACGTAGGGCCAGCCTTTAGACGATTGGTCCAAGCCAATATCCCCGTAGTTGCTCTTACCAACGGAAGCGCTTCGGTTACGGCTGGCCTGATCGAGCGGGCGAGCCTCTCCCATCTCGTCACCCACGTGCTCTCGGTCGACTCGGTAGGTTACTGGAAGCCACGGCCAGAGGCATACCACTTTGCTAGCAGGGAGGTAGGAGTTGAAGCGGGGCGACTCGCCATGGTTGCGGCACATCCTTGGGATCTCAATGGTGCTTCGCGGGCTGGTCTTGTTACCGGTTGGGTGAATAGAACAGAAAGACCGTGGCCCAGGGCCTTTACTCAGCCTCATGTTGAGACTTCAACGCTTGATGGTGTTATAGACCGACTATTGGCTTTGCCATAGGCGTAGCGGTTGATGAAGCGGTCTTAAGCCTACTGTCGTGGGTCTCGATTGACTGGTCCAAAATTAATGTGATTTTTGGATCGGGTTGTTTTTATATCAACAATTCTAAGCAAAATCCAAAGGGCTGTTTTGTCAATTAGTACCAGTTCCTTGTAAGAGCCCGTGGTCCCAGATCATTGGAGTGTGCCGAAAAGTGAAGCTTTTTGCGCACTCCAATGATCGCCAATTGTCGATTGGGTAGCAATGCTCGTAAATATCGTGCCTCGTGGTGTGCCATTGGGCAATGGCTTGACTTAAGTGCTTATTTTTATTGATAATTGCTTTATGCCGAGCTAGGTGGCTCCGTTTGCCATCTCTCCGCAAAAGACTATTTCTGAATTAAAAGTTTCAAATGGCGCGAACTCGTACCGACGTTCCATATGCACAGATTTCAGTTCCCATGTTTGCCATTTCACAGGTGTCAAAGCGGAATGCAATTACTGCGTTGCCGCCTTTGGCCTCGGCTTCCTCAATCATACGCGACATGGCTTCGTTTCTGCTTTCGGTAAGATTTTTGGTGAGTCCCTTCAATTCTCCACCCACGATTGATTTGAGACCAGCTCCAAATTGTGAACCAATATTTCGCGAACGGACTGTCAGACCAAATACCTCTCCCAGTACCTCATCGATCTCGTATCCAGGCAGATCATTCATGGTGGTTACAAGCATCTTTACCTTCTTAAGTTGTGTCTTAGTCCACTTGTCTTATAATTTAGCCCTAAAAATTCTCACTGCGCACTGAAGATTGGCAATTTAATACATACTTATCAAGTTTCGTAAGTTTCGCCTCCACCGAGACCAGATTGGAGCTAATCTTTAGTAGAACAGATGTTCGATAAAGGAGGCATGGTGGATATCTCAGGCTTTATGGTACGCTTCGCTTCAGAGGAAGCATGTGAAGATCATTTGATCAAATTGCGGTGGAAAGAGGGATTTAGATGCCCAAAGTGTGACTCTGACCAGTTTACCTTAATCAGGCCAAACCATCGAAGAAATGCAGCATCTCGAGCTCCACTTTTTCAATGTAAATCTTGTCACCGTCAAACTAGCGTTACCTCCGGAACCATCTTCCATCGAAGCCATATCTCTTTATCCAAGTGGTTCTCCGCTATCTATCTATTGTCCAACGACAAGCGTGGTCTTTCGGCTACTACCATTGCTAAATTCGTTCAAGTATCTTATTCGACTGGCTGGTTGATGCTAAATAAGCTACGAAAAGCAATGGCTGACCGAAATGGTTTATATAAACTTGGAGGAAACGTCCAGGTAGATGAGTTCTTTTTAGGTGGTGAGAGCCATGGCGAAGGCAGAAGAGGAAAGGGAACAAAACAAACCAATGTCCTAATTGGAGTGTCGATTAGCAATGGTGCTCCTACTCATTGCTTCATGGAAGTAATCAAAGATACCACTGCTAAATCATTCAAAGATGTTTTTGTGAGACGTTTAGATTCCGATACCAAGCTGATAAGTGATGGTAACCCAAGTTACGGGGTATGTGCTCGAGACCTTGGACTAGCGCACTGGTTCACTCTATCCAAAGACGAACAAGCACATGTAACATTCAAATGGCTCAACATCCTGATAGGGAACTGCAAGAAATTTATCGACGGAACATACCACGGACGTGAG
>NZ_JXYS01000071.1 GCF_000949295.1 Acidithrix ferrooxidans
GTTTACGACCCTAAGGCCTTCATCCTCCACGCGGCGTTGCTGCGTCAGGCTTTCGCCCATTGCGCAATATTCCCCACTGCTGCCTCCCGTAGGAGTCTGGGCCGTGTCTCAGTCCCAGTGTGGCTGATCGTCCTCTCAGACCAGCTACCCGTCGATGCCTTGGTGAGCCGTTACCTCACCAACAAGCTGATAGGCCGCGAGCCCCTCCCAAAGCGAAAAACTTTCCTCACTCTATCTTGTGATAGTGTGAGCATATTTGGTATTAGCATCGGTTTCCCGGTGTTATTCCAAACTTTGGGGCAGGTTGCTCACGTGTTACGCACCCGTTCGCCACTATCTATAAGGGCAAGCCCTTATAAACCGTTCGACTTGCATGTGTTAAGCACGCCGCCAGCGTTCGTCCTGAGCCAGGATCAAACTCTCCATCGAAATTGATGAAAAAGCTTAATTCAAGCTAATTACTGTTTTTTTGAGTTTCTCAAAATTTTTGAATTGATTAGGTCTGTACTTGTTTAGAAGTTGTTGATCGAATTCATAAGAACAGGTGTCTTCGTTTCTCTAAGAGGTGATATGTGTCTTTGGCTTTGGCTAGTAAGTACCTAAGTTATTTGATACTTATCAGTTAGTTGCTTTAGGCTCACCTATTAAGTCGTTACGACTCTGTAGATATGAAAGTCGTTCAACAGACCAAAACTGGCTGTAATTCGAATGCACGCTATATGAATCTCATTTAGCTATGCTTCTCATCCTATTTCGTTGTCAAGGAGCGGCCCTTATATAGCTAGGTGTTAGCTTTTAGCAGTTAGCTTGTCCTTTTGATAGATAAATCATATCTAAGGCTTTAGCTAACTACTAGCTTTCACTTTCGCTACAAAAGTGTTTCCGTTGGACTTCAGCAGGCTTTTATACCAACCGAAGTCGCGGCCTTCGTCACTACGAACTCACCGTCCGCGTTTCCCGAAGTGAAATATATAACTTAGCAGACAATTTCACTGGATAAGCCCTTTCGGATAAGAATTTTTTTAAACCACGAACAGTTATCGATAGGTTCAACCTCAAGAACTTTGTGTCATCAAGACTCACACGAGCCTCTTTCGAAATATCCGCCCTGTTCAATGACTGTTGGCTGATTGGCCATAACCAAGGAAGCTCTGTGTCTTCTTCTGGTGACGGGAACTCAAAAAAGAGTTCGAACCCCTAAGCAACGTAGTAGGGAGAAATCCGCAATTTGCGAACTAGTCATCGCCTAATAGAAAAATCATCAATCAAGTTCCCAACTCTAGGACACCGCCAAGCAATTAGCCGACCTAATTTGGCACGATCGAGGTGATTGATTAGCTAGGAGTGAGCCAAATGCAAAATATTTATTGCTAACTTGCACCTCAATTTCAATAAGTCAGCTGTTGGGCTTGCTAGCTTTCTTCTCAAGGCGATCTGCTGGCGGTCTCTCTCGCAACTTTTGATGGATGCAATGCAATTTTTGTCACCCTTGTCGCCACCCATGGTCTAGGGACACTTCGGAGGGTAAATTAAAAATCACTCCGCGCTTAATGAGACTAGGAGCGGAATTCTCTTAGGTGCAATTTCTATGAATCTTCAAAATCTTGCATCCAACGAGAGGCTCAACGAGTCCAAGATCTAGATTACCTATTCATCAAGGTCATCTTTCAAGCATCGAAGTGTGGTGATCGAGTTCGTTGTGTAACGTTTGAAAATAGCACTTAATTGCACCTAATCCGAGCCGTAAAACAACCTTGACGATTAGCCCAACTCGGTTTCGCTTTAGATTAAAGCTCACGGTAAGTAGCAGATTTAGAGGGACCTAAAACCAAACGAGATAATTCGTTCGGTTATAGAAAGAAACGGGACCGCTAATTCGACAATTGGAGACAAAAAGGAGAGACCTTGTCTGGACCACTACTCCAGAGCGCTAAAAAAATTAATCGAAATAACCCTTATCAAGCTCATTTCAGATAATGATAGGACGATAGCGCTTTGACAGATGAGAACGAGTAAGCCAACTAAAGTCAACGGCCATTGCAAGGTTTCCAACCGCCTAATTCTTCCCTCGAGTAACTTCAACCTTGATTCAGCCCCAAAAGCTACTCCTTCAAACAGGAAAGCAGACACAGCCAGCGCTATTTGGTTCTAATTACAGGTGCGGTAATAACGTCTTTGAGAATTGACTTTTGGATCTTGCCCACCGGTGTAAAAGGCAAAGACTCGGCAATGACATACTCAACTGGAAGTTTATAACTTGCTAGCCGCTCTTTGGCAAATTGGGCCAACCCAAAGAGATCTATATTGGATCCATGTTTTGGAACGATGTAGTAGCGTCCAACCTCACCAAGAATAGAATCCGCAACCCCAATGCCCGCTACTAGTGCCACGTCGGGGTACTTCGCTAGGACATTCTCGACCTCGACCGGATAGACATTAAAACCTCCCTGAATGAACATCTCCTTCTTTCGCCCTCGCAAAACTACGTGTCCGTCGAAGGTAATCTGCACAATGTCTCCGGTGCGCAACCAACCCTCTGAATCTTTCATCGAAGCAGTATTTAGCGAATCCTTCCAGTATCCCAAGACCACGCAGTCGCCTGAAACACATAACTCACCATCGCTATCAATTCCAACGTCAAGACCCGCATCGTCGACGACTTTGAGTCGGAAGTCTCCAATTGCACTGCCTAGCGTGGTCGAGACTAAAGCCAAGGAGTCACCGAGTGGGGAAATTATGCACGCACCCGAAGTCTCTGAAAGGCCATAAAGGTTGTGAATTGTGGCCTTAGGAAATGCGGCTGCTATCTCGCTTGCAAGGGTTGGATCGACATTTGATCCACCTACAACGACATAGCGGACGCATGAAGTATCTATCGAAGCAAAAGAGGGATCCGCCAAGATAAGATTGAACATCGTAGGAACGCCAGAAAACGAAGTAAGGCGTTCAGTGCTGATCATCTCTATCGCGCCCTTGGGCGAAAATGTCTCCATAAGATGTATCCTCGATGCACCAATCATTGAGGTAATCAAAGTACAAGTCAATCCCCCGACATGATTAAATGGCATATGACCTGCCATGGAGTCGCCCGAACCAATCCCAAAATGCTCTGCTTGAGCCCAGGCCGAAGCAATTATAGATCTATGGGTAATGGTCGCTCCCTTGGGTCGACCAGTGGTTCCAGATGTAAACAAAATCACGGCAGGATCTAGAGGCTTAACCCCCTCAATCCATTCGTCGATCGACTCATTGACAAAGGAATCTCTGAGGAGTGAAAAGCTATGGCCAACATCGACCTCATCATCGAAGAAGATCACGTCGTCAAGGAGCGGTAGTTCTTGTAGTAGCTCCCCATATAGCTCAGCTAGATTAAAGCCTTGGTTGGTCGCCGGAGTAATTGCGATCCGCGCTTGAGATGTCTCAAGCATATAGGAAAGCTCCTCACGCCTATATCTAACGTTCAATGTTACCAAGACCATACCCACCTGGGTAACACCGAGAAAGACAGCCACCCAATCAATAGAATTGACGCCTGCAATCGCAATAGAGTCGCCAGCCCTGTAACCGCGATCAATCAATGCGCTAGAGATCTGATCTGCTCGGTGCTTCAACTGAGAAAATGTACAAACCTCTTTACCGTTTCGGGTTGGGTGTAATTGATCTAGATAGGTAGCATCGCGAAAGTTGATAGCCCGATCACGGAGTAACCCCCCAAGGGTCAACGAACCAAGTTGACCACGAATACTCTCAAAGGAAACTGACTCTTGCATAAAAGAAGATTATCAGGCAACTCTAGAGGATGGGAGTCGGATAAGATTTTCTCAAACAACCAGTGACTATAGGCAAAAAAGACTGAGCAATTACGCTAAAAAACAAAGTTAACCACTCGTTTACCTTGGTTAAATACAACTTACAGGCTGATTCTTACACTACATGAGATCCGTTATCAACTACGGACCAAAAAGGCGCGAAATCGATCGATTTTGGCCAACTAAAGTGGGCGAAATCGATCGAGTTCAAAGTCGTCAACATAGACTTGCTCATCGACCGTAGTCTTGAGATACGAGGCCAAGGAATAGAGGCCGATTATCGTCTTAGCGTCACAAATCGTCCCCTTTGTGATGTGGTCCTCAAAGTCATTTAGCGATATGGATCGAAAGACCGCAGCGGTCTCTTCGGCACCTTGTGGAGATATCTCACCTTGTCGCAATCCTCTTGCCAAAAACAGATAGGTTAACTCATCACAAAATCCAGGCGTATTGTAGAAAGTGGATAGGAGCACCATCGACTGCGCATCAAGGCCCAACTCTTCCATCAACTCCCTACGTGCGCAATCGAGGGGGTCTTCTCCCAAAACATCGCGTTTACCCGCCGGCAATTCTATAACATCTCGTCCAAGAGCGACCCGAAACTGCTCTATAAGAAGCACCTCATCTCGACTAGCGTCGTAAGGAATGATAACTACCGCTCCGGGATGTCGTACTATATCACGAAATAGGGTGGATCCATCAGAGCTACGGTAAGCCACCGTCTCTAGCTTAAGAAATGAGCCTTCGTAGCGCACTTCACTTAGGTCAGGGTCGATCTCGAACAACCTATCAGTTCCCTTTCAACTCAAAATATACTAACGTATTTGAACTGCAGCGTTTACAAACTCACGAAAGAGGGGGTGAGGCCGATCTGGCCTGCTCTTAAATTCTGGGTGAGCTTGAGTACCAATCCAAAAAGGATGATTTGGAAGTTCTATAAACTCAACCAAAGACCCATCGGGCGACTCGCCGGAACAGACTAATCCGGCCTCTTCGAGCCGCTTCCGATACCGTGAATTGAATTCAAATCGATGGCGATGACGCTCAGAGACGATCGTCTCGCCGTAAGCGCTCGCAACCTTCGTGCCCGGAGTTAGTCGCGCAACATAAGCTCCAAGGCGCATCGTACCACCCAAATTTGTGATGCCACGTTGCTCTTCCATCAAGTCGATAACAGGATGAGGCGTATCGGACTTAAACTCTCTTGAATGTGCCCTATCCAATCCCGCTACGTTCCTGGCATAGTCAATAACCATAGTTTGAAGACCAAGACACAAGCCAAGACATGGAATGTTCGCTTCACGGGCAAAGCCGGCTGCAGCGATTTTACCCTCGACCCCACGTTCACCAAATCCACCTGGAATTACAATCCCAGAGAGATGGCCAAGCATGGACTCTGCGAGCATTGGAGTCACCTCTTCGGCATGTATCCACTCTAGATCAATTGCAACGCCGTGAAAGATTCCTCCGTGTCGCAATGCTTCAACGACCGATAGGTATGCATCGGTGAGATTTATATATTTACCTATGATGCCAATCTTAACGCTTGATGAAAGGTGCGACGACTTGGCGACTAGGTCCAGCCATGATCCTAGATTGACTTCAAAGCCAACATTTTCGATTCTAAGGAGGTTGATAATATAGTTATCGAGCCCCTCCTTGTGAAGAGAGATGGGCAGTTCGTAGATGTTTGGGACGTCGGCAGCTGAAATGACCGCATCTTTTGGAACGTCACAAAGCATCGAAATCTTTGACTTGAGAGCATCCGAGAGGTCATCTGTGGTTCGACATACGATAACATCTGGCTGAATACCTCGTGAGCGAAGTTCAGTGACTGAATGTTGGGTCGGCTTTGTCTTCTGCTCACCATTAGGTCCAATAGAAGGAACCAATGTTAGATGAACATAGCAGACATTATCACGGCCAACTTCCTTACGGAATTGACGAATAGCCTCCAAAAATGGAAGAATTTCTATGTCACCCACTGTTCCACCGACCTCTGTGATGACAATATCTACATCATCTGTAGCCAAAGTCAAAACGCGTGACTTAATCTCATCGGTTACGTGAGGAATTACCTGGACCGTCTTGCCAAGATAATCTCCACGTCGCTCTCGAGCAATTACGGAAGAATAGATAGATCCTGTAGTGATAGAGGAATTCTTCTTGAGGTTTACATCGATAAATCTTTCGTAATGGCCTAAATCGAGATCTGTCTCGGAACCGTCCTCGGTAACAAAGACTTCACCATGTTCGAAGGGATTCATCGTACCTGGATCTACATTGATGTAGGGATCCAATTTTTGCATAACTACCCGCAGTCCTCTTGCCTTTAGCAACCTTCCAAGCGAGGAAGCCGTAAGACCTTTACCTAAAGAGGACGCAACACCACCAGTTACGAAAATGTGTTTCGCCAAAAACCCTTCGCCAACCTTTCAAAACAAACTTTTCTCCAAAAACAGCCTACCCGCTGACAACCATAGATAATTCCAATTCAATCTGCCAAAATACGAATCTAAATTCGCGGATTTTATGTTCATAATCACTTCGAAGAATATCGCGAGATCAGTTCTCTAGCATGTTCTTTCGCCAATTGAGAGTCCGAAGAGCCAGATAACATGCGAGCGATCTCGATCTCTCTCGAAGCACCCTCCACCTTTTCAATTCGGGTTCGACTTTTGAAATCATTTGTGTCCTTTGTGATCACGAAATGGCTACCCGCAAAGGCTGCAACTTGAGGCAAGTGGGTCACTACAATGACCTGTCTCTTAGTCGAGAGCTCAACCAAGGAACTAGCAACTTCAATTGCCGATTTTCCTCCTACGCCCGCATCAACCTCATCGAATAGTTGAGTGTCGCACTCTGCTCCAGCCAGTAGAGTTATTGCCAGCATAAAGCGTGAGAGTTCGCCGCCCGATGCGAATTTTGCAATATCGATCTTGGCTTGTCCTGGGTTAGGCGTAAATAGAAAATGAATTGGTGATCCATCTATCGACTCTGAAAGGGCGACTTCACAAGTTGCACGACCAAGGGCTAGCTTAGGAAATAGCGCATTCAATCCGCTCTCAAGAAGTCGCGCTGATGCTGTTCTGGCATCTTTGATCGACTTACAGACGGCAAGGAACTCCGACTCTAGAGTCGCAATTTCAGACTCTAGCTCTTCTGGTGATGGGAGTTGTCCTTGTAGATGATCTCTACTTTGAATTAGGGAGTCATACAAGCTAAAGACCTCAGGCAAGCTGGGGCCATACTTACGTTTTATATCACGCAAAACAACCAGACGACTACGGATCTCTCCCACTCGATCCGCATTAGCTTCGAGGCCATCCATGCGGCCTTTAATCTCTTCCGTGAGATCCCTTACCTCGAGCTCTAGCGCCTCAAGACGAGCAGAGATTGCTTCTAGCCCTCGCAGCTTACCTCCACGTCGAGCAAGTGACGAATATGAATTATGCCTTGCGGAATCACCTTCGGAAGGCTCCAAAAGTTCAATCATCGAACCAAATAGTTCTCTATATTCTTCAACTTGTTCCAGCGAATCAAGCTCTTCTTCAAGGAGCAAATCTTCGTCATCGGTCGCCAATTTGATCTTTTCGATCTCACGAATCTGAAACTCTACTATTGCTAATTCCCGATTACGTGAGACACTATTTGCCTCTAGTTCGGCCAAAGATCTCTTGGCAGTACCAAGTTGAACCTCGAGGGATCGCTTTAGAACGGTATCAATCCCGCCGAATCGATCCAAGATCTCCCCTTGAGCACCGAGTGAGACCAGCTTCATTGAGTCATGTTGTCCATGAATATCCAACAGTGATGATCCCAGGGTTGAAAGTTCGCCTATTGAGGCCATCTTTCCATTGATGTAAGAGCGAGACCTGCCAGATGCCAAGATTGTTCGCGAAAGGATAAATTCGCCCTCTGGAGTGCTAAAACGAGCAGAAACGCTCGCCTCTTGGGCTCCAACTCTTACCCAACGAGCATCAGCCTTGGCCCCAGTTGCAATCGAAATTGCACCCACAACCATTGTTTTGCCGGCGCCTGTCTCCCCTGAAATAACATTCATTCCGGGCTCAAGAAGAAGACGCCCCTCTTCAATCACCCCGAGATTCTCTACAATTACCTCTTCAAGCATCTTATTGCCAATCCCCTAACGGTGGTGGTGACTCGAGAAAAATCCAATTGCTCATTGAATACCTGCTTGATCAATACCCTTCCAAAATTACTTCTAATCTAAAATCGATCCCATCGACTTTTCAGTCAGTCCAAACTTTGATTTTAGGATCACACGAAAGTCACGCTTGCCCAGTTTGATGACCAGTGCATTCAAGAGAGAAGAACGAACCTTTACAGATTCGTTCGGAGCTAGTACATGCCTATTGATGCCATCGACCATTATTGTCGCATGGGGCCCTTGCAAAACTCGAATTTCGACGGCTTCGTTGGAGTCTAAAACCAAAGCCCGATCAAATAACATATGAGGAGATATTGGTGTCATGATCATCGCTCGAAGGGTAGGCGAAACTACAGGTCCTCTAGCTGAAAATGAGTAAGCAGTCGAGCCCGTCGGAGTAGCTATTATCAGGCCATCGGCTTCGTAATCTAGAAAATGAGTATCGGCTATCGATACATTGAGTTTTACAACATTTCCCGAATGCGACTTTTCAACCACCAATTCGTTCAAGGCCACGAAACGCTCCGCCTCGTGAACTGATTCCGAAGTCCCTCTGGGTTGTCTTGAAATTTCAATATCAAGGGTCATTCGTTCTTCGAGTTCGTACTCACCGGCAAAAAAGTTCTCTAGCGCCTTGCCAAGCTCTGGAGGCTCGATCTCGGTCAGATAACCAAGATGACCGAAGTTCACTCCCAAGACTGGTACCTGATAGACCAAGCAAAGATCAATTGCGCGAAGCATCGTTCCGTCTCCACCTAGCGACAAAACGAGTGAGAGACCCTGACATTGAGAGGCCTTAGTCACCCTCAAAACTTCATATCCGGCCTTCTCGCACCAAGCCTCGACAAATTCGCTGGCCTCAATGGCACCCTTGCGTTCGGGGTGTACGACCATTCCGATACGCTTTTGAGGAACGTTTCTAACATTCATATTTGTCAAGATCAAACCTTACTTGTTATCAACGGAAATCAACGAGACGATCCGCTTAAACTAACTTCGCTCGCTTATGTATATTTAAATGCGATGATCCTAGTTAAACATAGGGTCCAGCCCCAAAAGAAGATGGCACTTACTCCTATTACACTAATTACCGTTACGAACTAGGGCGCATAACTAAGTTGAATATTGACAAAGCGCTTTTGCTCTTTGGGTAGACACCAAGATATTCGCCTTGGTTGATTCAACCGATTCACAAAACGCATCTTCCAAAGTGCTCTAGCGCCACGACCTTACCACATGGCCATGCCAATAGAACACGAGACTACGGGCGATTCTGCAATAGCAACCTTGAGATACAAGCTGGAATTATCCTCCGATTGAGATTGACCGACTCAATACTCTTCAAAGTTACCGGTTTGATATGCCTGCTCTAAGCCGGAAGGTTAATTTTGCCAACTAAAAACCGAAAACGAGACGGTCACTTTGTCTGTGGGAATCGAGCAATTAGATCGCCTGCAGGAAATATTTTCAAAGGATATAGTATACCCCCTAGGGTATAATTTGAATTGAAGGAGCGCAAGTGCAACTAGCCCATATCTCCCATCTTCGACAGGGACTTTCCCAGGGTGACCTATTGATCGATGTACGCGAACCCTATGAGTTCGACTCCGGACACGTACGGGGAGCAATAAACATTCCATTGAGTCAACTAGCAAACAAGTTACCGACCATACCTTTATCAAAGCGCATTTTTGTGATCTGTGCAAGCGGAAGCCGGTCAATGGAGGCAGCCAAATTCCTTTCATTGCGCGGATACGAAGCATTATCGGTAGCAAATGGTACTTCAGGATGGGCTGCGGCCGGAATGCCGCTGACGGCCTAGTCGGTACTTTGGCTCACCTTTCTAGAGGTTGACCAAATTGACTCCGCGTCAACTGGGGGACTAGATCGTCCTAGTCCCCCAGTTATTCCGAACTTAATCTCAAGGCAATTTCCTCAGACCGTTAGCAATAACCTATACCTGCAAACTTGCAAACCAAGGTTGCCAATTCAAGCATTATTTCCTTTAGGACTCTATCAACGCGAACTCGCACATAACTACTATCCAGTGAGCAAATTCGACTCAGATTACAAAGAACTTGTTTGCCTCTGGCGGCTAGGTTTTAACTAACATTCGAAAGTAGAGAGACCTATGGGTCACCCCTGGGTCATCTTCAAATCGAAACCGCACAAATCCTCAAATTTGCTAACTTTAACTCAACTTAGCACCAGCACAAAATCACAAAAACGATCTTCGTAATAGTCTTTGGGCCATTTTAAAATGAAACGATACTAAATCTCAACGTGAGCTATCGAAACATTTATCTACGAGCAACGCGATCCCCCAAACCACCGATTTTTTTTAACTGTCTATATCATGTAATCACAGTCACCAATGGATACCTAAGGTTTAAGATTCATCTGGATCCGGACAACGTGCCAGCGCAAACAAACGAAAGCGTCAAAAAGTGTCAACTTCAAGACACCGCCGTTGTGGCCATAACAGCCTTGCTGTTGCTTAAGGTGCCTTGATCTAGTGCCTCATGACAGAAAAGAATCGTTTCAATCTTTGTCGCCATAGCATCTCTCCGCCTCTCCGTCGAATGCCAACTCTAGAGCGATTTATACCTCGGAGCATTGCCAGCACAACAACCTCACCGCACCGCCATCGCTGGGTAAACAGTGACCTTTTGAGATCGCGGCGAATCCAAAGAGGAAAGAGCCAATGAGTTTCTAAAGGAGTACCAGTGGTGTAACGGCATCTCCCTGAGATAAAACAAGGCTAATGGCCTATCTTATATACCCCTTGGGGTATAGTGATTATAAAAGAAAATAGGCAGCGCAACAATTGAAAACCAAAAAACCAACTTGCAAAGGGAGAAGGCAGAACCAGACGACCTAGATCAAGTCGCATGCATAGCAATGCGCCAAATTTAAGAGTCATTATCTCTGCTTTGAGCTGTCTCTTCGAAAGTGATACTCAAGGTTTAGCCATGGTGCTCTTTCGTTACTAAAACGGAAGCCACGAATGTGACTTTTATCTATCGTCAATCAATCCGGATCCAACTCATCAAAAATTATCGACCAAATCTAACTAAACAGATAAGGAGTCGTTGCTAAAGTGCTCCAAACAGACAAGCTTTAGCAACAAAGCAAAATGAACAATACCGAAGCTCAAAAGACGACGGCTAGCCCAAAATCCTACGTAATTGTTGGGGGCGTAGCTGGAGGCATGTCTTGTGCCACTCGCCTAAGAAGACTGGATCCAAATGCGAGGATAACAGTCATTGAGCGCTCTAATTACGTATCATACGCAAACTGCGGTCTACCTTATTACGTAGGGGGTGTAATTCAAGACGAAGCCGATCTCCTGCTGCAGACCCCAGCATCCCTCAAGGCAAGATTTGACATAGACGTTTTGGTAGGGCACGAAGCCACAAATATCGACCGAGACGCACATAAAATCGAGGTACAAGGCATCGAGAAAGGCATTGGCACCTCTTTGGACTACGACTACCTAGTTCTAAGTCCAGGCGCAAAGGCCATAGCACTGCCAATCCCTGGGATCGAGAGCGCCTTCCAGTTGCGCACTGTTGAAGATGTACAAGCTATAACCAAACGCCTGGGAGGCAAGACCAAAAGTGCACTAATCATTGGAGGTGGCTTCATTGGCTTAGAGGTGGCGGAAAATCTTTCCAATCGAGGGTTACAGGTAACTATTATCGAAGCTTCCAGCCAACTCCTTCCACCCTTAGATCCCGAGATGGCCGCACTTTTGACCGACAAGATTCAAGGCCATGGAGTTCGCATTGCCACTTCAACGACGATCGAGAAAATCGAAAACAACGTAGCAACATTGTCAGACGGCTCAACCATCGCAAGTGACCTCTTTATCGCGGCAGCTGGCGTACGCCCCGACATAGCCATCGCACAAAGCTGTGGTCTTGAGATCGGAACCCGAGGTGGAATAGTTGTTGACGACGACCTTCGAACCAATGATCCCGCAATCTTCGCCGTCGGAGACGCCGTGGAAAAACGAGAGTTCTTTGACTCTGGTGCCAACCTCGTTCCCTTGGCAAATGTCGCAAATCGTCAAGGTCGACGGGCTGCAGATGCCATTATGGGAAGGCTAGGCGCAGACCCCTATACTCAGGGAACCGCAATCGTCACGATCTTCGGGCTCAACATTGCCCTCACTGGGGTAAACGAAAAGCGACTATCGCACTCTGACATTGAGATTGAGAGTATCCACAGCCACCCCAACTCTCATGCAACCTACTTTCCTGGCGCTGAGGAGATGCACATTAAGGTAATCGCATCCCGCTCGGATGGCCGAATCCTTGGTGCTCAAATTATTGGTGGCGCCGGTGTCGACAAACGGATCGACGTTATAGCAACTGCCATCAAAACCAAGATGAAGGTCTGGGAATTGGCCGACCTTGAACTAGCCTATGCTCCACAATTTGGATCCGCGAAGGACCCAATAAACATGATTGGATACATCGCGGAGAACCGACTCGAGGGAAACTTTAGAGCAACTCAATGGCATGAGATCGAAGAGGCAATCGAAACTGGCGTGGAACTGATAGACGTCCGAGACGAAGCTGAATTTGCCCAAGGTACAATCCCCGGGGCTAAAAACATTCCATTGAATTCGCTAAGAGAGCGATATCGCGAGATTGCCACACCAAATCCGATCGTCTTTTGTCGAGTAGGTCAACGCGGACATAGCGCCCAAGCACTTTTGGTCAGATACGGAATCAACGCCAAAAACCTAGACGGAGGAATCATAACTTGGCAGGCCACCAAGGGAATCTAATCGAACCAGGCTCATTCATAGAAAAATAAGCATTATCCGCATTCGAGTCGATCGTGTCTTTAGAAAACCAAGGGAGATCCCTTCCAATTCAAGACACATTAAATCCACTCGAATGCCGGGTGGCTCTTTGAGATGAGTTCGACCAAAAGGCAAGTTCTCAGTAAGCCAGAGGGAACATTTTGCCTCTATGAATCACACTGGCGCCAGCGACGCCATACTCCGGTAGCCATCTGGCACCTAACATCCAACTACCAGATGTAAAGATTAATTGTAACGCCTAATAAAGATCAAACTAGACCAAGGCGCTAAGGGTATATCAATTTAATGTTGACTTTTAGCCGACCATATCTGGTATTGATTCGATGAAATCTGTAATCAATTAGTCGTTAAAAAATCACGTTGGAGGTCAAAGCCAAAGACTACTCCTCACTGGGTAACTCTTCACTTTCACCCATTGTCTCTGCGATCAGAGAATCAACACATAAATTGGCCAGCATGGCCAATTGAGACTTCCCTAATTCATCATCACCGAAACTACCGTAGATGAAAAACTCTCGATTTCCTTGAGCACCGGAGATACGCGAAGCCACGACTGCTAAGATTCGAGCTTGTCGCTCCTCTAGCCCTTGGCCAACTTTAATTATGGCGGCCTTCCAAAGTTGAGGGTCTCTTATGACGCCTTTCCCTCTTGAAACAGACCTGCGATCTAACTCAAATTGAGGCTTTACCAAGAGCAGAAATCTTCCGGAATTCTCTAGAAAGACTGATTTCAC
Source organism: Acidithrix ferrooxidans (assembly GCF_000949295.1). Taxonomy (GTDB): domain Bacteria; phylum Actinomycetota; class Acidimicrobiia; order Acidimicrobiales; family Acidimicrobiaceae; genus Acidithrix; species Acidithrix ferrooxidans. The sequence continues at coordinate 13,552 of NZ_JXYS01000071.1, forward strand.
CACGTCAGCGATCGTTAGCAGAGAGATAAAACTCAGATCACCAACGACCATGTCAAAGTGGGGAAGATCGAAGTCGTCCCTGTTGACATTTCTAACATTGACACCCTCCAAAAGGACCACTTTGGGATGTCTGGATACAATTTGATCCATTTGACCAACGCCAACATCGACAGCCACAACCGCGATTGCCCCACGCTCGATTGCCACCTGGGTAAATCCACCTGTCGAAGAACCGAAATCACTTAGAGTTAACCCATTCAGATCAATCGAAAGATCATCGAGTGCGCCCAGAAGTTTGTAGGCCCCTCGACCCACATATTTAGACTTGGGCCCTAAAATATGCACCGAGTCACTCGGCCGTATCTGCCGTGTAGCTTTTAGGGCTATCGATCCATTGACTCGGACGCGATTGGCTACTATCAATTCCATAGCTTGGTCTCGACTTCTAGCCAAACCTTCCACTACCATTGCTTTGTCAAGTCGCATTGATGCGCTACGTTTAGTCATCTAGGAACATGATAGGAGTGCAAAAGGGTGGCGCGTGCCGTTGGTTCATCGCTGGCCCAACGGCACTTAACTAAAAGCCACAACCGTATACGAAAGCGCTACTGATCTAGATTCGGTAGGTCTCCGCTTGACTCGCCTTCCGGTACGGCTTCAGTCGGGACGGCTTTAGATGCCCGACTTCTTCTCGGTGTCTTACTTGTTACCTTCGTGGCCTCGTCTGGGGTGATTGGAAGATCTTCAACCACAACAACATCACTAGCAGAATCAACGTGTGACTCCCTTTTTGTAAGAAGTTTGGCCACCGCTTCGCTAAGTGCTACAACATCACCACGCAACTCCTCACGAAGTGCAGAAAGCGACACTACGTCATCTTTTATCTGATTCATTGCCTCAGTTACTTCAACTAAATCTTCTTTAGTAGGAAGTTTCAGAGTATTAACCTGCTTTTCCACTTCGTGACGGATGGTGTCAGCGAAGAACTCAGTACTTCGTTTAGAGCGCTGAATCACATCTTCTATAAGCTCTAAGGCTTGATTCCGCTGAACCTCAGAGAGATGCATTAGATCACGCGCGATCTCTTCAACCCTATCGGTTGACATTCGAGAGACGGTCTTTCCTGCATCGAGTAACTTCTTATAACGGTCTTTTGGAGATTTTGATGCCATAGCGAAATCATAGCCACTTGTAATCCAAGGTTCAACTCCAAGATCACGATGACCAAAATCTTAACGTTCACACCAAAAAGACTAAACCCCTATTCAACGCTAAGAATCCGAACAAAAAGCTAGCAATTCGCCCAATTCGGCTTGCGCTTTTCGAGAAATGAAGCCATACCTTCTTTGGCATCGGCGCTTTGGGACATCGATGCCATCGTCTCCACCGCCAACGCATACGCATCTTTAAGACTCATTTCCATGGTCTTATGCAACGTAGCTTTTCCAACACCCTTGGAAAACGCAGATCCTCTGGTCGCGCGTCGCATCAATTCCACGGCAGCCTCATCCAAACTCTCAGGTTCTACGACTTTATTTACCAAGCCCCACTCTGCTGCTGTTTTAGCATCTATGACATCCCCGCACAAAGACATCTCCATAGCGCGCTTTTGGCCAATCGATCTTGAAATTGCAACCATGGGAGTGTGACAAAACCAACCTCCACGACCGCCAGGAGCAGCAAAGCCGGCCTGGGTTGACGCAACAACCAAGTCACAACTGGCGACAAGTTGGGCTCCCGCCGCTGTAGCCAATGCATGGACTTTGGCCATCGTCACTTGAGGGATCTCACCGAGGCTTAACATAACCTTGGTGCAGGTCCACAATAGATGGCGCATCTCTGGAAGATTCGCATCTACCATATCGGAAAAGTCATGACCAGCGGAAAACACCGGGCCCGCACCGCTTATGATGACTCCGAGGGCATCGCTCTCACCAATAATATCTAGGCCCGTTTGAAGTTCCTTGAGGTGATCTAGGGAGAGAGCATTTCTCCTCTGCGGTCGATTCATGGTCAGGTAAAACAGATCGTCACCCCGCTCAAGCACGATATTGCGAAATTTACCCAGGATTTTCATTTTATCACCATTCTATTAAAAGTTACGTGATCCATTATTCCACGATTTTCTTCGGTGGAGGCGATATTAGCCCACCAGTCATCACCCTTTGTAAACCCCATTTAGATCATTAGGAAAGATGCCAGACAGGCCACAAATTACCCCCTCTTTGGTCTTATGAAGTCACTCCGAACCTCAATTGTCCAGAGACAATTGACCAGCCAGTCCGAAATGATCTAAGGGGTTCAACTTTTTTACCAAAGCAACTCGAACCCCATGACGTTCAGTCACTTCACATGAATCACCATTTGAATGTACCCAAGTAGTGCTATTAGCCCTAGCCAAGTCGTCTACCTGCATGTGCAAAGATGCAAAGACGATACGAAAGCGATAACTATCATATTAATTTAGGCCATCGGTGAAGCTCGATAAACCTTTGTGACCATGTCACAGTTGTATGAGAAAATCAAATATAAACGACGAATTCGATTCGAAAAATGCATAAGCACCAAGGAACATCACTTAGGTCGGCACTACTCGATACTCTATCTACAACAGCCAGGGGGAGAAATTGCCTAAAGCGACAAATAGCGAGAGATCTCAAGTTTGGGAAAAGACCATGCAAGGCTGGAATGAAAACCCAGAGATCGTACATGCCCACGCTCACTCCAAGATAAAGATTCAGGTAGGCCATGAAGTTCGTAGCCAAGAATTTGAATGGACGCCAAACCCCGATGCAACAAGGGGATATTCGGGAGGAAACCGCCGTATCGTCGAACCCCAAGATCAATATCGAAGTTGTTTTGAAAAAGATCGCGACCGTATTCTACATTCGAGCTCCTTTCGGCGACTCGCTGGCAAGACTCAGGTATTTGTCTTTCCTGCTGACCACCAAAGAACAAGGTTGACCCATGCCCTCGAGGTTGCCCAGGTTTCCAGGGCAATCTCAAAGCGGTTGGGACTTAATGTCGACCTCTCAGAGGCTATTGCTCTGGGCCACGATTGTGGCCATGGTCCTGGGGGCCACGCTAGTGAAGATGCTCTCTCTTTGTTCCTACCCGACGGCTATGATCACGCAGTCTTTGGAGCAGACTCAACTCTAACGCATTTGAACCTTTGCGAGGAGACCCTAGATGGAATTAGAAATCATTCCTGGTCAAGGCCAGAGCCCGCCACACCCGAAGGACTAGTTGTCTCATGGGCTGACAGAATCGCCTATTGCGCTCATGATTTAGAAGATGCTATTAATGCGCATATCCTCGGACAGTGCGATGTCCCTCATAAAATTACTCGCGTGGTCGGAACAACTCGTTCTGAGCAACTTAACTACTTTATAAATTCCATCGTGTTCACTGCAGTCAAGACTGGATATATAGCCATGGATGAGGAAGGTGCAACTGCCCTAGGAGCAATGAGACAATTCAACTATGAGTCCATCTATCTGCGTCCCGAATCAATTCGCCAATCAGAACAGGTAATCGAGGTTTTGCGCGCCCTGGTCACAAAGCTCATCTCCGATAGGCAACTCTTTAGCAATCTGATCAAAGATAGAGGGGTAATCAGCCTCGATAGTCCTGACTACGATCACAAGGTGGTTGGTTACGTCGCAGGGATGACTGACCGATATGCATTTTCAATGGCGTCATCATTGACAGAGATTACAGCGGAACAGGTTCCGCGAGGTATCGACTTTTAACGTTGATGATTCAAATCTCGCGATCTACGCCTTGACTATTTTTACCCTGCATTGAGCTGCCAACCACATTTGATGTAGAGCATTGTCAACGTCTAATCTACATATATCAAGGCGGCTTTTAGCTGCAATTAGTGATCCCGTCGGTAAACATCAATTTCTTTACTAAAAGGAACTTTTAAGATCATCTTTCTTGTCCGTTTGATTAGGGTAACAATAGGTTGGCTAAACCCTACATTACGTTCTCGCTTGTGGCACTTCCCACCATAGTAGATCGATGAGAGCTAGTATTTTCGTCGCACAACTCAAATCTAAAGGTAGCCAATTAGGCGGGAAGCTGTCAAATCTATAGACGCAGTTGGGCTGCAAGAGATCTAATTGGCAGACTTCCCAACGAGACTGCCGCTACCTGTCCCTCCCTCATCCGAATAACCATTGGCACCGAATCAACCGAAAATCTTTTGCGTGCCCAATCGTTGTGATCAACATCAACAATCAAGATCACAATCTCATCGGGAGAGGTTCTTACAAGTTCTTCCAAAGTAGAAAGAACGACCTTAGACGAACTGCTCCACTGTGTAACAAGCCCAATCAAAAGCGTCTGCTTTAGGTAACCCTCAATCATCTCATTGAGGGTTACCTCATCATTGATTTGAATAGGGTCGTACAAAACCAATTATTAATCTCCAGCGCTAATTTACGAACCGCTCACACAACCCAAGTTGGATCCAGATCGATCCTAAAGACCAACCTGGACCGTCGACGATATATTTACTTAGTGCCCTTGCTCTTTTACGTCGACAACTACACGACCTCGAATTTTACCGCTAAGAATATCACTAGCAAGGCCAGATAGGTCGTCTAATGTCTGAATCGTTGTAAGTGACTCCAGCTGAGATCTTGGAATCAACTCCCCAAGTCGTCTCCAAGCAATCTCGCGCCTTGAATTTGCACAAGCGGTCGAATCTATACCGAGAATGTTCACTCCTCTGAGCAAAAATGGCATTACCGTTGATGAAAAGCCAGCACCTCCGGCTAAACCAACTGATGCTATCGATGATCCACTGACCATTTGACCAAGGATGCGCCCTATGGTCGATCCACCAACGTTATCAATTGCCCCGGCCCAACGCTCTGTCTCTAGAGGTCGCTTGGTCTCTTCGGCCAGTTCCTGTCTGGGGACTATCTCATCTGCCCCGAGGCCCTTTAGGTATTCGGTCTCACTCATGCGTCCGGTTGAGGCCGCTACTTTATATCCGAGTTGATGAAGAGCGATGATTGCTATCGAGCCCACGCCTCCTGCTGCACCTGTAACCAAGACTGGCTTATCACTTGAATCTGGAGAAAGGCCGAGACTCTCTAATGCCATGATTGCCAACATAGCCGAAAGGCCTGCCGTACCAAGGGCCATTGAATGGAAAGGAGAGAGGTTTGAAGGCAAAGGAATTGCAAAGTCTGGATTTATCTTGGCAAGGGTCGAGTATCCTCCCCAGTAGCTCTCTCCAATTCGCCACCCGGTTGCAATGACTTCATCACCAATATTAAACCGTGGGTCGCTGCTGGCTTTGACGCGTCCTACCAGATCAACGCCGGGAACATGGGGATAATTTCGAACGAGCCTACCAATACCATTGATCACCATGCCGTCTTTGTAATTAAGTGTGGAATACAAGACCTCGATCTCTAGTCCCTCATGTGGGAGCGCGTCTTCAGAGATCTCACGGACAGAACCCGTTACCTTAGAGTCAACTTCGTCAATTAAAAATGCTCTTATCATTCCTACACTTTATTCCAACAATGTCGAAAGCGGGGCGCAAGTAAAGTCAACAAATCATTGCCAAAGCGCGCGGATCTAGGCTGGTTATGGCCGATCATCATAATCGAGAGCATTGAGATTGCAAATCAAAGACACGGTCTCTGATCACTACAAAATAACTGCCACACCAAATCAAAGAAAGACAACTGGCCTTTCATTCGAAGGACCACAGCCAACAGCACCATTATCGCGCTCAAAAGAGGTCATCTAGAGTAGAGATCAATTGGGCGCATCCATGAGGAGGGTCCACAGACTCATCCCAAGTACCTCTTCATATAGCAAGGATATGGCTAGGCATCGAGACTGGTGATGTCTATGAAGACGCGATCGGCCATGAGAGCAAAGGCAAAGAACTCCCCGGAAGTCCGAGATGCTTTGTGGGGGAAGCACTTTTGGTCACCCTCATAGTCGGTAGTGTCTTGTGGTGGGGCCCCATTAGAGACGGTAAAGAAGTACGGTGAGAAAGCACATAGAAAACCAGAAACTCCCAAGAGGTAAATCAGGGAGACCAAGAAAGAATTGAGGTCGCTTGACCCCTCCCTTACGGAAAGCAATTACGCTCCCGTTGGTTCAAAATGCACTAGATCAAACCTGAACAACGTTTCTATTATTATCGGGCTTACTTTAGATTGGCGTTGTCGCCGCGGCCGATGGTCCATTTGAGGCAATCGGCGGCTTCACAGCCAAAATAAGAGGAAGCGGATTCGTACTTCTCATAGCAATGATGGCCCTGGTGGTTGTCATAACCGTGATTCTCAACCTTGATAACTCTGTGGTCTTTCTAACCCCTACCTTGATTCATGCATCAAGGACACAAAAGAGCCAAAGGAAGCTTTTGCTTGTGGATCGATCTTCATAGCCAATTCAGCCTCATTGCTGCTGCCAGGTTTCAATCTGACCAATGTCCTGGTGCTTTCTACAGATCACATCAGCGGAGCTAGTTTTGCCGCGCGTATCCTTTTGCCATGGGTGATCGCAATAGTGGCCACCATGATAGTCATCATGATCTGGCGCAGATTGGATCTAAGCCATGCACCACAAAGCAATTTGGCGCACTACCACTTCGGTTGGGACCGGGAATAGCTGGGGTTGACTTAGCAACCATTGCAGTGCTAACCACAGCCAGCCCAGTACCATTACTCGCTTTTATTGGATTGGATGCAGCTGCCATTGATCTGTCTTTGGGCGGTTCCCTTTCTAAAAATGCTACTTGAGATGAATCCCATTGCGATCCTCGGCCTCTTTATATTTTCGACATTGCTTGGGGCAATTGGTAGGCATTGGACGCTTCCACCAGATCTGATTTGCCATCTTGGACCACTTCTGACTGCGTGGGTAGCGCCAATCACCACTTTGGCTGCCAACAAATTGTCAGCAGCCACTCTGCTTTCATCGCATCTACCAAGGCATCTCATCAACCTTCTAATTGGATTGGATCTTGGATCCAATCTCGGAGTATCAGAACCACTATCGGCGATACTGAGACTTAGAATCGCTAAATCAAATAAAGCAACACCATCGATTGCCGCCTATTCGAAGGTTGAATGAACCACTGCCATGGTTTCAATCACCCCGGCAGTTCTCGCATTGTTGGCAAATAGCACCAATAAGCGCTGACCCCCATCGCCAATGTACTTCAGAGGAGATTGATGGGCGATTAGTCCCATGATGATTTACCTCTCACTCATGTACCTCTCACTGAACCAGGAAACGTGCTAAGTTAGCGATCTGTGCGCGCTAGCTCGGAGACACTGAGGATCAATCTTTGATCAGCCTCGCCTTCAAAATGCTATGGCTCAAAATAATCAGAATACTTGGGTAGGGAAATGTTTTCACTAAAAGGTGACGTAGCGATCATAACCGGTGCTGGCAGCGAAGGTGGGATCGGCTTTGCCTGTGCCAGCCAACTGGGTCATAGGGGCGCAAAAGTCGTAATCACATCGACTACCACACGGATCTTCATGCGAGTTAAAGAGCTTCAAGACCAAGGAATCCTAGCTCATGGCATCGTTGCAGACCTAACCTTAGAACAAAACGCCAAGCAGATAGTTCAAGCAGCCCTTGAGCTCTTTGGGGGCCTCTCGATCTTGGTAAACAATGCCGGCATGGGGACTATTACGGCGCCTGAAACTTTTATACCTCTTTTCGAACTTCCATTGGCGAAGTGGAAGGAATCAATTGATCGCAATCTTACAACTGCCTTTTTGATGACCAAACATGTATTGCCAACGATGGTTGATCGCCAATATGGACGAATCGTCAACATCGCTTCAACGACCGGGCCAATCGGTGCAGTGGTGAACGAAGGACCATATGCGAGTGCTAAAGCAGCGATGGTGGCACTCACAAAGACTACAGCAGTCGAACACGCCAAGGCTTTGATTACTGCGAATGCAATTGCTCCGGGATGGATAGCAACACCAGCTCAGACCGAGACAGAGAGTCACCACGGTCTAGCATCTCCAATGGGACGCTCAGGACTACCGAAGGAGGTTGCCAGCGCCGTAACTTTTCTGGCTAGCCATGAAGCTAGCTACATCAACGGACACCTCTTGGTGGTAGATGGCGGAAACCACCTTATCGAAGGGCTCGGATAAGGAGGCCGAAATAGCCATGGCATCGCAGTCGATAGAACTCAATTACAAAGGAATACACACAAACCTAAAATTTATAATTGCAGTAGATTACGCGTCAGATTGCAATTAAACATAACGCGTCTATTAAGATCTAAAGTATCTTCACCTTTAGCCCCACTCCTATCCTATTTGGACTTATCTTGGTTCAAATCCATCTGTTAATGCACTTGATTAGGTAAAATAATGGCGCCATTTTCTATAGTACTAATTGTCAATAGAGGCGCTCAATAGCCACTTACTATAAGACAAACCAGGATTCATAGGTTGAGCTATCGATTCATTAGAGCGAAATCGGTTTAAACCCATAGACGACTAAGAGCATGTCTTAATCGTCTATGCATCATTTCTATAACCTTTTATCTACATTTTATCGATCCAAATCTCCAGCTAAAAAAGGCAAATACTAAATCTAGGCGTGGAAGTTCGCCACGGGCGACTAGCGTTTGATTCGAAAACACGGGAGCTATATTGCTGAGAGGGATCCGCTAATTGCGGTAAACCGACCGTCTGACCTGATCCGGATAACGCCGGCGGAGGGAGTACCTTACATGAGTGAACAACCATCTAAAGTCTACGTTAATGGTTCCTTATTTGACATAAAAGTACCATTTCGACGAGTGGTGCTCGACGAACTCGATGAAAACTCAAATAACGTAAAGCTAGATCTTTATGATACAACTGGCGAAGATTCCCCTGGGAATAGTGGAATTACGCCGCTGCGACAGAGGTGGATTTCCAACCGAGATGACACCCATGCTATAGATTCAGATAAAACCAATACTGGGGGTTCAGTGCCACCTAGGGTTGCCAACAAAGGCAAACGCCCTACCCAGTATGGCTATGCAAAGTCAGGAATAATCACCCCAGAAATGGAATTTGTCGCAATCCGAGAAGGGGTCGACGTTGGCATTATCCTAGAAGAACTGTCCAAGGGTCGCGCCATTATTCCACTAAACATCAACCACCCTGAAGCCGAGCCAATGATCATCGGTTCACGCTTTTTGGTAAAGGTAAATGCCAATATAGGCAACTCCTCAGTCTCTGCCAACATTGGCGACGAGGTAACCAAGCTCCATACCGCGATCCAATGGGGTGCCGATACGGTCATGGATCTTTCCACCGGAGCAGATATTGCTCTAACCCGAGATGCAATTCTTAGAAACTCCCCAGTCCCGATTGGCACAGTGCCAATCTACGAAACGCTCGCACGGGTTGGTGGAAACCCCGTAAATCTCAGTTTCGAAGCATTCAAAGAGACGATGATTGCACAAGCAATGGGCGGGGTCGACTATATGACAATTCATGCGGGTCTTCGCCTGAGCCACATTCCTCTGACGATTCCACGGGTTACCGGAATTGTCAGTCGTGGAGGTTCGATAATGGCAACTTGGGCACTTGCTCACCATGAAGAAAACTTCCTTTATTCGAATTTTGCTGAGATATGTGAAATTGCTTCAACCTTTGATGTCACCATCTCCCTTGGTGATGGACTGCGGCCGGGATCTATCGCAGACGCTAACGACCAAGCTCAATTTGCCGAATTGGCTACCCTTGGTGAATTAGTAAAGATCTGTCGAGCCCACGACGTTCAGGTAATGGTAGAAGGCCCTGGTCATGTACCAATAAATCGTATCGCTGAGAATGTGCAAAAAGAGGTCGAACTCTGTGACGAAGCGCCCTTTTACACGTTGGGACCACTAACTACAGATATCGCACCCGGATACGATCACATCACATCGGCGATTGGTGCTGCACTAATTGCAAGCCATGGAACCGCAATGTTATGTTATGTTACGCCCAAAGAGCACTTGGGACTCCCAAATGCAGACGACGTAAAAGAAGGTATGATTGCTTACAAGATCGCGGCACACGCTGGTGACTTATCTAAAGGCCACCTGGGGGCAGCACAAAGAGACCTAGCACTATCTCGAGCTCGATTTGACTTTAGGTGGGAGGACCAATTCAACCTTTCACTTGACCCACAAAAAGCTCGAGCCTTTCACGATGAAGAACTCCCCGCTCCCGCAGCCAAAAAAGCCCACTTTTGCTCAATGTGCGGACCTAAGTTCTGTTCAATGGCCCTTTCGCAACGACTCAAAACCGCAGATGGCGAGCTTTTAAAAGACCCCATGGCAGAAAAATCGGCGCAATTCGTCGACGGAGGTGCCGAAATCTACCTATCCATGCCAAGCAAGGTTCGCCCTTGAATCTCCTAGCCACTCGATGATCCGCTAAAACAACAGTTGCCAAATTCCAGATCATCGACCATTTGGCAGTCATGGACAAAAGTCTCCGATGCCATAGCTCGCTTTTGGGCTATGGCATTCAAGAGCCCAACATGAAATCGTTGGCCATATCTATCTGAAACCCAAAAAGGCACGTCTTTGGAAACCTTGATCCGACATCCAAACATTAGATACTATTGAGACCTTAGCAGTGCTTGTGATGGAGAAGACGCCGAGAAAACCCTTTCAGGCCCGTGGTACCTATGATAACGATTGCATTGCAAACTCAATCCCAAATAGAATCCTCTTTCCTGCTACACCTTTGACGCTTCTCAGGGTAGCAACCGCCAATATACGGTCATGGATTTAACACTTACTTGGAATGTTCCGTCCCAAAGCGAATCTGTAGGCCAATATATAGGACTTTTGCGTTTCTAGCGGGTCCGTTTCTATGGGGGAGGGCCGATATTTCGATGCACTCAGAGTCTTGATCATCTTGCTACGAATCGTCCATAGAAGTTCACGAGATTTCGGGGAGCTCTAATCAGCAAGATAAACTATTCATGAATAATCACAACGATAGGCTGATCAAGTGTACTTAGTCAAACCGTTAGTAGTCAATTACCGCCCCTCATGGCCGGTCGAAGCCGAAGGATTGATTGCTGACCTTCTGAGTGAGCTTGGTAATCTTGCAGATCGAATTGATCATATTGGTAGCACTGCTATCGAGGCAATGGCGTCAAAGAATGTTCTAGACATCCAGTTGAGTGTTTACGATCTCGATGCCTTAAAACGTTTCCGAAGCGGTCTTTTTGAGTCACTCGGATTTGAGTTGTCACAGATTACATTAGACCATGTTCCCGCGGGCCGACTTGATAATTCCAATTTGTGGTCAAAGCGCCTTTGGTTGCGTCGCATAGACGGTGCAATTGATGTAAATCTACACGTAAGGCTTACTGGATCGCCGAACGAGCGGTTAGCGCTTCTATTTCGTGATTGGTTTAGAGCACACCCTGAAGCGGTAGTCGCCTATGGTCAATTCAAGCTCGCCCTTAGTCAACTCTGTGACGACACCGCCACTTATTCAGATACCAAGGATCCGATAGTCGACGTTATAGCGGTCGCCGCCGAAGAATGGGCTGCTGCAATTGGGTGGAACCCCTGATTTAAAGGGCGTTCTCTCTCCTCAATTAATCTCTTTCCGGGGATCTTTTTCGGGGGATATTTTCGTTGAAAGCTATTACCCACTTATTCAGAAGAGTTGATGTGAGTTTCATCCATCTTGATTTTGCCAATATCGGTTCCTTGACGATGGGCATCTCCTGTATTCTTTTTATAAGAAGTTCGCAAAAACGACAGCATTTCGCAAAAACGATGTTTGACTAATGGCGGCCTCGTCATTGAAGTAAATGGTGTAGGCGCCACTCACTCAAACGTAATGGTTCTTTCAGTTTTTAGCGGGGTCCAGGTATATCTCTAACCCGTAACCTAACGAGTAAAGTAACGCACTTCATTTTGAAAAAAAGACGAAGACGGCCCTCTTAGCATATGTCTTTGATTATGAACAAACTTTAGGGGATTACTATTCAATTTGGAGCGGACGACGGGATTCGAACCCGCGACCCTCACCTTGGCAAGGTGATGCTCTACCACTGAGCCACGTCCGCAATTGCTCTAACCAGTATAACCGCACGATCGTCAAGCTCATTCACTTAAAGAAAATCCGATTACAAAGTTGTAACTTATGGATCCAAGCCAAAAGCCTTGGCAACAATTCAACAAAACTGATCTTGCATTAATGCTTTCAAGCCGCTGAAAATATCGATTCAAGCAGCTCCACTGCATCGGAGATGGCATCCCCAAACTTCACTACATCGCCAGCCAATTTAGAGTCGCCTACCAGCCCTAGAACCATTTGCCCACTGTAGCTTACAGCGGTAACACTCAAACCAGTTGAATCCGCTAGAGGACCAAAGGGAATAACTTCCTCCAGTTTTGTTCCTGCGAAAAAGAGTGGTTGATCTGGACCCTTAACACTGGAGATAAGAATATTAAAAGCGGGGCCTATGTAATCAAATGCCTTTAGCTGATGTGCCACCCGAGAAAGTGCCCAGGTGAAAAGCGGTGGCACATAGTGCGTCAATCGAACTAGTTCTGCAAGATCGGCTTTGCGATGAAATCTTTTCGCAGCCGAGGTAGCTCGAGCTATCTCGACAACTCGATCCTTTGGATCTGTGATCGAATTTCCTAAAGATACAAAGAGAGCACTGATCTGATTTGAACCACCTTGATCATCCCGGCGATGATTGGCCATAGGCATCATTGAGACGAGATCAACTCCACCTTGCCAATCCTTACCTTTGAGGTAGTCATCTAGTGCGAAGGAAACTATTGACATCAATAGATCATTCACTGTGACATGTGCGGCTTTGGCTAAAAGTTTGAGCCTCGTTAGAGGAAACGTGATTGAATGAGCCACTCTTTCACTTGTAAGCGCTCCGTTAATAGGAGTCTTCGGTGCGGCAAATAGGGGTTTTAGAAGCCTAGAGTTGTCGGAATCTGAGGTAAAACTTAACCACTGAGAAAGGGCCGAAATCGTTTTACGGGCGTCCTCAGGGACCGATTGAAACTTATCGATTAACGAGTTCGCAAAGATACCGACCAGATTCGCCATTCCTACCTCCTCTGCTTCGACCGCGACTGCCTTGGGTCCCCAAAATTCCCTCGGATTAGCCTCAAAGTCAAAGAGGTTGGCTAATACCTCTATACCCATAATTCCGTCGATCATAGTGTGATGAAGTTTGGCAACCAAGGCAAAGCGCGACTTATCTAAGTGCGGGAGGACCATAATCTCCCACAGTGGCCTAGCCTTATCGAGTGGAATGGAGATAAACTCACCCGCAAGTTCAACCAGACGGTCCCTATCGATTGAATCTAGAACCCCAGCCTTGACGTGGTTGTCAATATTGAAGTTGGCATCATTCGTCCAATATGGCTCTCCGAGTCCAAAGGGAATCTCAGCGATCTTTTGACTAAAGTGGTCCATCGCGTGAATGCGATCGAGAATCTGTGCCTTAGTCGCAGCGAGGCGTTCCTCAATAGGAATCGAGGTACCGTCGAAGATCAACACAACGCCAATGTGCAAATGCATTCCGGGTGAATCCAGATAATAGAATCCCGTATCGAGTCCACTTAGCTTTTGCACACTACCCCACTACCTAAAACGCAATCTTCATGAGATCAGCCCATGAAAACCCCTAATAATTCCCGATAAAAATAGATTCTATTATCCCAAGCTACCTATTTCAAAAGAAACGGACCATAGACCAAGGAGGAGAGATTGATTTATCGTTCCATAACCCATTAGATTTGAACTCCTTATGATTTACCCATTGATCATCTTGTGATATTTTGATAAGTTCCAGCGCCCATCAGCCCATATGATCCCTTGATCGGAAGCCAATGTAAGGTGCCAAGAGGGGTTTATCAATTTCAAAAGCTAAAATCCCGCATGAATCCAAGAGAGATGTTCTCACCAAAGCTCTCGGCGGCTACCAATAGAACTGGCTCAAATTCAACCTAACCCGGAGGATCCAAAACCGCCTCGATCTCTGTCTGTACCTTCAAGTTCTTCAACTTCCTCAAAGATAAATTGTGAAACTTCAACGATAACCAGTTGAGCAATTCTCATTCCTTCTTCTATGGCGAAGGAGTTCTTGGGGTCTAAGTTAATTAGCGCAACCATAAGTTCCCCGCGATAACCCGAATCAATAAGTCCCGGAGAATTAGAGAGTGTTACGCCAAATTTGCTCGCCAAACCCGAACGAGGCAAAATCAAGCCCCCAAAACCCATTGGGATCTCTAGGACTATGCCGGTTCTGATAGTTGCCCTTTGAAGCGGTTCAAGAAGATAACTCTGAATCGAATAGAGATCGCAACCACCATCGCCGTCGTGGGCGTATCTTGGCACCTTGCCTCTAGGGTCAACCCGACGATACCTTATTACTGACATAGGCAACCACATGAGAATTCAGTGACTATCACGAAGAAAGGGCCTTTGCTTGGTCTTCCAACTTAAAAACTACTTTTGAGTTATTATCCCTTAATTGAAGAGACAAGGGTTCGCACCACGCTCTTATTGCCCTTGTGATAAGGAACAAAATCGGTGTCATTGCCTCGTAATTGACGAAAACGTCTCTGGAGTCCCCATACGCTACAAAGGGAGATCGCCTCGATTACTATCATCCTTGACATCTTGGAGACGCCTTCGGTGCGTTGATTGAAGATAATCGGCCGTTCTGCGATCTTGGCACCAAGAAGAGTTGCCCTAAAGACCATTTCGATTTGAAACCCATATCCATCAGCGCTCACCGTATCAAGATCGATCGAATCCAAAAGCGACGGACGATAAGCTCGAAAACCTGAAGTCGCATCCTTGACTGGGATTCCTAACGCGATGCGAGCATAGATGTTCCCACCCATGCTAAGTGCAAGACGGCTAGGCGATAGCCCAGGTGATTCGCCGCCGGGAATGTACCTAGAGCCAATGGCCATCTCTGCGCCATCATCTAAAGCATTCAAAAGCTCAGGAAGCGCCTCGGGCTCGTGTGAGAGATCAGCATCCATCTCAATCACTGCAGTCGCACCCGATTCGCGTGCCAGTTTGAAGCCAAATCGATATGCAGAACCAAGACCAGACTTTGCAGGACGAACCCGAATATCGATGTACTCGTCATCAACCACAAGAGCCTTCACCAGATCCGCTGTACCATCAGGCGACGAATCGTCAACTACAATCACACGGGCATTTGGAACCGCCAGGCGAATTCTATTTAGGGCGCCTACGATATTTCCAGCCTCATTGTAGGTTGGAATCACAATAAAAGGTTTTTGACTAGGTCTGATATCGGTCACGATTCTCCTTTACCCTTACATCATACCCCCAAGATAGCTAGACTTCGTAGGGTGCTAGTTTGGATAGATCTTGAAATGACCGGCCTCGACCCTAAGAGGCATGTAATAGTTGAAATTGCGACAATCATAACCAACGATGAATTAGAAGTTATAGAAGTGGGCCCTGACCTGGTTATCAACGCTTCGGAGGAACAGCTTTTAGAGATGGATAGCTACGTTAAATCCATGCATTCCACTAGTGGCCTTTTGGAGGAGATTCGAAGTTCGACAGAAACCATCCAGAGCGCAGAGACAAAGACGCTTGACTTCATAAAGTCCCATATTAAAAGCCCAAGAAGTAGCCCTCTTTGTGGAAATACAATCGGTACCGATCGGCGATTTCTAGCTGAACATGCTAGCTCAATTGATGATTATCTTCACTATCGATCGATAGACGTCTCTTCGATCAAGGAACTTGCCCGGCGATGGGCTCCTAAAATTTCAGCTGAAACGCCCACTAAAAAACGAGGACATAGGGCGTTGGACGATATCATGGAGTCGATTGAAGAGCTTCGCTACTACCGCGAAAGCTTCTTCAAAAAGGACTCCTAAGAACCTTTCGACTCAATCTTACGCAATAAAAGTTCGAATCTGTAGGTCGAAAATTTAATCGATAACAAACATGGAACGTTAGCGAAAAAGACGTAAATACCCATAGTCACACCCATCCAATACGGATTGAAGAAAAATGGAAAAATCCAAAGGATGATCAGGATCTGATGGACGAATGATGCACGGACAAATTCCTTTTGCATAGCCTTCATCCCATCGAGGTCACGACTTCCGAGGTGAGACTTAGAAACCCCACCGCCAAAGAAACCACCGCCTTCGGGCAGGTACGACTTCCATCTATCGACCCTCGTTCTCATCCGTAAGAAAGAGATTCTATCCGACAGCGAGCGCCCACTTAGGCTCTCTAGTCGTGGAGATAGCCACCTAAGGGGTATTTTGGAGGCGATAAATCCAACCAAAAAACTCATCGATAGCCAATAGAAACTATCGATGACCACTAAGGCCCATAAACCGTGAAAGGGTAGCTTCATTGAGAGGTGAACCTCCCCGCCCTTACGGACGGGGCTTCTGGCTCCGCCGTTTGGTTGGGGTTACCAAGCATCGCTCCCGTCACGCCACCACGACCAACTGGTCTGGTACCGATGAATCGGTACTGGTGGATGAGTTTGCTAGCTTCGGCTTGCTAATCTGAGTTGCCTCAGACAAGGCCCGGTTCTGGGCACTACTTCGGGCTCTGGCCTTGCGGCACTGCACCTTGGGGTGTGCTTCACGTTGATCAAGTGACCAGCGCTCGACAGCCCGGAGATACGTGACTCGGACTTTTATGTCCGGTCCAATTGGAGTGTATTCCCCGCATAACGCCTTCTGGAGGATATTGATCGCTCCTACAGCGTCTCGATGACAAGTAAAACCACAAATAGGGTTCTTGCATCGGTAGGGCCGACCTGATGGTCGATTGCGTGTCAAGCACGCTGGACAGGTCTTGGTTGAACCTGATTCGTTCAGGAAATCTAGGTCTAATCCGGTCTTGTCTTTGAGGTAGCGTTCCTGTCGACCCCTTGACCACTGGGAGAGTTGTTGACGACCGTGGCGGCCCATGCGCCGCTTGGACTTGGTCTCCTTCTCGATGCCCCTCACGTCACCAACTATAACTCTGGCGGTGTTGTGGCTAATGACGTGATTGGCCGCCTTGTTGGAAACCTGATGATCAAAGTCACGAAGCGATAGCTTTGCTTTGGAGTTGATCTTCTTCTTCGCAGTTACCAGCCTTTTATGCTTCTTAGATCCATTCTTGCACTTGCTGATCTTGTGCTGTAGTTGACCGACGGCCTTGTTTCTTTGTCGTTTGATAGCTCGAGCTTCGCGTCCATTGATAATCGTTACGT